>JBBRYK010000020.1:0-39658 GCA_038237665.1 Gaiellales bacterium | reverse complement strand
TGGATCACCGCGGCTTACGCGCAGATCGAGTTTGTCCGCCGGCTGCGCCGACGGAAATGGGCACGCCCGCCTGACGGCGGGAGAAGAAAGGGGACCGTTGTCCGGAGGGTTGGCCGTCCGGAGGCTCTCCGCAGGTTTTTCATCACTCCGCGGAGCCATACCAGCCAGGGGGGCCAATGGGGGGACGGGAGTCCCCCCATTCGAGCGGAGCTTGCTCCGCGATATCTACGGTCCATGGAAACACCGGGGGGTCTCGGGGGGCGAGAGCCCCCCGGAAACTTTTTGCCGCGTAGCGGCCCACCCGACCCCTAGGGGACACTCCAGCCATGCGCATCATCGCCGGAAGCCGCAAAGGCCACCGCATTGAAGCGCCCAAAGGGCTTGCCACCCGCCCAACGGGGGACCGGGTCCGCGAGGCCGCGTTCAACCTGATCGGGCCCGTCGAGGGGGCGTCCGTGCTCGATCTCTACGCCGGTTCCGGCGCGATGGGGCTGGAGGCGCTCTCGCGCGGGGCCGGGAGCGCGGTCTTCGTCGAAACCGATCGCGCTGCCTGTCGGACGATCGAGCGGAATCTCGAGAAACTGCGCTTGACCGGGGCGGCCGTCCTCTGCCGCGACGCCCTCCAGGCGCTGGCAACCGAGCGGCGTCAGTACGATCTCGTGCTGCTCGACCCGCCGTACGAAATGACCGACTTCTCCGCTCTTGCCCGTTACCTGCCAGCCGTGATCGCCCCAAGCGGCCTCCTGGTCGTGGAGAGCTCGGCACGCGTCGAGCCGGATCTCCCGCTCGCCAAACGGACGTCTCGGCACTACGGATCGGCACGCCTGACCCTCTTCGAGCATTGATCACCGCGATCTATCCCGGCACCTACGACCCGGTCACGAACGGTCACATCGACGTGATCGGGCGCGCGGCTTCGATCTTCGATCGAGTCGTGGTCGGCGTCGTCGGGGAACCCAGGCACAAGCAGCCGATGTTCCCGCTGGACGAGCGCGTCGCGTTCCTGAAGGAAGCCGTCGCGGGCATGGACAACGTCGAGGTGGAGGTCTTCTCGGTCCTCGTCGTCGACTTCGCAAGGAAGTGGGATGCGAAGGTGATCGTCAAGGGCCTCCGCGTGATCTCGGACTTCGAATGGGAGTTCCAGATGCACCAGCTGAACCGCACCCTCGCCCCCGACATCGAGACCGTCTACGTGATGGCCAGCCCGAGCGTGTCCTTCGTCTCCTCAAGCGGAGTGAAGGAGATAGCGGTGTTTGGCGGAAACGTGGACGAGCTTGTGCCGAAGGCGGTCGCGCGCCGTTTCCGCGAGCTGTACCCGCAAGGCAGGCCGGGAGCCCCCGTCAGCCCTCAAGAGTAGACTGGAGCGTTATGGATGTACTTGTTCTGATCGACAAGCTCGACGATCTCGTGCACAACGCCAAGGCGGTGCCGCTCACCGACCAGGTCCGGATCGACCGCGAGGAGATCTACGACATCCTCGACCAGATGCGGGCGACGATCCCCGAGGAGATCAAGCAGGCGCGCTGGATCGTCAAGGAGCGCCAGGAGATGCTGGCGGAGGCGAAGCGCGAGGTCGACAGGATCATCGCGGAGGCGCGCGAGCAGGCCGTGCGCGAGGCCTCGCAGACCGAGATCGTCAAGCTGGCCGAGAAGCAGGCGCAGGAGATCATCGACGACGCCAGGCGCACGGCCCGCGAGACGCGGCTCGAGATGGAGGACTGGGCGGACGGGATCCTGTCCACGCTCGAGGTCAATCTCGACAAGTTCCTGGGCGCGGTGAAGCGCGGCCGGGAGCGGCTGCACGAGCGCTCGCAGGAGTCGGTCGTCGCAGGCGTGGGCGCCGACGGCGACCACGAGTCCCAGGTCGCGTACTAACGGCTAGGCAACACCGGCGCGCTAACGTCGCGCCATGCGGGCGTTCGTTCTCGCGCTGATCGCGGCCGTGTTCGTCCCGGCTGCCCTTGCCGGAAACCCGATCCAGCAGGAGAACGCCCTCGCCGGCACGTCCGGCTGGGGGCCGTTCGGCGCCTCGGCGGTCGAGGGCTACGCGTCGGAGCCGAGCCTCGCGCCGGGCGAGACGCTGCACCTCCACGTCAGCGTTCCGGCGGGCGTCGACTACCGGGTCGAGATCCTCCGGCTCGGCTGGTACGGCGGTCCGGGCGGCCGCATCGTGGGCTGCCTCCCGAACTGTCTCGGCTACCGGTCGGGCGCCACCTACACCCTTCCTGCTCCGGACCCCGTCACCGGCGAGGCTCGACCCGGCTGGCCGGTGACGGACGCGCTCCCGATTCCCGGTGACTGGGTCAGCGGCTACTACGTGGCGCGGCTCCTGCCGACCGACGGATCGGGCAGCGGAACCGTGCCGTTCGTCGTCCGGGAGGCCCAGGAGCGACGCTCGCCGATCCTCGTGGTCGTCCCGGTGAACACCTGGCAGGCCTACAACTCCTGGGGCGGCAAGAGCCTCTACGACTTCAACTCGACGAGCGGAGCGAGAGCGAACCACGTCAGCTTCGACCGCCCCTATTCCTGGGACCAGCCCGGGAACCAGCCGGTGTCGTCGTGGGAGCTCCCGCTGCTGCGATTTCTCGAGCGGGAGGGCCTCGACGTCTCCTATGCGACCGATGTCGACGTCGACCGCGATCCCGAGCTTCTCGTCCGGCACCGGCTGGTGCTGATCGCGGGCCACGACGAGTACTGGACGAAGACGATGCGCGACGGCTACGAGGGCGCGCGCGACCGCGGGACGAACCTCGCCTTCATGGGGGCGAACGCCGCGTACTGGCAGGTGCGCTACGAAAACGGCTCCACGACGATGATCGGCTACAAGTCGCCGGCCGATCCGGAACCCAGCCAGGCGCTCGAGAGCGTCCTCTTCCGCGACCTAACCCCTTCTCGGCCCGAGTGCGCGCTACTCGGCGTCCAGCACTACGAAGGCTCGTACCAGTGGCCGCGCGGCGACTACCTCGTCGGCGCTGCCGAGCATCGCTGGTTCGCCGGCACGGGGCTCTCCGCCTCGTCGACGGTCGCCGGGATCGTCAGCCGCGAGCACGATCAGATTCCCGGCTCCGGCTCCTGCATTCCGCACCTGAGCGTGCTCTTCCACCATGAGGGGACGGATCCGCTCGAGCGGTCCGAGGCGGTGACGTACACGGCCGGCTCTGGCGCTCGCGTCTTCGCGAGCGGCTCGCTCGAGTTCTCCTGGGCGCTCGACGACTACCGCGTGAACGGCGACGGCTTCACGACCCCCGTCGACCCGCGCCTCCAGCAGTTCATGCGGAACATGCTGGCGGACCTGACCCGGCCGGAGCCTCCGATCCTCGTGGCGCCCTTCCAGATCAAGGCGCGCACGATGCGGGTGAGGGTTCGCTGGCCGGACGACCCGCGGATCAGGGGGGCGCTCGTCTTCCGCGAGCGCGGCACGGCGCTGGTGCCGGTCTGCCGGCGGCCGGTCAAGATCTGCACCGAGGTGCTCGAGCCGGGCGTGTATCGCTACCGGGCGGTGCTCGTCGACCGGTGGGGTCAGTCCGATCCGGTCCGCTCCGCTGCGGTACGGCTGGTGAAGAGGTGAGAGCCTCTAGGCGGGCACCCGCTGCGCGGCGTACTCGGCGGAGACGGCACGCGCCTCGTCGACGAACGCCTCTGCGGCCCGGCTCCGGTGCCGGTCGCGGTGCCACGCGATGCCGATGATTCGCTCCGGGAAGCGGTCGGACAGCTCGATCACCTCGATGCGCTCGTCCGCCTCGTCGACGGTCAAGAGCGGCACCAGCGCTGCGCCCATCCCGTTGGCGGCCATGCCCTGCACGGTGCCGTTGTCGTCGGAGCGGAAGACGATCCGGGGCTCACGGCCTGACCCGCGCACGTAGTTCATTCCGGCCTCGATGCTGCGGCAGCTGCGGTTGCCGATCAGCGGGAGGTCGGCGATCTCGCGCGGTGTGGGCGGCCGGTCGCGCTCGGCGAGCAGTGAGTCCGCGGCGACCACGAGGACGTAGGGGTCGCGCATCAACTCGACGAACTCGAACGGGCCGGGCGGCAGCGGAAGCATCGTGAACGTCAGGTCGAGCTCGCCCCGTTCGACGCGAATCAGCAGCTCCTCGTCGTCCGTGAGCTCCTGCAGCGAGATCTCGACCTGGGGCCACTCGGCGAGGAAGCGCTGAAGGATGGTGGGGAGGATGCGTGCGCCGACGCTCTGGTAGGTGCCGACCCGAAGCGGGCCCGCCGCGCCGTCCGCGAGAGACCGGAGGTCGGCCTGGGCGGCCTGGAGGCGCGCGGTGATGCTCTCGGCGTGGCGGAGCAAGACGGACCCCGCGTCGGTGACCGAGACGGGCTTCGGGCCTCCCGGCCGGTCGAGCAGCTTCGCTCCGACGATGCGTTCGAGCGTCGCGATCTGCTGGCTCACGGCCGACTGGGTGTACCCGAGGCTGGTCGCCGCGCGTCCGAACGAGCCCTGCTCGACAACCGCTTTGAGGGCGGCTAGATGCCGTAGCTCGAGTCCCAGCCAACGATCAGCTTCCATAATCGAAGCCACACTTTATAGGACTTGCGCTAATGACCTCACGGCGGCACCGTTGAGGGCGTTGGAGTTGGTATGAGCGCCCTGGTGATCTCCCTCGTGCTCCTCGCCGTGTGCCTCGGCGCCGTCGTCGTGCCCGACCATCGGGACCTCGACGACCGGGACACCCGTGGGTGGTGGCCGGGGGCGCCGCGACGGCGGTGAGCCCTGCAGAAGCAAGCCGCGCGCGGATCTGGGCCGCGCTGCTCGTCGTGTACGTGGTCTGGGGCTCGACCTACATCGGCATCCTGCTCGCCGTTCGCACGCTGCCGCCGTTCCTGATGGGAGCAATTCGTTTCCTGATCGCGGGCGCGCTGCTCTACGCGTGGTCGATCCGCCGAGGAGACCGCGAAGGAGACAGTCCGGGCCTCCGGCAGTGGGGCGCGGCGGCGGTCGTCGGAGGTGCCCTCCTCGTCTCCGGAAACGGCCTCCTCGCTCTCGCCGAGCAGAAGGTCGACTCGGGTGTCAGCTCCCTCGTGATCGCGACGGTGCCGCTCTGGATGGCGCTGCTCGACCGTGCGGTGTGGGGGCAGCGGCTGGGTCGCTCCGCCGTTGCCGGGCTGGTGGTCGGGCTTGCGGGCGCCGCGCTCCTCGCCGGGCCGACAGGGCCTGGCCACCTCGATCCCGTCGGCGCCCTCCTCCTCGTCATCTCGGCGATCTCCTGGGCCGTTGGGTCGCTGCTTTCGCGGCGCGCCGTGCTTCCGCGCCGGCCACTCGTCGCCGCATCGATGGAGATGCTGACCGGCGGCGGGATCCTGGCTGTGGTCGGCCTCTCCCTCGGCGAGGGTGCCGATCTAGGCGGCGTGTCGACCCAATCCCTGCTTGCCCTGGTCTACCTGATCGCGATCGGTTCGCTCGTCGGGTTCAGCGCGTACATCTGGCTGCTTCGCGCCGCGCCGACCTCACTGGTGTCGACCTACGCTTACGTCAACCCGGCCGTCGCCGTCTTCCTCGGCTGGGCGATCCTGAGCGAGCCGATCGGCGTGCGGACCGTGATCGCCGGCGCCATGATTCTGATCGCTGTCGCGCTGATCGTCAGGGGCAAGCCCGCCCGAGCACGAACGGCGGCGCCGGTACCGGCCACGGCTGCGGCGCGCGCTCGGTAGCCGCAAGTACCGGCGCTACGCTGCGGGTATGACGACGTTCGACCTGAGGTCGCTGAAGATCCGGGCGGGCGAGGAGCACCGCGAGGCGAAGGACGTAGCCCTGCCGGCGCTCGAGCTGGGCGGCCAGCGCTACATCCCGGTGCCGGAGACCGTTGCAGCCGCCTTCTCCGCCGTCCGCGCGACAACCGGCATCGTCCTGCAGCTCCGCTTCGACGCCCGGCTGCACGGGCCGTGTGTGCGCTGCCTGGCCGATGCGGTGCTCGAGGTACCGATCGCTGCGACCGAGTACCAGGCGACGAGCCCGGGCGACGCCGACGAGCTTCGTACGCCGTACCTGAAGGATGACGTGGTCGATCTCTCGGCGTGGGCCCGCGATGCCCTGGTGCTGGCGCTTCCCGAGCAGATCCTGTGCCGACCGGACTGCGCCGGGCTCTGCCCCGCCTGCGGCCGCGATCTGAACCTGGAGCCGCACACGCACGAGCTGAGCGAGACGGATCCGCGGTGGGCCGCTCTCGAAGCTCTCCGCGAGCAGCTCTGACCCCAGCGGCTTCTCCGTCCTGAACGGACCAGTCCCGAGCGGCCAGCCTTAGATCGTTCCCCCGGGGGACCCCCCGGTGTTCTCTCCCCCGAGGTCAGCGTAACGCTCAAAGACGCGCGCGTGGCGCGCGGTTCGTGTCGAATCCGTGCCGACTTCGAGCTCGATCACGCGCGTCGCGCGGAATCCCTCGAGGAAGCGCCGGTCGTGGGTGACGAGCACCACGGCGCCTGCGAACGCCTCGAGCGCTGATTCGAGCTCCTCGATCGCATCCAGGTCGAGGTGATTGGTCGGCTCGTCCAGCACGAGGCAGTTCACGCCGCGAGCGGCCAGTGCCGCCAGGCTGGCTCGGGTCCGTTCGCCCGGCGACAGGGAACGCGCCGGCCGCGAGAGCTCGTCGGCGCCGAGGCCGAACTTCGCCAGGAGCGTTCGAGCTTCTCCCTGCGGCAGGCCGACTGCGGCGGAGAACGGGCCTGTGAGCGGTTCGTCGAGCTCGAACTCCGCGCGCCGCTGATCGAGCTCGCCGACGACGACGGCTGACCCGAGCCGCCGCCTTCCTTCGGTCAGGTCGACGGCTCCGAGCAGCGCGCGGAGAAGCGTCGTCTTACCGCTCCCGTTGTCGCCGAGCACGGCCAGCCGGTCGCCGGCGGCCAGCTCCAGGTCGACCGGGCCCAGCCGGAAGCCGGGAAGCTCGATGACGGCTCCCTCGAGCGACGCCACCACGTCGCTTCCCCGCGGCGCACGTGCGAACGCGAGCTCCAGCTGCCACGGGCGCCAGGGCTTGCCCACCCGTTCAAGGCGCTCGAGACGCCGCTCGGCCTGGTGCACCTTCGAGCGCAGTGCCTGTGTCCCCCGGCGGTCGGCCGCTGCCCCACCGGCCCGTGCCTGCCCGCGTCGCACGCGCAGCAGATCCTCGAAGCGACCCCGCTCGGCGGCGTAACGGTCGTACGCGGCCTGCTCACCGTGCCGGGCCAGCGCGCGGGCCTCCTCGTATCCGCTCCAGCCGCCTGCGTATTCGCGCGGCCGCCCGGTCTCCGCTTCGAGCTCGAACATGCGGTCGACCGTCCGGTCGAGGAATGCGCGATCGTGGGAGACGACGACAACGCCAGCGTGGAGCGAGGCGACGAAACCTTCCAGCCGCGCGAGACCCGCTCCGTCGAGGTCGTTCGTCGGCTCGTCGAGCAGGTAGACGTCGAACCGGGAGAGGAGCAGAGCGGCGAGCGTCGCTCGCGCGGCCTCGCCGCCCGACAGCACGCCCAGCCGAGCGCCGAGCCCCACGCGGAGCCCCACCTCCGCACAGACGGCTCCCGCCCGCGCCACCAGGTCGGCGCCGCCCAGAGCCAGGTAGCGCTCGAGGGCGTCCGTGTACGCCTCGGCGGCCTCGGGCTCGCGTTCCAGGCGTCGGGCGAGCGCCTCGAACCGTGCTTCGGCGTCCGCCACGCCCGTGCGCCGGCCCAGGTATTGCAGCAGCGTCTCGTCGGCGCGCAGGTCGGGCTCCTGCGGGAGATACCCGACGGTGAGCGAGGACGGCGACCGCCGCACCGAGCCGCGCTCGGCTGGTTCGAGTCCCGCGAGGATGCGGAGCAACGTCGTCTTGCCGATTCCGTTCGGCCCGACCACGCCGATCCGGCTGCCGGGCCGAACCGTCAGCGAGACGCCGCGCAGAACAGGCTGCGCCCCGTGGTTCTTGACGATGTCGTGCGCGACGAGTGTGCCGTGCAAATGAGTGCCTCCTGATCGCGGATCGGCGCGCGCCCCGTCCAGGGACGGCGCCACAACGGGGGTGATCGATCAGGAGACGCGCATAGGGCGAGCCCGAGGGCTCACCGAGAGGATAACGCTATAGTTCCCCGCCGGCCATGGCTGTCCCCAAGAAGAAAACCTCCAAATCCCGGCGCGACAAGCGGCGCGCGCAGCATCGGATCGAGGCTCCGCGCCCGAACGTCTGCCCGAACTGTCGACAGCCGACGCGGCCCCATCACGTCTGCCCGACGTGCAAGACGTATCGCGGACGCGACGTCGAGCCGCTTCCGACCGCCGGTCCCTAACCATGCCCGTGCCCATCGCGTCCACCGCGATGGGCGGAGACCGCGGGCCGGACGAGGTCGTCGCCGGCGCACTCGAGGCTGCTGCCGCCGGGCTGACGCCTGTGCTCGTCGGCCCCGAGGGCCTGAACACGCACGGGCTCGAGCTCGTTTCGGCCACCCAGGTGATCGCGATGGACGAGAAGCCGGCCGAGGCGGTTCGGAGCAAGCCGGACAGCTCGCTGGTCGTTGCGTGTCGAATCGTCGGCGAGGGGAGAGCGCAAGCAGTTGTCTCTACAGGCAACACAGGCGCCCTGCTCGCGGCCGGTCTCCTGAACCTCCGGCGCATCCGAGGTGTGCATCGTCCTGCTCTGGCGGTCGTCATTCCGACCCGCGAGGGGCCCTCCGTCCTGATCGACTCGGGTGCCAACGCCGACGCACGGCCCGAGCATCTCTTCCAGTTCGCAGAGATGGGCGCGGTCTTCGCCGAGGAGATCCTCGAGCGCCTGAACCCAACGGTTCGGCTGCTCTCGATCGGCGAGGAGCCGGAGAAGGGAAATCAACTCACCCTCGAGGCTCACCGCCTGCTCGCCGAAAGCGATCTCAACTTCAAGGGCAACACGGAAGGACGCGAGCTGCTGGCCCGTGCGGCCGACGTCGTCGTGACCGACGGCTTCACGGGCAACGTCTCGCTCAAGCTGCTCGAAGGGACGATCAAGACCGTGCTCGACGCGCTCCGCGAGGAGATCACGTCGACGACGCGCGGAAAGCTCGGCGGGCTCCTGATCCGGCCCGCCGCTCGCAGCCTTCGCTCTCGCCTCGATCCCGAGACCTACGGGGGCGCCTACCTGCTCGGTCTCCGCGGGCTCGTCGTCAAGGCACACGGCAGCTCGTCCACGCGGGCGATCGCAAACGCGATCCGGCTCGCCGCCCGCGGGGTCGAGCACGACGTCGTCGGACGCCTCGAGGCGCGGCTCGCCCAGCCTGCCCGCGACTCGGAACCGGCGGAGGCCGTCTGATCGAGCTCGCTCGCGAGTCCGCCTCAACCGCAGTGGACAAGCCGCATCCGTTTCAGATCTCGGCCTGCAGCCTGTGTATGATCGGCGCTCCCCGAGACCCCGACCCGCAAGTGAGGTGACATGGCAGCGTCGCGCGAGGAAGTCTTCGAGCGAGTCAAGGAAGTCCTGACCGAGCAGCTCGGCATCGAAGAGAGCGAAATCACCGAGGGAGCCTCGTTCCAGGAGGATCTGGACGCCGATTCGCTGGATCTCGTCGAACTGATTATGGAGCTGGAGGACCAGTTCGGGATCAAGATCTCGGATGAGGACGCGCAGAAGATCCAGACGGTAGGCCAGGCCGTCGATTACGTCGCGTCCCACCAGTAGCGTCCGGGCGCACCCGGGGGCACCCGAGCAACTTCGGCGGCTGATCGACCGGCTGCCGCCGGACCGGCTGGAGCACGTCTTCACCCATCCGGCCTGGGCCCCCGACCGAGCCTCCTCCTACGAGCGGCTCGAGTTCCTCGGCGACAGCGTGCTCGAGCTTGCCGTCGCACGAGCGCTCTACAACCGCTATCCGGACTTCAGCGAGGGGCGCCTGGCGAAGATCCGTTCGCACGTGGTCTCCCGGCAGAGCTGCGCGGTGGTCGCGCGCGAGCTCGAGCTCGGCGCCGGCCTCGCCGAGCGCGGACGAAAGATGCTGGCGAAAGAGGAGCTCGACGGGCTCGTCCGCAACCGCAACGTCCTGGCCGCTCTGCTCGAGGCCGCACTCGCCGCCCTCTTTCTCCTGCATGGCTTCGAGAAGATCGAGAAGTCGATCGCCGAGGCCTTCTCCGGCCGGATCGAGTACGCGGCCACGCAGCACGTCGACCACAAGACCGAGCTTCAGGAAACCGCGGCCCGCCAGCACCGCCAGGTCAGCTATTCGGTCCTCGAGGTCGACGGGCCTGCGCACGATCGGACGTTCACGTGCGCCGTGTCGATCGACGGTGAGCAGGTGGGCCTCGGGAGGGGACGCTCCAAGAAGGAAGCCGAACAGGCCGCCGCCGAGGAAGCGCTTGCGCAGCTCGGCGCCGAAGCCGCGTAGTCCGAGCCACCGGTCAAAATTCCGCCCGCGTGCACCTCACGGCAATCAAGCTGCGCGGGTTCAAGTCGTTCCCCAGCGCCACGGAATTCCGGCTGGAGCAAGGAGTCGCGGTCGTCGTCGGCCCGAACGGGTCGGGTAAGTCGAACATCGCGGATGCGCTCGTCTGGGCCGCAGGGAGCCAGGCGGCGAGCGAGCTCCGCGCCGAGCGAGGCGATGACGTCCTGTTCGCCGGGTCGGACAAGCTCCCCGCCGCGGACTTCTGCGAGGTCGAGTTGCTCTTCGACAATGCGGACGGGGCGCTCTCGCTCGAGTATCCGGAGGTCTCGATCGCGCGGCGCCTGCATCGCGGGGGAGAGGGCCAGTACCTCGTCAACGGCGCCACGGTGCGGCGGCTGGACGTCGTCGAGCTGCTGGCGGACGTGGGCCTCGGCCCCGGCGTCGGCTCGGTCATCGGCCAGGGGCGGGTCGAGGCCGTCCTGGCGAGCAGGCCGGAGGAACGTCGCGCCCTGGTGGAGGAAGCGGCCGGCCTGGGTCGATTCAAGCGCCGGCGCCACCGCGCCGAGCTGAAGCTCGCACGGGTTTCGGTGCAGACCGAGCGTGCCCGCGACCTCGAGGACGAGGTGGCGAAGCGGCTCCGGCCCCTTGCGCTCCAGGCAACGGCGGCGGAGCGGGCCGAGAAGCTCGCCGTCGAGATTGCGGGAATGAAGGCGACGATCGCGGCGCTCGACCTCGCAGTCCTTGGGGACCGCATCGCCGATGCTCAGGGACGCCAGGATGCGGCACGGCTCGAGCGCGGCCGCATCGACAGAGGGCTGGAGGAGCTGCTGGGCCGCCGCACGGCCGCCGAGGAGGAGCTGGCCGACGCGGCGGGACGGCGCGAAGCGGCGACCGCGGCGCTCTACCGGCTGCGCAGCGCGGCGGAGCGGCTCGAGCTCCGGCGGGAATCGGCCGCGGCTCTGGCCGAGCGTCTGCGTGTCGATCCAGGCCCGTCGGCGCCTGTGGTTTCGGGCGAGCACGATCTCCTCGTCGAGCAGGCGCGCCTGGCGCGCGAACGACTGGCCGCGCTCGACCGGGCGCTGGCCGAGCGGGAAGGACTGCCGCCGGCGGCGCGTGCTCTCGCGGAGGATGGAGCGCGCCTCGCGCTGGCGGATCTCGGTGTCGTCTCCGGGGACGAGCGCGCGGTCGCCGCAGCTCTCGGAGCACGCGCCGGGGCGATCGTCGCCGACGGTCCGGCTGCCGCGCTCGCGCTGCTCGAGCGGGCGCGCGCGGACGGGATGGGCAACCTGACCGTCCTCGTCGGCGACCGCGCGCACGCCCTGGTGCAGGGAACGCCAATCGTCCCCGTCGCAGAGCTGCTGGGTGTGGAGACGCGATCGGTGACCCGCGAGGGCTTCGGCCACGACCCGGAAGCGGGAGAGCTCTGGTTCTCGGGCGAGGCCGCGGAAGCGGTCCTGCTGCGGCTCGAGGCGCGCAGGCGGGAGCTCGCCGCCGAGGCCGACGAGCTCGAAACGCGCGCCGCCGGGACGGCGGCGGCCGCGGCAGACGCAGCCGACGCGGCTCGCGAGGCGGGCCGGGCGAGACTCCGCCCGCTGGGCGAAGCCGCGACGCGGCTCGCAGAGGCTCTAGCAGGCGCAGCCGGGGCCGCAGCTCGCTTCGAGGCGCCGCTCCGCGCGCGGGTCGACGCCGGCTCGGCCCGCGCCGGCGAGCTTGCGGGTCAGCTGCGCGGGCTCGGAGCCGAGGAGGCAGAGTCGCGGCGAAGCGCCTCGGAGGCCGGCGAGCGGGCCGCCGCCGTCGAGGTCGAGCTCGCCCGGCTCGGGGCGGAGGCGGCCGAAGTGCAGCGGCGCCTCGAGGAAACCGGGGCCGCGCCGGGCGAGGAGAGCGGCCGGGAGGAGCTCGTCGCCAGGTTGGAACGCGCAGAGCGGCGCCGCGAAGCCCTCGGCGGCGTCAATCCCTTCGCCAAGGAGGAGTATGAGCGGGAGAAGGAACGACTCGAAGAGCTTCGCGTCCAGCGTGAAGATCTCGAGCGCAGCCTCGAGGAGCTGGAGGCGCTGCGATCCGACCTGGCGGAGACCGTCGACCGGCGCTTCTCGGAGACGTTCGCCTCCGTGCGCGAGAACTTCAGCGAGGTCGCGGCCACCCTCTTCCCGGGTGGTGAAGGCAGGCTGCGGCTCACCGAGGAGGAGGACGGCGAATCGCCCGGGATCGAGGTCGAGTTGCGGCCCCTCGGCAAGCGGGTGACGAAGCTCTCGCTCCTGTCCGGCGGCGAGCGCTCGCTCGGCGCGATCGCGTTCCTCTTCGCGCTCTTCCTCGCGCGCCCGTGTCCGTTCTACCTCCTCGACGAGGTCGAGGCCGCGCTCGACGACGCGAACATCGGACGCTTCGTCGAGTTGCTCCGGCAGTTCTCGGACCGCGCCCAGTTCATCGTCGTCACGCACCAGAAGAGGACGATGGAGGCCGCGGATATCCTCTACGGCGTGACGATGGGCGGCGACGGGGTCTCGCAGGTCGTGTCGCGCCGGCTCGAGCGCGAAGCGATCGCCGTCGGGGCGTGAGTCGCAGCTGGGCGCAGCTGCTCGGCGCCGAGGACACGCCCGAGGAGGCGCAGGAGGAGGCCGCCGGCGGATTCTTCACCCGCCTGCGGGACTCGCTCGGCAAGAGCCGACGGGCGCTGACCGGCGAGCTGGCTGCGGCTGCTTTCGACCCGGCCGACGAAGCGGCCTGGGAGCGGCTCGAGGAAGCGTTGATCGCCGGCGACGTCGGGGTGCGGGCGACGGCGGAGCTCGTTCGGCGGCTCGAGCTGCGGCCAGAGCTCGGCGACCTGAACGCGTCGCTCGCCGAGGAGATCGCGGTGCTGTTCGGCGAGCCTGCTCAGCTGAACGTGCGGGGGGAGCCGAGCGTGATCCTCGTGGTCGGTGTCAACGGGACCGGCAAGACGACGACGATCGGCAAGCTGGCGCAGAAGCTCCGCGAGCACGGGCACTCGGTCATCCTCGCGGCGGCCGACACGTTCCGGGCCGCCGCCGAGGAGCAGCTCGAGATCTGGGCGGATCGAGCCAAGGCCGACTTCGTCGGGTCCAGCCGCGGGGCCGACCCCGCGTCGGTCGCGTTCGACGCGATCGAGGCGGCCAAGGCGCGGAGCCGAGACGTGGTCATCGTGGACACGGCCGGGCGTCTGCACACGCAGACGAACCTGATGGATGAGCTCGCCAAGGTCGGCCGCGTGATCGGCCAGCGGCTCCCGGGCGCGCCGCACGAGACCCTGCTCGTCGTCGACGCGACCACGGGCCAGAACGGCCTCCAGCAGGCGCGGCTTTTCGGTGAGGCGGTGGATGTGACCGGCGTGGCTCTGACGAAGCTGGACGGATCGGCCAAGGGCGGGGTGGCGATCCCGATCGCCTACGAGCTCGGCCTGCCCGTGAAGCTCGTCGGCGTCGGCGAGCAGCTCGACGATCTCCGGCCGTTCGACGCGGGCGACTACGCGCGGGCGCTCGTCGGCGAGTAGTCCCGGAAATTCATAGAGAACTCTTGATCAGCGCTTAAGGCCCCCTTAGGCGGCGCCGGTTGACTGGCTGCCGGAAAGGAGGTGACAGGTATGAACATCACCAAGAAATGGGTGCTCGCCACGGTTCTCGTCGGCTCGATCGCCGGCGGCGCGCTCGGCGGGCCGGCTGGCCGGCCCACCCGGACGCCGTCCGCCGATCAGGTCAGGCTGAGCCCTCGATCGCGAACGCGATGTTGACCGTCGTCCGGTAGGCGACGACGCGCTCGTTCTCGACCTTCAGCGTCATCGACACGACGTCGGCCCCGCTGATGCCGCGCACCGTCTTGGCCGCCTCCTGGACGGCGTTGTCGGCCGCCTTGGCGAAGCTGTCCGGGGACGAACCGATGATCGTGATCACCTTGGCAACGCTCATGTCGCGCTCCTTTCCGTGAGTTGGCTGCGGGATCCTGACACGTACACTTCTCCGCCGTGTTCGACACCCTGTCCGACAAGCTCAACCAGACCCTCGACGGCCTCAGGAAGCGCGGCCGCCTCGACGAGGAAGCGATCTCGAAGGCGATGCGCGAGATCCGCCTTGCGCTGCTCGAGGCCGACGTCAACTTCGAGGTCGTCAAGGACTTCGTCGCCCGCGTCCGCGAACGCGCGCTGGGCTCGGACGTTCTCAAGAGCCTGACCCCCGGGCAGCAGGTCGTGAAGATCGTTCACGACGAGCTGACCGAGCTCATGGGCAGCGGTGATTCGAAGCTCGCCTTCGCGGGCCGCCCGCCGACCGTGATCCTGCTCGCGGGCCTGCAGGGGTCGGGCAAGACGACGACGGCCGCGAAGCTGGCTCTCCTGCTCCGGAAGGAGGGGAAGGAGCCGGGCCTGATCGCCGCCGACCTGCAGCGTCCGGCCGCGATCGACCAGCTCGAGCAGCTCGGCCGGCAGATCCAGATCCCCGTCTACCGCGAGGAGACGAAGGACCCCGTGATCGCCGTGCGCAAGGGACTGGCGCGGGCGATCAGCGACGGGCGGGACGTTGCGATCGTGGATACCGCGGGCCGACTCCACGTCGACGAGGCCCTGATGGACGAGCTCGCGGCGGTCCGCAAGGAGGCGCGCCCGACGAACGTCCTGCTGGTGCTCGATGCGATGACCGGCCAGGAGGCCGTGAACGTCGCCCAGACCTTCCTCGACCGGGTCGCCTTCGACGGCGTCGTGCTGACGAAGCTCGACGGCGATGCCCGCGGCGGAGCCGCCCTCTCGGTCAAGGCTGTCACGGGCAAGCCGATCAAGCTCGTTTCGGTCGGCGAGAAGCTCGACCAACTCGAGTACTTCCACCCCGACCGCATGGCCTCGCGGATCCTTGGCATGGGCGACATGCTCAGCCTGATCGAGAAGGCCGAGGAGGCCGTCGAGGAGGAGGAGCAGGCAGAGCTCGAGCGTCGCGTGATGTCGGGCCAGTTCACGTTCGACGACTTTCTGACGAGCTACCGGATGCTGCGGAAGATGGGGCCCCTCAAGGGCGTGCTCTCGATGCTCCCCGGCGTCGGCCGACAGCTGAAGGATTTGCAGGTCAACGAGGAGGAGATGGCCCGCGTCGAGGCGATTGTGCTCTCGATGACCCCGCATGAGCGGCGCATGCCCCATCTGATCAACGGGTCGCGGCGGCAGCGCATCGCGCGTGGCAGCGGGACTACCGTGCAGCAGGTCAACCAGCTGCTGAGCGCCCGCAAGCAGATGGAGAAGATGATGAAGCAGATTGGGAAAGGGAAGCTGCCGGCGATCCCACCCGAGCTCATGACCAAGGCCGGCGGGAGGTGAAATGGCAGTACGGATGAGATTGGCGCGGGTCGGGTCGAAGAAGAACCCGATCTACCGCGTCGTGGTCGCCGACGCGCGCTCGCCGCGCGACGGCAGGTTCATCGAGATCGTCGGTCGCTACAACCCGCAGACCGATCCCTCGACGATCGAGTTCGACGAGTCGAAGGTCAAGGACTGGCTCGCCAAGGGCGCGCAGCCCTCGAACGCGGTCTCGCGCCTGCTCAAGGTCGCCGGCGTTGGCAGCAGCTGACCTCGTCGCCTATCTCGCCCGGGGCCTCGTCGATGACGCCGAGGCCGTTCGGGTCGAAGAGGTCGAGCGGGACGGAGCGCTCGTGCTTCAGCTCCACGTCGCCAAGGAGGAGGTCGGCAAGGTGATCGGCCGTCAGGGCCGGATCGCCCGCGCGCTCCGGACGATCGTCCGGGCGTGTGCCGCCCGCTCGGACCGGCGGCTGCTGCTCGAGATTGTCGACTGACGACTGGGTGTCCGTCGGCCGCGTCGGACGTCCGCACGGCGTCGCCGGCGCATTCGTCGTCCAGGAGGCGAGCGAGGACCCGGCGTGGTTCGCGCTCGGCGCGGTCCTCCAGGTCGACGGCGTCCCGGCCACGGTGGTGGAGTCGAAGCGCTCCGGCGGCCGCCTCGTCGTCCGGCTCGACCGGGTCGCCGCTCGGGGATCGACGCTCTCGGTGCCCCGCTCGGCGTTGCCGGTGCCCGAAGCGGGCTCCTACTACGTCACGGACCTGATCGGGCTCGCCGTCGAGGAGGAAGGCGGCCGCGAGCTCGGTTCGGTGGCCGAGATCGAGCCCGGCGTGGCCAACGACGTGCTCGCGCTCGATTCGGGGCTGCGGCTCCCGCTCGTGGAGGACTGCGTCCGCGAGATCGACCTCGAGCACCGCCGGGTCGTTGTCGCAGTCGGCTTCGCCGACGCTGGGTAACCTGGCGGAGGCCATTCCTGTGCAGCTCGACGTCTTCACCCTGGTTCCGCATGCGTTCGCGTGGCTCTGCGAGCAGCGTCCGGTCGCGACGGTCCTCGGCGGCGAGCTGGATCTACGCCTGTTCAGCTATCGCGACACGACACCGCTCCGGGCGGGCCAGGTCGACGATGAGCCGTACGGAGGAGGCGCCGGCATGGTCCTGCGCGTCGACACGGTTGCGGCCGCTCTGGACGCCGCCTACGGCGGCCAGCCCGGGCATCGCATGGTCGCGCTGACACCGCAGGGCCGGCAGCTGACGCAGGGAATGGTCGAAGAGCTCGCGGCCGAGGAGCGCCTGACGCTGCTCTCGGCCCGCTTCGAAGGCTTCGACGAGCGCGTGCTGACGCAGCTCGCCTCGGATGCGATCTCGATCGGCCCGTACGTGCTCTCCGGCGGCGAGCTGCCCGCGATGGTGCTCGTCGACGCGATCGCGCGGCTGCTGCCCGGAGCGCTGGCCGAGGATTCCGGCCGCTTCGAGAGCTTCTCGGCCGAGCTGGAGGGCGGGCTCGAGTACCCGCACTACACCCGGCCTGCCGAGTTCCGGGGCTGGCGGGTGCCCGAGGTTCTGCTGTCCGGCGATCACGCACGGATCGCCGAGTGGCGGCTGGACCAGAGCCGCCGGCGCAGCACGGAGCTGAAGGCGTGAGAGACCCCTACGCAGTGCTCGGCGTCGAGCGGGGCGCATCCAGCTTCGAGATCGACGACGCCTACCGGCGGCTCGAGGAGGAACACGCCGGCAACTCGGGGGAGGGTTGGTACGAGGTCGAGCTCGCGTACCGGACGCTCTCCGATCCGGACCGCCGTGCGAGGTACGACGCATTCCGGGCCGTCCCCGCGGCCACTTCGACCCAGTACGGCGCGTTCGAACCGGCAACGACGGACGCGCCGGCTGCCGAGCCCACGTTCGGTCCGGAACCGGTTACGGAGCCGGCGCCGCAGCCCGAGCCGCCGCGTCGCTCCTGGAACCCGGTCGACCGCATGACGGCCGGGCTTCCGCGAGGCTGGCGCATCGGGATCGACTGGATCGTGACGATCGCCGGCGCGATCGCGATCGTCCTCGCGATCAAGGCCTGGGTCTTCAACCCCTACCGCATCCCGTCCTCGTCGATGGAGCCGACGCTCCATTGCGCCCGCCCCGGAACGGGCTGCCTCTCGCGTTTCTCCGACCGCGTGCTCGCGAACCGGTTCATCTACCACTTTCATCCGCCGCGGCGCGGGGACATCATCGTCTTCAACACGCCCAAGCTGGCCGAGCAGCGCTGTGGCGCCGGCGGCACGTTCGTCAAGCGGCTGATTGCCCTCCCGGGCGAGACCTTTGCCGAGCGGAACGGCTTCGTCTACATCAACGGCAAGAAGCTGAACGAGCCGTACATCAAGCCCGATCGGCGCGATGTGCGCAACTAGCCCGCCAGGAAGGTTCCGGCGGGCGACTACTTCATGATGGGCGACAACCGGATCCAGTCGTGCGACTCGCGCGAGTGGGGGCCGGTGCCGCGGAAGAACATCATCGGCAAGGTGTTCTTCATCTACTGGCCGCCCAACCGGATCTCGTTCATGGGCGCCGCCCTCGCGGCGATGGGCCTGGCCGTGTTCGGCGCCCGCAGGCTCGCGCGCACGATGCGCTAGCATTTGCGACCGGCCCGAGGTGGGCCTCTTTCTATGAGCAAGGTCATCGAGACACTCGAACGCGCGCAGCTGCGCGACAGCCTGCCGAGGTTCAAGGCCGGCGACACCGTCCGCGTCCATTTCAAGGTGATCGAGGGACAGCGCCAGCGCATCCAGGTCTTCGAGGGCATCGTGATCAAGCGCCAGGGCGCGGGCGTCCGGGAGACCTTCACCGTCCGCAAGCAGTCGTTCGGCGTGGGCGTCGAGCGGACGTTTCCGCTCCACTCGCCGAAGATCGAGCAGATCGAGGTGAAGGCGATCGGCGACGTGAACCGCGCGAAGCTCTACTACTTGCGGAAGAAAGTGGGAAAGAAGGCGCGCGTCCGCGAGCTCCAGCAGCGCGACCGGCTATCCTCGCCCAGTGCCGCCGCCACCGCTTCCGAGGAAGCTCCCGAAGCCGAGGCGGGCGAACCAGAAGCTCCCGAACCGGCGAACGGGCAAGAGGCTTCTTAGCTTCGACCGGCGGCTCGGGGCCCGCTGGGTGGCGGGTGCCGACGAGGCCGGGCGAGGATCGCTCGCGGGGCCTCTCGTCGTCGCGGGCGTGCTCCTCGATTACGGCTGCCTACGCGATCATCGCGTCCGTCCGCTGGCGCTCCTCAACGACTCGAAGCAGCTCACGCCCGCGAAACGCGAGGAGTTGTTCCGGGCGATCGTCGGCTGTGCCGAGAAGATCTCGGTGCGTGTCATCCCGCCCGGGGAGATCGACCGGAACGGGCTGCACCGCTCCAATCTTGCGGGCCTGCGCGCGGTTCTGACCGCCCTCTCACCGCCCGCCGAAGCCTGCCTGGTCGACGGCTTCCGTCTGGGCCCCGCAGCGCCGGAGCATTGCGCGGTCGTCGACGGCGACGAGCGGAGCGCGGCAATCGCCGCCGCATCGGTCGTGGCGAAGGTGACCCGCGACCACTACATGCGGCGCGCCGCGGCGCTCTACCCCTCGTTCGGCTTCGAAAGCCACGTCGGCTACATCACGCCGGGGCATTCCGCCGTCGTACGCGAGCGAGGGCCGTCCGAGATCCATCGGCGCTCGTTCCAGGCGCTGTGTTACCTCCCGCCCGAAGAGGCGGAGCGCCGCGTCGAAGCAGCTGTGGCCGGCTGAGGGCCGATGGTCGACACGACCGCTCTCGGCCGTGCAGCCGAGCGGCGGGCGCGTCGGTTCTACCGGCTTCGGGGCTACCGCATCCTCGCTGTCAACGCGAGAGCGGGTGGGAACGAGCTCGACGTCGTGCTTCGGCGCGGCAAGAGGCTCGTCTTTTGCGAGGTGAAGGCAAAGGCCGGTGACCGCTACGGCGATCCGTTCGAGATGGTCGGCCGGGAGAAGCAGCGGAGGCTACGCCGGGCCGCCGAGACCTGGCTCGCAGCGCATCCCGAACTGGACGACCTCGAGGTGAGCTTCGAGGTCATCGGTGTACGGGGTAGCCGGCTCGAGCGGCTCGTTGACGCGTTCTAGCCCGCCGCAGGTTCGCTAGGAATCTCACGCACCATGAGCATCACACGTACGAACTCCACGACCAAGGCCCGGACCTGGCTCTTGCTCGCCGGGCTGACCGGCCTCTTCATCGGGATCGGGGCTGCGCTCGGAGGAGCCTTCCTCTGGATCTTCGTCGTCTTCTCGGTGGTCATGAACCTCGCGGCCTACTGGATGTCCGACAAGTTCGCGATCAAGGCCAGCCGGGCGAAGCCGGTCAGCGAGGCGGACGCGCCCGAGTTGCATCGCATGGTTGCCGAGCTCGCCGAGATCGCAGGGGTGCCGAAGCCGCGGGTCTACCTCATTCCCTCCGAGCAGCCGAACGCGTTCGCGACCGGCCGGAACCCCGAGCACGCGGTCGTCGCGGTCACGGAGGGCCTGCTCCACCACATGCCGCCCGAGCAGCTGCGCGGTGTTCTCGCACACGAGTTCGCGCACATCAAGAATCGCGACATCCTCGTCTCGTCGATCGCCGCGATGATCGCGGGCCGTGGCCTGTCGCCGCGGCCCTCGGGCAGGAGGACGTGCCGTCCGGGCCGAATCCTGGACCGTGGCCTCCACGCAGGACCTCCTCTACGCCGAGATCGACCTCGAGCTCTCGTGGTCGGAACGCGAGCTGCCCGAGCGCGAGCGGACGAGGCACGTCCATCGCCTGCATCCGTACCTGGGGAAGTTCATCCCGCAGCTCGTCGAGGCGCTTCTCCGGCGCTACGTGCGCGAGGGCGGGCGGGTGCTCGACCCGTTCGCCGGGTCCGGCACGACACTCGTCCAGTCGCTCGAGAGTGGCCACGCCGCAACCGGCGTCGACATTGCGGCGTTCAACTGCCTGCTGATGCGGGTGAAGACGCAGCGGTACAACCTCTTCACGCTCGAGCGAGAGCTGCGCGATGCCTGCGCACGACTCGAAGCGTTCGATGTCGCCGGCGCGGACCCGCCCGCCGACGTCCCTGCTTTCGTCCGTTCCTGGTACGCGCCGCAGGCTGCGGCGGAGTTGGTGTTCTGGCGGGCGCTCGTCGGCGACTACGAGCATGCCGACGTGCTCCGCGTGGTTCTCGCACGCTCGGCACGGCGCACGACGCACTTCGATCTCGACTTTCCACGCGCCCCGCAACTCGAGCCGTACTGGTGCTTCAAGCACCGGCGGACGTGTCGCCCCGTGGAGACGGCTCGACAGTTCCTTCGCCGCTATGCCCTCGACACGGTTGCCCGGCTGAAGGACTTCGCGCGTGCGCGCGACCGCACGGCCGAGGCCGCCGTGCTCCACGGCGACTCGCGTGCCCTCGCCCTGGCAGGGCCGTTCGACGCGGTGCTCACCTCGCCGCCCTATCCCGGTCTGATCGATTACCACGAGCAGCACCGCTACGCCTATGAGCTGCTGGAGCTACCGCAATGCAAGGCGGAGGAGCTCGGCAGTTCAGCGCGCGGAACAAGCCGTCTGGCCATTCGAGACTACGTCGATGGGGTCGTTGCCACACTGGAGAACAGTGTGCAGAGACGGCTTCGGACGACGCTCCCATCCTGATCGTCGTCAACGACCGTCGCGACCTCTATCCGGAGATCCTGGAACGGGCCGGGCTCGTCCTCGAGGATCGCCTCCGCCGCCACGTCAACCGGAGGACCGGCCGGCGCGCAGGCGAGTTCTTCGAGGACGTGCTCGTCGCCCGGCAGCGCTAGGACGATCTTCTAGATCCGCTTCCGGAACAGGACCCGGCTCTCACCGGCGCCGTCGTAGTTGTCGGCGATGCGTTCGATCTCGAACCCGAGGCGCCGGTGGAAGGCGATCGAGCCCTCGTTGACCGGCGCTGTCACGCAGCGAACGGTCGTCCGACCGCTCGCGCGTGCGACCGCGAACAACTGCTCATAGAGCTCTCGCCCGAGGCCCCCGCCGCGGTGAGCCGGGTGCACGCCGGCGAAATGGATGTATGCCTCCTCCGGCTGGCGAATCGAAGGCACGCGCTGAAAGTTTCACGCTTTCGGCACACCCCCGTGACAGATTCGCGCCTACCGTTGAAGGGGTGCTCGCACGGACGGTTACCCACGCCCTCGTCGGCCTCGACGCCCGCCGCGTGGAGGTCGAGGCGCACCTGTCGAGCCGCGTACCGGCCTTCGCGATCGTCGGGCTCGCCGATCGTGCGTGCCAGGAGGCGAAGGAACGAGTGCGCAGCGGAATCCTTTCCGCGGAGCTCGAGTGGCCTAGGCGGCGGATCACGGTCAACCTCGCCCCAGCCGATCTGCGTAAGGAGGGATCGGGCTTCGATCTCCCCATCGCGCTCGCCATCCTGGCTGCCTCACAGCAGGTACCAATCGAGCGTCTCGCCGGACATGCGGCGGTCGGTGAGCTGGCGCTCGACGGACGCGTCCGGCCCGTCGGCGGCGTGCTCGCGGCCGCCGAGGGCGCTCGCCGCGCCGGCTTGACGCGGTTGGTGTGCGCTTTCGAGTCGGCCGCCGAAGTCGCCCTCGCAGGCGTCGAGCCAGTCGCGATTCGCCACCTTGCCGAGGTCGTTGCCTACCTGCGGGGCGAACGCGATCCGCCGGTTCCGCCGCCGCTGAACGGCTCCGGTCCCGACCCGCCGCAGCCCGATCTCGGCGAGGTGCGTGGGCAGGAGCGTGCTCGCCGAGCGCTCGAGCTCGCAGCGGCGGGCGGCCACAACCTCCTCCTTGCGGGCCCGCCGGGAACCGGGAAGACGATGCTTGCCCGCCGGCTGCCGGGCATCCTGCCGGTTCTGCTCGATGAAGAGGCGCTCGAGGTCACCCGGATCCATTCGATCGCCGGGCTCCTCGCCCCTGAACGGCCGCTGATCACGCGACCGCCCTTTCGCGCGCCGCACCACAGCGCGTCCACGGCGGCGATCGTCGGCGGTGGGCCGGGCCCTCGGCCCGGAGAGGCGACGCTTGCCCACTGCGGTGTTCTCCTGCTCGACGAGCTCCCCGAGTTCGCGCGCCCTGCGTTGGAGGCGCTCCGGCAGCCGCTCGAGGACGGCCACGTCACCGTCGCTCGGGTGGCCGGCCGTGCGATCTTCCCCGCTCGGTTCCAGCTCATTGCGACGATGAACATGTGCCCGTGCGGGGCGCGCGGCGACGGTGGCGCCGAGTGCGGCTGCTCGACGCAGCGGCTGGCGGCGTACCGGGACAAGCTCTCCCGCGCCCTGCTCGACCGCTTCGATCTCGTTCTCAAGGTTCCGAGGCCGCGAGCGGTCGAGCTTGCGGCCGGGCCGAGCGAGGCGTCGAGCGCCGTCCGCGAGCGTGTCGTCAACGCACGGGCCAGGCTGCGAAAAGGCGTGCCGCGGAGGACGGGAGAGGCCGACGAGCTCCTCACCCGCGCCGTGGAGCGGCTGCCGCTCTCCGGCCGCGGCCGCGCCCGAGTCGCGCGCGTTGCCGGCACGATCGCGGCGCTGGCCGAAGCGGACGAGGTCGCCGCCCAGCACCTGGCCGAGGCGCTTTCGTTCCGATCACCGAGGGAGCTGGCCGGCCCGTGAGCGAGCTGGCCGAAGCGGCGTTCCTCGGTGCCTCGAACGACGGTGGGCCGGTCGCGCCACGAGGCCAGCGTTTCCGCGCGTTCGTCCGGTGCTTCGACGAGCGCGCTTTCGAAAGCGACCTGGCGGCGCGATCGATTCGCTGGCTTCCGCGCTCGGATCCGGGTTTCCCTCCGGCGTTGGCTGCGATCTTCGATCCGCCGGCCGGTGTCTTCGTTCGAGGCGGAGGCCGGAACCTACTGCTCGACCGGCCCGCCGTGGCGATCGTCGGCGCACGGGCGTGCTCGACGTACGGGGCGGCTGTCGGGCGCATGCTGGGACGGGAGCTCGCGGCCGCCGGCCTCGTGGTCGTCAGCGGCCTTGCCCGTGGCGTCGATGCCTCGGCTCACCGGGGTGCGCTGGAGGCCGGCGGCATGACGGTCGCCGTTCTCGGCTGCGGCGTCGATCGCGACTACCCGGCTGCGCATGCCGCGCTCGCTCGCCAGATCACCGAGACCGGGCTGGTGCTGTCCGAGTATCCGCCGGGTGTCGAGCCGGCGCCGTGGCGTTTTCCGGCCCGGAACCGGATCGTCGCCGGCCTCGCCAGTGCGACGATCGTCGTCGAGGCCAGGAGCAGGAGCGGCGCGCTGATCACGGCCGATCTGGCGATGGAGGAGGGGAGGGAGGTCTTCGCCGTCCCCGGCGAGATCACGAGCGCCCTCTCCGAGGGGACGAACGATCTTCTCCGGCACGGCGCCACGCCTCTCCGCTGCGCCGAGGACGTACTCGAGGTGTTCGGACTGGCGAAGGCCGAGACAGCGCCGCACGCCCTCGGCGCAAGAGCCGAGCTCGTTCTCCGGTTGCTGGGCGACGGGTCGGCGAGCGCGGACGAGCTGGCGAGGAAGACGGGGCTCCAGGCGGCGGAGTTGGGCGCTGCCCTGACCGAGCTGGAACTGGCCGGTGCGGTGCTCGAAGGAGAGGGGGTGTTTCGCAGAGGGGCAATAACATCTTCGACAGGGTGAGCTCGTATTGGCTCGAGGAACCGGCCCCTCCGCTGCCGGCGCGTGCGCTGGCTGGGACGCCGGATGTCGAGATCGTCGGCGGCGGCGTCACGGGTTGCGCCTGCGCGCTGACGCTGGCGGCGGCAGGCCGGCGAGTGCGGGTGCACGAGGCCCGAGAGGTCGCCTCCGGCGCCAGTGGGCGGAACGGCGGCTTCGCGCTGCGAGGCGCAGCCATGCCCTACGACGCCGCCGTCGAACAACTTGGCCGCGAGCGCGCGAAGGAGCTCTGGCGACTCAGCGAAAGCGGTCTCGTCCGGATGGCCGAGCTCGCGGGCGACGCGTTTCGCCATACGGGCAGCGTTCGGCTCGCGGCCGACCAGGACGAAGCCGAGGAGCTGCGGCGCGAACACGACGAGCTCGCCGCCGACGGCTTTGCCGTCGAGTGGCAGGAGCGCTTGCGACCGCCGCTGGCCGGGAACTTCCCGGCTGCGTTCGTCCATCCTCCCGACGGGGCGTTGCACCCCGCACGGTGGGTCCGCCGCCTGGCCCGGCTCGCCGTCGAGGCGGGTGCGGAGATCCGCGAGCACAGCCGCGTGGAGATCGCCGACCTCGAGGCGGAACAGATCGTCGTCGCAACCGACGGGTACGGGCAGGGGCTGCTACCCGAGCTCAACGCGGCTGTCCGACCTGCGCGGGGTCAGGTCGCGATGACCGAGGCCCTCCCTCAGCTCTTCTTTCCGCGGCCGCATTACGCGCGCCACGGCTTCGACTACTGGCAGCAGACGCCGGACCGGCGGCTGGTCATCGGCGGCTGGCGCGACACGAGCCTCGAGACGGAGTTCACGGCCGAGGAGGCAACCACGCCGGAGATCCAGGAACGGATCGAATCGTTCGTCCAGAAGCTGATCAGCCGCCCGGTCCGCCTGACGCACCGGTGGGCCGGGATCTTCGGGGTGACCGCCGACCAGCTGCCGCTCGCGGGCCGGCTGGCGGGAAGTGACCGTGTCTGGCTCGCCTGCGGCTACTCCGGCCACGGGAACGTCCTCGGGCTCGTCTGCGGCGAGCTCGTCGGCGAGGCGATCCTCGGACGCCCCCGCGGGGAGTTGGCTCTGTTCGATCCGGCGCGCCTCGAGGGCTAGGCCGGCATGGTTACCGAGGGGTCGCTCTGGTAGAGCGAGAACGGGTTGCCCTCGGTGTCCTTGCAGCGCGCATACCAGCCGACGCCGGGAATCGGGTGCTTGCCGTCCGCTGAGCCGCCCAGGCTCCGAACCTGCTGCACATCGGCGTCGATGTCCTCGGACTCGAAGTAGACGACAGGGCCGACCTCGCCCTCCTGGCGCGGATAGATCGCGCCGCCCGGCTCACCGTCGAACATGTGGTACTCGACGGGCCCCTCCCAGGTCCGGTACTGCCAGCCTGCGAGCTGGCTCCAGAAGCTCCGAGCCCGGTTCGTGTCCTCGGCCGGAAGCTCGATGTGCACGAGCTTGCCCTTCATTTTCAGCTCTCCTTTTTCGGGGCAGTTAGCCTAACGCGAGCTGCGTCACGCCCTCGAACGCCTCGGGCTCGGCGCGGTACCGCCCGACGGCCTCGAGCGCGACGGCGAGATCCTGGATGGCGAGGCCTGTCGAGTCGAACACCGTGATCTCGTCGTCGTCGACGCGGCCCGGCGCGAGGCCGGCCAGCACGGTGCCAAGCTCGACCACGTCCTGCCGGGCGAGGGTGCCCGCCTCGACCGCGTGCACCAGATCGCCGCTGTGGCTGGCCTGCTCCCAGTCGTCGCAGAAGACACGGGCCCGTGCAAGCTCCTCCACGGCGATCTCGGCCTTGCCGGGCCCGTCGGCTCCCATCAGGCTCACATGCTGGCCCGCTCGCAACGTGCCGGTCGGAAGAACGAGCTCGTGACCGGGAGTGACCGTGACCACGAGATCGGCGGCCAGGGCCTCTTCGCGATGCGCCGCGGGCCTGCCGCCGGCCTCCTCGGCGGCCTCCTCCGCGCGTCGAGGATCGACGTCCCAGATCAGCGGTGTCCGCCCCCGCGCCGCGAACGTTCGGGCGACCGCCCGTCCGTTCACCCCGGCGCCGATGACGGCGGCCGTTTGGGCCTCACGGCGGCCGAGCGTCTCCGCGGCCAGCACGGCAGCCGCCCCGGTGCGTAGGGCCGTCACCGCAGCTGCGTCGAGAACGGCCACGAGTGAGCCGTCGGAGGCATCGGAGAGGAGCACGACTCCGGTGACGGTGGGCAGCCCGCGCTCGGGGTTACCGGGGAAGGAGGTCACCCACTTGAGCAGCGCATGCCCGGCGCCGAGGGCGGGCATTGCCCGGAAGTCGCCGGCCGGATAGGCATGCACGTAGACCTTCGGCGGCATCGTCCACTCGTCGCGCGCATAGGCGACGAAGGCGTCGCGTACGGCGTCGACGGCACGCTCCGGTGAGACCGCGGCCAGCACGTGACGCCCCGTCAGGACAGGGATCACAACGCCTTGACTGCGGCGACGAGCTTCGTCACCGAGTCCTTTGCATCCCCGAAGAGCATCACGGTCTTCGCGTCGACGAAGAGCGGGTTGTCGACGCCGGCAAAGCCGGGGCTCATGCCGCGCTTCAGGACGACGATCGCGTGAGCGTGGTCGACGTTCAGAATCGGCATCCCGAAGATGGGGCTCGCCGGATCGTTGCGAGCAGCCGGGTTCGTGACGTCGTTCGCCCCGATCACGAGGGCGACGTCCGTCCGGTCGAAGTCCGGATTGATCTCGTCCATCTCCTTCAGCTGGTCGTAGGGCACGTTCGCCTCGGCCAGCAGGACGTTCATGTGGCCCGGCATCCGGCCCGCCACCGGGTGGATCGCGTAGCTGACCTGAACGCCGCGCTTCTCGAGCTCGTCGGCGAGCTCACGCACGCCGTGCTGTGCCTGGGCAACCGCCAACCCGTAGCCCGGTACGACGACCACGCGCTGCGAGTAGGCGAGCATCACGGCGACGTCCTCGGGGCTCGTCGGGCGCACGGCCCCATCCGTTTCGGCGACCCCGCCTACGCCTGCCTGGACCTGACCGAAAGCCCCGAAGAGCACGCTGAGGACCGAACGGCCCATCGCTCGGGCCATCTTCAGTGTCAGGAGCGTGCCCGAGGCGCCGACGAGCATGCCGCTCACGATCAACACGGTCTGGTGCAACACGAACCCGGTTGCCGACGCAGCCAGGCCGGTGAAGGCGTTCAGGAGCGAGATGACGACCGGCATGTCCGCCCCGCCGATCGGAAGCACGAACAGGATCCCGAACAGGAGCGCGCCGAGGATGAGCGCGATGACGAGCGACTGGCGCTCCTCGCCGGCGACGACGACGAGGCCGACCGCGACGAGACCGCCGAGCAGGATCAGGTTGCCGATGCGTTGTCCCGGATAGACGATCGGACGGCCCGAGACGAGCTCCTGGAGCTTCCCGAAGGCGACCATGCTTCCGGAGAAGGAGATGCTCCCGATCAGCGCCGAGAGCATGATCGAGACGGACACGCTGGCCGAAAGCCGCCCGGGCGCAGGGGCGCTGCGATGGAAGTCCGCGAGAGCGACGAGCGCGGCTGCACCGCCGCCGACGCCGTTGAACAGCGCCACCATCTGCGGCATCGCGGTCATCTTCACCGCACGTGCGGCGTCGGCGCCGATCGGCGCCGCCACGGCCATGACGATCAGGATCGAGGCGTAGTTGTGCATCCCGTGCAGGAAGAAGGTCGCGAAGATCGCCACCGCCATCCCGAACGCACCGATCCAGTTCCCGTGCCTCGCTCTGGCCGGATCGGAGAGGAAGCGGAGGGCGAGGATGAAGCAGACGATCGTGACGATGTACGCGAGGCTGATCGCGTCGTTCCGGCTCAATGGTCACCCTCGCCGGGCCGGCGCTTCTTGAACATCTCGAGTATCCGGTCGGTGACCACGAACCCGCCCATGACGTTGCCGGTTCCGAGTGCGACCGCGGCCAGCGCGACGATCCGGACCCATGTTGCCTGGTGAGGCAACCCTGCCACGACGATTGCGGCGACGAGCACGATCCCGTGAATCGCGTTCGTCCCGGACATCAACGGCGTGTGCAGGAGCGTCGGCACCTTCGAGATCACCTCGAAGCCGAGGAAGATCGCGAGGATCAGCACCGTGAGCTCGATCCAGAAGCTCGTGGTCATCTAGACCTTTGCCACCTCGCGCCGCGTCACGCAGGCGCCGGCCGTGATCTCGTCCTCGAAGTCGAGCTTCAGGTCGCCGCCCGGCGCGAGGTGGCCGAGCAGGGCGGAGACGTTGCGCGAGTAGAGCTGGCTCGCGTGGAGGGGCATCGTGCTGGGGAGGTTCGTATACCCGACGATCGTCACGCCGTTCCGCTGGACCTCCTCGTCCGGGACGGTCAGCTCGCAGTTGCCGCCGGCTTCGGCGGCCAGGTCGACGATCACCGACCCCGGCGGCATGCTCTCGACCGCCGACGCCGGGATCAGCTTCGGCGCCGGCCGCCCGGGCACGAGCGCGGTCGTGACGACGACGTCGTAGTCGGGAATCCGCAGCTCGAGCTCTTCCTGCTGCCGGCGCTGCTCGTCCACCGTCAGCTCGCGGGCGTAACCGCCCTCGGTCTCCTCGCCGACGACTCCGAGGTCCAGGAACCTGGCGCCGAGGCTTTCGACCTGCTCGCGGACCACCGGGCGCACGTCGAAGCCCGAGACGACGGCTCCGAGCCGGCGCGCGGTCGCAATGGCCTGAAGGCCTGCGACTCCGGCTCCGAGGACGAGCACCTTTGCGGGCGCCACCGTGCCCGCGGCCGTCATCAGCATCGGAAAGAACTTGGGCAGTCGGTCGGCCGCGAGCAGAACCGCCTTGTAACCGGAGACCGTCGCCTGGGACGACAGTGCGTCCATCGGCTGTGCGCGGGTGGTTCGTGGGATCGACTCCATCGCGAAGGCGATCACCCCGCGCTGTGCGAGCCGCTCGATTCCGGCCGGGTCGGACAACGGCTGGAGAAACCCGACCAGCACGGCTCCTTCCGGCAGCGCTGCCACCTCTCCCTCGCTCGGCTTCTGAACGCGAACGACGATCGAGGCGCCGGCGTACAGCGCGGCGGCGTCGGCCGCGATCTCCGCGCCGGCTGCCGCGTAGGTCTGGTCCGCGAACGAGGCAGCGGCGCCCGCACCGGCCTCGACCGCGATCGCGAAACCGTCCGAAACGAGCCGTTCGACGGCTTCGGGAACGAGTGCAACACGACGCTCGCCTGCGGCGGTCTCCCTCGGGACGGCGACCCTCATGCGGGCAAGACTCTATTCGCGCCCGCGGTTGTGCCGTGTCGGTCAACGGCGCGCCAGAGCGACCTGCGTTTGTTCGGCCTCGTCAGCAAGCGCACTCGGTGCCGTCCGTAGACTTGAAATCGTGCCGGGCGACGACCTTCACGCACTCCTGGTTACCGGGAGCGTCGTGACCGACTGGGTCCGCGCGGTTGGCCTGCCGCTCCTGTTTCTGTTCATCATGCTCGAGTCGGCGGGAATTCCCCTGCCGGGCGAGACCGCCCTGATCACGGCGTCCATCCTCTCCTCGCAGCACAAGTTCCCCGCGATCTACTGGGTGATCATCGTCGCGGCCGCCGCTGCGATCATCGGCGACAACCTCGGCTACTGGGCCGCTCGCAGCGGCGGCATGGCCCTGATCCGGCGCCACGAACGGCTCTCGCGGTTCGCCGACCGGGTGCTGCCGCCCTCGGAGCGCTTCTTCGAGAGACACGGCGGCAAGACGGTCTTCTTCGCGCGCTTCATCGCGATACTCCGTTTCACCGCGGCGTGGCTGGCCGGCCTGAGCAAGATGCCCTGGTGGCGGTTCCTGCTGTGGAACGCAGCCGGAGGAATCTGCTGGGCAACCGGATTCGGGCTCCTTGCCTACTACGTCGGCCATGCCGCTGCTGACGCAATCGACCGCTACGGCTACATCGCCGCCGGGGTGATCGTCGCCGCGATCGTGCTCGGCTTTTTCGGGGTCCGGTACTGGAAGAAGCGAATGGGCCTGGAGGGCGGGAAGGCCTAGGCCCGGCCCCGGTCGAGCCGGACTCAGAGGGATCGGCAGCCCGACCGTGAATCGTGAGCCGTGCGAGCCGAGGCACTCAACACGCAACTCGCGGACTCCTCCGAGATCGACCACTGGGTTCGCGTGGCCGCGCTCGCCGACGCCGTCACCTCGCGCCTTCGCTGGGATGAAGCGCGCCGGGAGGTGACCCGGCTCGGTGCGGTGCTCCACGATGTCGGCAAGCTGACCGTTTCCCGGATGTTGCTGAACAAGCCGGGTCCGCTGACCGACGACGAGCGAATCACGATCCAGCGGCATCCCGCCGCCGGTGCGCTCCTGATCTGTCCGCGCCGGTCGATGCGGAAAGCGCTTCCCTGCATCTTCTTCCACCACGAGCGCTGGGACGGCGAGGGGTATCCCACCCGCCGCGCCGGGGCCGAGATTCCGATCGAGGCGCGGCTGCTGGCGATCGCCGACGCCTTCGATGCGATGGTCTCCGACCGCCCGTATCGAGGAGCACTCTCGATCGGCGACGCACTGGACGAAGTCGAACGAGGCGCGGGAACGCAATTCGACCCTGAGCTGGCCGAGGAGTTTGTCGGGTGGCAGATGGATGCCGCGGATCTGCGGGCTCGAAAGCTCGCAGTCGCCGAGGTCGACGCACGTGAGCTCTACGCCGCGGCTACAGGGTCGCCCACACCTCGAGCTTTGACCGTATCCGCCTGATCACCTCGTCGGTGTAGTCGCTCGTCGAGGCATGGCCGCCGAGGTCGGCGGTGCGAACCCCGTCGGCAACCGCCTCCAGGCACGCCTCGCGGATTGCCCGGGCCACCTGCACGTAGCGCTCGTCGGCGGCGTGGGTGAGCAGAGCGGCCACGGCGAGGATCATCGCCATCGGGTTCGCCACGTTCTTGCCGTAGAGCGCCGGGGCCGTACCGTGCGCGGCCTCGGCCATCAAGGCGTCGGGGACGTAGTCGTCGCCGAAGGCGACGAGCAGCGACTCCGATCCGGCAATCGAGCCGAACAACGGCAGGACGAGGTCGGAGAGGATGTCGCCGTCGCGGTTCAGGGCGGGAATGACGAGCGGGTCGCCGCTCGAGGCGATCAGCAGCGCGAAGGTTGCATCGATCAGCTGCGGCTCGTAGGGAACGTTCGGATGACGCTCCGCCGCGGCGTCCATTTCCTCCTTGAGCATCCCTTCGTAGATCGGGCTGACCGTGTATTTCGGGCCGCCGAAGACCTTCGCAGCCGTCTGTGCTGCCTGCCGGAAGGCGAACTCCGCGACCGAGCGGCAGATGCGTCGCTCGATCCGCTCGGTGCGGTAGGCGACCTCGTCCTCGCCGGAGCCCTCGCGCCACTCCTTCGCGCCGTACGCGTCCCCCACAGCCATTCGTACGACCGAGATCGGAGCGTGCGCGCCCCCCAGCGGCACGACGCCGGGGATCCTCCGCCCGGTACGGACGATCACCCGACCACCGATCTCCTCGCGCAGGATCCGGTTTGGCGAGCCGACGTCGTCCTTGCCTTCCGGAGTGACCGTCGCTGCCTTCAGGCCCAGTCCGTGCTCACGGATCGCCGCGGCCGCCTCGTACACGACCGCGTTCTTGGTTGCGCGGCGGTTTGCGAGCGAGAGGTCGTAGCGCGGGAGCTCGAACTCGAGCCCGGTCACGTCGGGTGCGATCACGCGCAGGGCTTCCTCGAGCAGCTCTTGGCCCGTCTCGTCCCCTTCGAGCACCACGATCGTCCGCGGATCCATCGCGCGGCGATTCTACTGGCGTGATTCGGGGCCGCTCTCGCGCGGTACAACGGCGTCGGTGGCCGCTCTGGGGGGATGGAAACGGCTGCCGAATTCCGCGCCCAGCAGGAACAGGCGAAGTTCGACAAGCTGATCCGATTTGCGGAACAAGCTTCCGGACGTGCGTGCGGCCATGGCCGAGCACATGCAGCAGGACACGCCGGAGCGCGAACGGATCAGCGCAATTGCCGTGCGCCTGATGAATCTCGGTTGGTTTCGCTGGCGAATTCGGAGAGCGCGCGTAGCTGCAACTTAGGGCCGCGCTTTTCGTCTAGAGTTTCGTCGACCGGAACGTTCGAAGGAGGAACTCTTTGGCACGCAAAACCGTTCTCGTCTGCGACCAGTGCTCGAGCGAAGTCGGCGAAGGTCGCGGGGCGACGATGCGCATGACGTTTGCAGACGCCCGCCGCGGTGCGCGCACAGCCGACCTGTGTGACGACTGCTCGAGCGGCATGCCCGGCCGGGCCGCCGCGAGGCGCGGCCGCCGGCCGAAGTCGGCCACCGTCTGAATTCGGCGCGTGGGGGCGGGTCTTCCGCCCCCACGAATCTTCTCGCTCCTTCCGGGCTTTGCCGGCCACGGCGAAGCGAAGCCGTCCAGCGGCAAGACTACGATGAACGGGGTGGGCCTCACCCTGCTCGCAGGCCCCGCGAACGCGGGGAAGGTCGCGCTTTTGCTCGAGCGCTACCTGGCGCGCCTCCAGGACGAGCCGTTCCTGATCGTGCCGAACCGGTCGGACGTCGAGCGGGTCGAACGCGACCTGCTGCGCCGTAGCGGCGCGCTTCTCGGCGGTGCGATCGGGACGTTCGACGACCTCTTCCGGCGACTCGCGCTCGGCAACGGATCGCACCGCCCGGTGATCACGCCGGCTCAGCGCGCCCTGCTCTTGCGCCGGGTCGTCCAGCGGGCCCACCTCGACGGGCTCGCGCCCTCCGCCCGCTTCGCCGGCTTCGCCGACTCGCTGGGCGCAACGCTGTCCGAGCTGGAGGCGGCGCTCCTGGAGCCCGAAGCGCTGGCAGGTGAGCTTGCCGAGCTCTACGCGGCCTACCGGGCCGAGCTCGACCGCCTCGGCTTGTGGGACCGCGACCTCGAACGGCGTTACGGTGCGGACCGAGTCGGCGGAGACCTCGGCGCCTGGAGCGGTGAGCCGGTCTTCGCGTACGGCTTCGAGGACCTGACGGGGACGGAGTGGGCGCTGCTCGAGGCCCTCTCGGGCCGGACCGAGGTCACCGTCTCGCTGCCCTACGAGCCGGGCCGGACCGCGTTTGCGTCGCTCAGCCGGACTGCGGATGACCTCTCTGCTCTCGCGGGCGGAGCGATCGAGGAACTCCCCGCCCGCTCGGCTGAATACGCCCATCCGGCGCTTGCGCACCTCGAGCGGACGCTGTTCGGCACGTCGCAGGAGACCGCCGCCTCCGAGGGCGCCGTCCGCTTTCTCGAAGGAGCCGGCGCCCGTGGCACGCTCGAGCTCGTCGCCGACGAGGTGCTCGACCTGCTCCGTGACGGGACGCGGCCGGAGGCGATCGGCGTCGTCTGTCCCGGCATCGACCGGTACCGCGCGGCAGTCGACACTGTTTTCGGCGCCGTCGGGATCCCGTACTCGATCGAGGCCCCCGTGCGCCTCGGGCAGACGCCGTACGGCCATGCCTTCGTCTCGCTCCTCCGCTACGCCTGGCTCGGCGGCGGGCGGCGCGACCTGTACGCCTTCCTGCGCTCGCCCTACTCGGGGCTGGCACGCGCGCACGTGGACTACCTCGAGGGACGGCTGCGTGGTCGGGGTGTCGAGGATCCCGAGCAGGTGGAAGCCGAGACGGTTCGCCTGCGCGGCGCGCCGATCCCGTTTCTCGAGAGGCTGCGCGCGGAGTCGTCGGAGCCGGCGGCGGCCCGTGAGGCGGCAACGGCGATGCTCCGCGCCGCCTACGGGCTCGATGCCCCCCCGGTCGACGATGCCGCCCGCCTGGATCTCCGCGCCTACGAGCGGGTTCGCCGCACGCTGGAGGAGCTCGAGGGGTGGCAGCGGTTGGGCGGCTCGGTTGCGCGCGAAGAGCTCGTCGGTCTGATCGAGCGCGCGGAGGTCCGCTCGAGCCCGCCCGCGGAGCCGGGCCGAATCGCCGTCGTCGACCTGCTGCGGGCCCGGACGCGCCGCTTCGACGCCGTGTTCGTGCTCGGCCTGGAGGAGGGGAGCTTCCCGCGGCATGAGCCCGCCTCGCCGTTCCTCGACGACGAGGAGCGGCGCCGCCTCGACGCCCCGAACGCGCGAATTGCGCGCCCGGATGCCGTGGGCCGCGAGCGGTATCTCTTCTACACGGCGTGCACGCGCGCGGTGCGGCGGCTCTACCTCGTTCGGGAGGCTGCGAGTGACGAGGGCGCTCCGCGGGAGCCGAGCCCGTTCTGGGACGAGGCGCGGGCGGTCTTCGACGACGCGGACGTGGCACGCTGGACCCGCCGGAGGCCCCTGTCGGCGCTCACGTGGCCGCTCGAGGGGGCTCCGAGCGAGCGCGAGCGGCTACGGGCTCTCGCCGCCCTCGGCTCGACCGATCCGAACACCGCCCGGGCGGTTGCGGTGGCGAACGGCTGGGAGCGGCGGTACGAGCGGGCGCACGGTGCGTTCGAGCGGCCGACCGCGCTCCGCCATCCCTCGGTCGTCGCCGAGCTCGCGGCGCGCGGCACATTCTCGGTCACCGAGCTCGAGGTGTTCGCCGAGTGCTCGTCGATCTGGTTCGTGGAGAGGGTGCTCTCGCCGCGGACGATCGATGCCCAGGTCGACGCCAAGCTCCGCGGCTCGGTCGCCCACACGACGCTGCACCGCTTCTTCGCGGGTCTGCCGAAGCGACTCGGGGCCGATCGCGTGGAACGGGACCGGCTCGAAGACGCCCTCGAGTTCCTGGGCGAGTGCCTCGCCGAGGCGATCGACGGCATCCGCCAGGCCGTGCCCGAGGTCGAACGCCTCGAGCTGGAGCAGTCGCTCCGACGCGACCTCGAGCAGTTCATCCGTGACGAGACGACCCTCGAGCTACCGCTCGTCCCCCGCCGCTTCGAGGTCTCGTTCGGGTCCGAGCGCTCGGCCCCGGAGCTCCAGGCCGGGCTCGACCTGGGCACGTTCCGCCTCTCGGGGAAGATCGACCGGATCGACGTCGATCCCTTCAGCGCGCGGGGGATCGTCCAGGACTACAAGTCGGGCTCGACCGCCCACTCGGCGGCACAGATCGAGTCGGAACTCAAGCTGCAGATCCCGCTGTACATGCTCGTGCTGCGCGATCTGGTCGGGATCGAGCCGCTCGGAGGGATCTATCGCGCGCTCGCCGGCCGGCGAGCCGCGCGGGGTCTGCTTCGAGCCGAGGCCCGGGACGACGGCGTCCCGGGCTTCCAGAAGCTCGACTACCTCGAGGAGGAGGCCTTCTGGCAGGTGATCGAGGGCGCGCGCGACCACGCGGGCCGCTTCGTCGAACGCATCCGGACCGGGGCGGTCGCCCACGACCCCAAGGGAGGCTTTCCCTGCCCGTCCTGGTGCGATCTCGCGCCGATGTGCCGCGTGAGGCGGCCGTGATGAGGCCGGCTAACCCGGAGCAAGCTGCGGCGATCGCCGCGCGCGGTCGAGTCTTCGTCTCCGCCGGCGCGGGGACGGGCAAGACGAAGGTCCTGGTCGAGCGCTTCGCGCGCGCGGTCTGCGACGAAGGGCTCGACGTCGGCTCGATCCTCGTGATCACGTATACGGAGCGCGCCGCGGGAGAGCTCCGCTCCCGGATCCGGGAGCGCCTCGTCGAAGCGGACAGGGCGGACCTCGCCCGCGAGCTCGACGCTGCCTGGATCTCCACCATCCACGGCTTCTGCCTGCGCCTCCTGAAGGCCTATCCGTTCGCGGCCGGCGTCGATCCCCGCTTCAGGGTGCTCGACGACAACCAGGGGCGCGTGGTGCGGGGAGAGGCCTTTGGAGGGGCTCTCCAGGAATTCTGCTCCGGACGTGACGCGGACCGCCTGCGGCTGCTCGCCACATACGGCGCGAAGGGCCTGCGCCGCATGCTGATCGGCGTGTACGAGACGCTTCGCTCGGCGGGTCGCCCGCTGGTGCTTGAGGCCGGCGAGTCGCCCCAGCTCGAGCTGCGGATCGTCGAGCTCCGCGACGCCGCGCGCTGCGTGGTCGAGGACGAGCGGGCATCCGGTCCCGGGCGGGAGCGCGCAGCTCGGCTCCAGGAGCTGCTCGAGGCGCCGCCGCCCCCGGACCTTCTGCTCGACCTCGGTGAGTACGCGTCGAGGGGCGAGCGCTTCGCGAGCTACGAGGAGGCGCGGAAGGCGGTCGCCCAGGCAGCGCTCGACGTCGTGGCCGAGCGGGATCGGCTCCTGCTCCAGGAGCTCCTCGACGGCTTCGCCCGGAGCTACCAGGCGGCGAAGGAGCGCGAGTCGGTCCTCGACTTCGAAGATCTCCAGCTGGCCGCGCGCGACCTGCTTCGCACCCGGCCGGAGATTCGCGAGCGCGAGAGCTGGCGCTTTCGTCAGATCATGGTCGACGAGTTCCAGGACACGAACCGGCTGCAATGTGAGCTGATCGACCTGCTCGCGGGCGACGAGGTGTTCTTCGTGGGAGACGAGTTTCAGTCCATCTACGGCTTCAGGCACGCCGACGTCACGGTGTTTCGGGAGCGCCGCATGGAGGCCGAGAACGTCCTCCCCCTGACCCGCAACTACCGCTCTCGCCCCGAGGTTCTCGCCGTCGTCAACGAGCTCTTCGGCGCCGACTTCGGCGACGACTTCCAGCCGCTGGCGGCCTCCGGCGACTTTCCCGATCCCGTGTTCGGGCCGCCCGTCGAGCTGCTCGTCACGGACAAGTCGAGCTACGCCGATACCGGGGAGCACTGGCGGCGGGCCGAGGCGCGGCACGTCGCCCGCCGGGTTCTTGAGCTCGTCGACTCGGGCGTGGCCAGCGCCGGCGAGATCGTGCTGCTCTTCGCGGCCGGAACGGACGCCGAGTGGTACGAGGAAGAGCTTCGGGCGCTCGACCTGCCGACCTTCAGGGCCACCGGACGGGGCTACTACGGGCAGCAGCAGGTCGTCGACCTGCTCGCCTACCTCCGCCTGCTGCACAACCGCTACGACGACGAGGCGCTCGTCACCGTGCTCGCCTCGCCGTTCGTGGGCGTTTCCAACGACGCCCTCGTGCTGTTGCGCCGCACCGCCGGCCGGCGGCCGATCTTCACTGGGCTCGAGCGGACCATGCCGCCGGGGCTCGCGCCGCGTGACGAGCGTCTCTTCCAGGCCTTTCGCCAGCGCTACGAGCGCCTCGCAGGCCTCTCGGCGACCCTCTCGCTCGAGCGGCTCTGCGAGCAGATCGTGTCCGAACACGACTACGACCTCGCCGTCCTGGCTCGGTGGGACGGGCGTCGCCGCTACGCGAACCTGCGCAAGTTGATGCGGCTCGCGCGTTCCTACCAGGAGCTGCGCGGCCCCGACGTCGAGGGGTTCGTCCGCTTCGTCGCCGAACAGGACGCGGCAGGGGCTCGCGAGCTCGATGCCGCCGCGGAGGAAGAGGACGCCGATGTCGTGCGCCTGCTGACGATCCACGCGGCCAAGGGCCTCGAGTTCAAGGTCGTGATCGTCGCCGATGCCGGACGCCTCCGGCCGCCGGGGCCCGACGAGATCCTCGCCCTGCCCGACGGCCGTTTCGGCTTCCGGATCCTCGACCCGGTCACCGGTAAGCGCCACGGGGCCTCGGGATACGACCACTTGCGTCAGGCGCGGAGCGCGGAGGAGGAGGCCGAGCGGCGCCGGCTCTACTACGTCGCGATGACGCGCGCGATCGACCGGCTGATCGTCTCCGGCTCGATCGACCCGGGCAAGGCGGCGGACGCGTCGACGCCGATCGGCTGGGTCCTGGGCCGGCTCGACGTCGAGCTGGAAGGGCTGGGGGAGACGACCGAGCTCGAGCACGGCGGAGCGCGGCTGCTGCTGCGCGTCGATCGCTTCGCGCCGGCCCCCGAGCGGGTGGCCGAGGGGGCGCCGGTAGGGCAGCTCGCGCTGTTCGAGCCTGCCGCCGACGGTGCGGGCCCTCCTGTCGTCCCGCCTCTGCCCCCGCTCGCGCCGATCCCCGAGGCACCGCGGCAGCGCATCCGTCAACTCTCCTACAGCGCGCTCGCCCTCTTCGAACAATGCTCGTATCGCTTCTATGCCGAGCGGCTTGCGGGGATGGCGCCGACCGATGCCGGACGGCAGGTGCCGGGCAGGGACGGTCTCGCGGCGACGGAGATCGGAGATGCCGTCCACCGGCTGCTCGAACGGGTCGACCTCGCGGCGCCCGGGCCTCCCGACCTCGAGCAGGTGCGCGGCTGGTACCCGACGGTGACCGACGAGGAGCTGCTCAGGATCGGCGGGCTGGTCGACGCGTACTGCGGGTCGGAGACGGCTGCCCGGCTCGCTGCACTCCCCGGCGCCGCTGCCGAGCGGCCCTTCGCGTTCGAGCACGACGGCGTGCTGCTGCACGGACGCCTCGACGTCCTTGATTTCGCTGAGGGGCGAGCACTGGTCGTCGACTACAAGTCCAACGTCCTGGGCGACCTGCAGGCGGCGGAAGTCGTCGAGCAGGATTACCGCCTGCAGCGGCTCGTCTACGCTCTGGCCTGCTTCCGCGCCGGAGCCGATCAGGTCGAGGTCGTCTACGTCTTCCTCGAGCGCGCCGATGAGCCGGTGAGCGCCGTCTTCTCCCGCGGGGACCTGCCCGCCCTCGAGTCCGAGCTTTCGTCGGCGATCGCGGCGATCCAGGACGGGGAGTTCCGGCCGACGCCGAGCGAGTTTGCCTGTGCGGGCTGCCCGGCCCTGGACGTCGTGTGCGCGGGGCCGCGGCTGCGGGGCGCGCCCGACGTGCTTCCTGTAGAGCAGCTGGCTCCGGTTTAGCCAATGCCCAGGAGCTACGTCGCCGAAGCGCGCCGCCGGGTGGGACCGAAGCGCGCCCGGATCCGGCCGATCATCGAGCGGCTCGCAGCTGCGCATCCCGATGCCACGATCGCGCTCCGCTTCCGGTCCGACCTCGAGCTGTTGGTCTCCGTTCTCCTGTCTGCACAGACGACAGACGTGAACGTGAACCTGGTCACGGAGCGGCTCTTCGTCAAATATCGCCGGCCGGAGGACTATCTCGCCGTCCCGCAGGAGGAGCTCGAGCGGGACATCTACCGGACCGGGTTCTTCCGCCAGAAAGCAAAGGCGTTACGCGGAACAATGCGGCTGCTGATCGAGGAGTTCGATGGAGAGGTGCCGAGGCGGCTCGAGGACCTCGTCCGGCTTCCGGGCGTCGCGCGGAAGACCGCGAACGTCGTGGCGGCCGAGCTCGGAACCCCGCAGGGCATCGTGGTCGATACGCATGTTCGGCGGCTGTCTCAGCGCCTCAGGCTGACGCGAGAGGAGGACCCGGTGAAGATCGAGCGCGACCTGCAGAAGCTCGTTCCGCGCGCGGACTGGGGGCGCTTTCCGCATCTTCTGATCTGGCACGGGCGCCGGGTCTGCATCGCGCGCCGCCCGCTCTGCGAGCGGTGCGTTCTCACCGACCTGTGCCCGTCGAGCCGGGTCTAGGCGGAAGTTTTCGGGCTGATTGAGGCTTGATTCCGCTGTTGCGGCGGGATTGAGTCTTCGTTGGGCGCTGTGGTGTGGTCAAGAGTCCGTCCGATCGTTCTGCGACTCTGCCGTTTATGAAGAGGGATAGTGGCGCGATGCA
>JBBRYK010000019.1:0-40976 GCA_038237665.1 Gaiellales bacterium | reverse complement strand
TTCGGCATTGAAGGCCCGTACGCCACCAACGGCGCGGCGGACTTGGACTACACCAATTATCCGAACGTCGGCCCCCCGTTCTACCCCTTCACCTGGTCACACCCCCTCGGCCTCACTCCAAACACTGCCTACGACAACCTGGCGCGGCTCGTCTACGGCCTGCGCGTGTCACTCGGCATCGCGCTGGGCGCCACGGTCTTCAGCACGATCATCGGCATCGTGATGGGGCTCATGGGCGGCTTCGCCCACGGCTGGCTCGACCGGATCATCTCCTTCGTCATCGACCTGTTCCTCTCCTTCCCCTTCATCCTGGGCGCGCTGGCGCTGGCGCCGATCATCACGTCGAAGTTCGCCACCCAGGAGGACAAGCTCAAGTGGGTGCAGTTCTTCTCGCTCATGTCGGTGCTGGTGATCTTCGGCTGGATGTACCTTGCCCGGCTCGTTCGCGGCCAGGTGCTCTCGCTGCGCGAACGTGAGTTCGTGCAGTCCGCGCAAGTGCTGGGTGCGCCGACGCGCCGCATCCTGTTCAAAGAGCTGCTCCCCAACCTGATCGCGCCGATCGTCGTCTCGATCTCGCTGACGCTGCCGGGTTACGTCGCCGCTGAGGCGGGGCTGTCCTTCCTCGGCATCGGCATCACCGGGTTCCCGTCCCTGGGCCAGACGATCCTGCGGGCCTCGCCGTACTACGACACCTATCCGCTGTACCTGTACGCACCGGTCTTCGCTGTGACGATCCTCGTCGTGGCACTGAATCTGTTGGGCGACTCGGTTCGAGATGCGTTCGACCCCAAGACTCGTCGCTGACCGTTCGACGGTCCGCGAGAGAAGCACAACCAACCAACGAAAGGGTGGGTAGGACATGCGGTTGAAGAAACCGATCATTGCCGTCTCCGCCGTGGGACTGATGGCTCTGGCTGCCTGTGGCGGCTCGAACAACGGTCCCGGGGTTAGTGACAACACATTCCAGACGGGAGGCAACGCCGGTTCGGGAACCGACCCGAACCGTAGCGACGGTCCTGCTCCGGAGATTGCGGGTGCGAAGGCGGGTGGCACCGTCAAGGTCATCAGCGTCGCTGGTCTGAACTCGATGGACCCGACCGAGGCCTACTACGTCAACACCGCGTCGATCCTGTCGAGCCTCGTCGTCCGTTCGTTGACGCAGTACGTCTACCAGGACGGTCAGATGATCCTCATCCCCGACCTGGCGACCGACCTCGGTACTCCCAACGCCAACTTCACGGAGTGGACGTTCACGATCCGCGACGGTGTGAAGTACGAGAACGGCACCCCGGTCACCGCCAAGGACATCGCGTTCGGCATCAAGCGGTCCTTCGACCGCGCGACGTTCCCAGAGGGCGCTGCCTACAGCAACGACTACTTCAAGGGCGGGGACAAGTACAAGGGTCCCTACACCTCAGGCAGCAACTACAACGGTGTCAAGGTGGACGGCAACAAGCTGACCATCGAGATGTCCAAGCCGTTCCCCGACATGCCGTTCTGGGGTGCTTTCCCGGCGATCGGCCCGATCCCTGAGGGCAAGGCCAGTGACCCGGCCAAGTACGCCCTGCACCCATGGGCGACCGGTCCGTACATGTTCAAGGACTACACGCCAGAGAAGTCTCTGACGTTGGTCAAGAACCCCAACTGGGACCCGGCCTCCGACCCGGGCCGTCACCAGTACGCCGACGAGTTCGACATGACGTTCGACGTGCCGAGCGCCAAGGTCGACCAGATCATGCTGAGCGACCAGGGTGAGGGACAGACGACGCTGACGTACGACAACATCTTGGCGTCCGACTTCGTCAAGGCCAAGCAGGAGGCGTCGGACCGACTGGTCCTGGGCTCATCGCCGTGCTCGTTCTACTGGGCGCCGGACTACCGCAAGATCACCGACATCGAGGTCCGCAAGGCTCTCGCGTACGCCTACCCGTACCAGGATGCCTGGCACGCTGGTGGCGAGATCGTCGGTGTGACCCGTCAGCCGGGCACCAACATGATGCCCCCGGGCATCCCCGGTCGGGTCGACTACAACCCGTTGCCTGACCACGAGCCGGGCACGACCAATGCGGACAAGGCCAAGCAGCTGTTGAAGGACTCGGGCAACCTCGGGTACAAGATCCAGTACCTGTACGCACAGGACGACCCGATCTCGACAGACGTCAAGGACACGATCGCCAAGGCACTCACCGCGGCGGGCTTCACCCCGCAGCCGTACGCGACGACCGTGGCCGACTTCTCCACGCTGCGGTCTGATCCCAACACGAAGATCAACGTCCGCTCCGCGGGTTGGTGCTCGGACTGGCCCACCGGTGGATCCTGGTTCCCGCCGTTGTTCCAGACCACCGACCTGAAGGCCGAAGGCCTCGGCAGCAACTACGAGGTGTTCTCCGAGCCTGATGTCGACCAGAAGATCGCTGACATCCAGAAGCTCGACGTCGACAAGCAACCGGCTGCGTGGAACGACTTGGACAAGTACATCGCTGAGACGTACTTCCCGACGTTCTCGACCGGCTACGACGGTGTCGCCATCATGCACGGATCCAAGATCCACAACATGGAAGACGACAACGTGTTCGCCATGCCAACGTGGAAGGACATCTGGGTTGGCTGATCTATGACCTCGGTCATGGATTGAAAGAGCAGATGTGGGGTGGGCTCGCTGAGCCCACCCCACATTCCCGGGCAGATGCTGTTCGGGAGCCCCGACCGGGCCGCACAGCGTAGCCTGGGTCCGTTCAAGGAAATGGGAGCTGGACATGTTCGGCTACATCATCCGTCGTCTGGTGGCGGCATTTCTCGTCGTCGTGTTGACGTCGATGTTCGTCTTCGCCCTGTTCTTCCTGGGCCCGAGCAACCCGGCGGACAGCATCTGCAACAAGAACGGTCGCTGCACGGCCGAACGACAGAAGGCCCTCGAACACGCGCTCGGTCTCGACCAGAGCGTCGTCACGCAGTACGGCGCCTTCGTGAAGGGGTTGTTCGTCACCCGCACGATCGCCGCCGGCGCCAGCTACACGTGCGATGCGCCGTGCCTGGGCATCAGCTACCTGAGCAAGCAGGAAGTGCGTAAGGAGATGGTCAAGCGCTATCCGCTCACCATCTCCCTGGCGGTCGGCGGCTCCATCATCTTCCTCTCGGTGGGTGTCTTCATGGGCGCACTGGCTGCCCGCTGGCGGGGAACAGTGGCCGACAAGTCGCTCGTCACCGGCAGCTTGCTGTTGAGCGCTGTCCCCTACTACGTGGTTTGCCTCATCGCCTGGATATACCTTGTCAACAGCTGGGCGATATTCCCCGATGGAGGCACATATAAGGGCATCACGCAGAGTCCGAGTGCCTGGTTCGGTGCGCTGTTGTTGCCCTGGCTGGTCCTGGGGGTGGCGAACTCGACGCAGTACGCGCGGTTCACGCGCGGATCGATGGCCGAGGTGCTGGGGGAGGACTATGTCCGCACGGCCGCGGCCAAAGGCATCTCGTCCAACCGGGTCGTCTTCCAGCACGCACTGCGTGCGGCGATCGTGCCGATCATCACGATCTTTGGTCTCGACTTCGCGGGCCTGCTCGCCGGCACGATCTTCACGGAGTACATTTTCGGCCTTGACGGCATCGGTAAGTGGTCCATCGATGCACTGTCGCCGGTAGACTTCCCGATCATCTCGGCAACGGTGTTGGTCAGCGCCGTCCTGGTGGTGACGGCCAACTTGGTCGTCGACATCGTGTACAGCTTCATCGATCCGAGAGTGAGACTTGCATGACAGGGGTCCTGACCGACACCGCGTCTGGGTACCAAGATCCGAACAGCAACGCCGAAGAGCCGTTCCTGACGGTCGAGAACCTCACTGTGCAGTTCCCGACGTACGACGGTCTCGTGCAGGCGGTCACCGACCTGTCGTACACCGTCCGGATGGGTCAGACGCTGGGCATCGTGGGCGAGTCCGGTTCGGGCAAGAGCGTGTCGTCGATGGCAGTGCTCGGGCTCCACGACGTCAAGCGCAGCCGGATGACCGGATCGATCCGGGTAGGCGGCACCGAAGTGATCGGTGCGTCGGAGAGCAACTTGCGCCGGATCCGCGGCAACGACGTCGCCATGATCTTTCAGGACCCCCTGACCGCGCTGCACCCCTTCTACACGATCGGCCGGCAGATCACCGAGGCCTACCGCCTGCACAACAAGGTCTCGCGGTCGGTTGCCAAGAAGCGCGCCGTCGAGATGCTCGACCGGGTCGGCATCCCGCAGCCCGACCGCCGGGTGGACGACTACCCGCACCAGTTCAGCGGAGGCATGCGCCAGCGCGCGATGATCGCGATGTCGTTGGTCAACAACCCCCGGTTGCTGATCGCTGACGAGCCCACCACCGCTCTCGACGTCACGGTGCAGGCCCAGATCCTCGACCTGATCCAGGATCTGCAGAAGGAGTTCGGGTCCGCGGTGGTCATGATCACCCACGACCTCGGAGTCATCGCCGAGATCGCTGACGACGTGTTGGTCATGTACGCCGGGCGCTGTGTCGAGAAGGGTCCGTGCAAGCAGATCCTCACGCACCCCGAGATGCCCTACACCTGGGGTCTGCTCGGCAGCATCGCGGACGTGGTCGGGGACGTCAGCAAGCCGTTGATCCCCATCCCCGGTACGCCGCCGAGCCTGCTGAACCCCCCGACCGGCTGCGCGTTCAACCCCCGCTGCCCGCACAAGGACAAGGTGCCCGCCGGACGGTGTGAGAACGAGCTGCCGGAGCTGCGGCAGGGCCGGTACAAGGACCACTTCCTGCGCTGCCATCTGAGTGATCCGGACCAAGTCTTCGAGTCGGAAGTCAAAGAGGTGGTCATGTGACCGAGCAGGGGACCACGGCCGGACCGCCGCTGCTCGAGGTCACCGACCTCGTCAAGCACTTCCCGGTCAAGAGCTCTGGCGTCATCCGCCGCACCATCGGACAGGTGCAGGCCGTTGATGGCGTCTCGTTCTCGATTTCCAAAGGCACGTCACTCGGCCTGGTCGGTGAGTCGGGCTGCGGCAAGACCACGACGGGCCGGGTCATCACACGGCTGTACGACCCGACATCGGGTTCGATGAAGTTCGAGGGCAACGAGCTCGCGACGCTCTCGCGCAAGGACATGATGCCGTACCGCCGGGAGATCCAGCTGATCTTCCAGGACCCGTACTCCTCGCTCAACCCGCGCCATACCGTCGGTACCATCGTCGGCGCGCCGATGGCGATCCACAAGACCATGCCGAAGGGCAAGATCCTGCCGCGTGTGCAGGAGCTGCTCGAGACGGTCGGGCTCAACCCCGAGCACTACAACCGCTTCCCGCACGAGTTCTCGGGCGGGCAGCGGCAGCGGATCGGCGTGGCCCGTGCCCTGGCCGTGAACCCTCGTTTGATCGTCTGCGACGAGCCGGTCTCGGCACTCGACGTGTCCGTGCAGGCCCAGATCCTCAACCTGCTCAAGGATCTCCAGCAGGAGTTCGGGCTCACGTACGTCTTCATCGCCCACGACCTGAACGTCGTGCGTCATATCTCCGACCGGGTCATGGTCATGTACCTCGGCCACGCCGTCGAGGTGGCCACGCGCGACGAGCTCTACCTCGAGCCGAAGCACCCGTACACGGGCGCGCTGCTGTCGGCCGTCCCCATTCCCGATCCGAGCAAGGGGCGGGCGCGGGCGAAGGTCGTCCTGGAGGGCGACGTCCCCAATCCGATCAACCCGCCGAGCGCGTGCTGGTTCCATCCGAGATGCCCGCGCTTCGTCGAGGGACATTGCGACGTCGAGACACCGCCTCTCTACTCCTTCGGCCGCGACCACCACGCGGCCTGCCACTACCCGCTCGAGCACTGGCCGATGACGCCCGAGGAGATGAGCCGTCCGGGCGCACGGGCCGCGCCCGAAGACGCGGGCTAGCAGCGCGTGGAAGGAAAGGCGGCAGTCCTCGCGGCGGGCTTCCGCCGTTTCTTCTTGATCCTCCTGGGCCTGGCCGCCGGAACGACCGCGGTCGCGCTCCTGCTCGCCTTGCTCGCGGGGTGGCATGTACAGCGCGTCGTCTCGGTGACGTTCGACCTCGTCGGCGTGTTCTTCCTCCTGGCCGGCTTCTTCGTCGGCAATCGCGGTCCCGTGCGCCTGAAAGGGGAAGCCTCGGTGCCGTTTTTCGGGCAGCGGCGGATGCGCTGGGCGACCACGTCTGAGCGGGAGGAGGCACTGAGCGACTCGGCGGTCTTCGTCGCAGTCGGCCTGGCGATGATCTTCATCGGGATCGCGATCGACACCCGGTACGAGCTCGTCTGACCGCGTTCCTGGCTAGAGCAGACAGGAATCGCTAAGTTGACGTCAGGAACGTTGTCTAACTTCCACGGTTACAAGCCGTCCTATTGATCCGAATGCGAGTCTTTCGACACCGGACTTTGGCCTGCGACCGCGCTCGTCAGGCGGCTTCGCTCCGCCTCGACGCCGAACTCTCGCAGCTCGAAAACGCCCTGCTCGAGCGACATCTGCATCGTTGCGCGACGTGCGCCGAATTCGCCGCGGACGTCAAGACGCTGACCACGCTGCTTCGCACGGCGCCGCCCGTGCCGCTCGAGCGGCCGATCGAGCTGCCGCTGCGCCGCCGGGTCGGGATCAGCCTCCGCGGCAGCGGGGCGTGGGTGGCTGCCGCCTCGGCCGCGGCTGCTGCTCTGCTCGCGGTCGTCGTCCTGCCGGCCCAGCGGGTCCACGCCGGACCCCCGACTCCGCAGGTGGTCCCGTCGAACAACGAGGATCTTCGCGACCTGCGCATTCTCCGCCAGGCCCAGATGATGCCGTCGGCGCTTCTCCTCCAGCGCCAGTCGATCCGCGGCCCCGAGATTTAGGCAATCGGCCTGACAGCCGATTGCCGTTCGCCTCACTCGACCGAACGCCAACCCGCCCGGAAAACCATCAGCCGCCTCTGGCGGCTGGGCGTAGAAGCAGCCTCTTTGCCCAGGCCCGCCTCATGGCTCTCCGGGCGCACAGATACCTGGTTCGACCGAGGTTTCAAGGCAATTGCCGTAAGGCAATTGCCAGTAGTCTGAGTGCTGTGAGCGGATTCGCATCTCTTCTCAGCTCGTACTGCTGAAGCATCGACCACGCCTCCCGGGTGGAGGCGCTCGAGCGCGACGCCAGGCGATATCTCAACGTCGATCGGCCTCGGCGCTTCGATAGACTGCGCTCGCTCGGCAGGCGCAGCGAGGCACGGAGCGCCGCCGGCCCAGACCTCGCCCGACCTCAGGAGACCAATGCCTGATCAGAACGGATCCGCTCGGAACGTCGGCAAGCTGATCGAGATCAAGGGGGTCGTCGTCGACGCCCTGTTCCCGGACGAGCTGCCGTCGCTGCTCTCGGCCCTGCACATCCCGCTGCCGGACGACCGCGGCGTCCTCGTGGCCGAGGTGCAGCAGCACCTCGGCGACGATCGCGTGCGCGCGGTCGCGATGGACACGACCGACGGCCTGCCGCGCGGCGTGGACGTGATCGACACCGGTGCTCCGATCACCGTCCCCGTCGGCGACCCCACACTCGGCCGCGTCTGGAACGTGATCGGCGATCCGGTCGACAACAAGCCCGCACCCGAGGGCGCAGAGCGGTGGTCGATCCACCGCGAGCCGCCGGCGTTCAAGGACCTTTCGCCGACGATCGAGGTCTTCGAGACGGGCCTCAAGGTCGTCGACCTGCTCGCGCCCTTCATTCGCGGCGGCAAGGTCGGCCTGTTCGGCGGCGCCGGCCTGGGCAAGACCGTTCTGATCCAGGAGCTGATCCACAACGTCGCCATGCAGCACGGCGGCGTCTCCGTGTTCGCCGGAGTAGGCGAGCGCACCCGCGAGGGCAACGACCTCCTGATCGAGATGGAGGAGTCGGGGGTGCTCGACAAGGTGGCTCTCGTCTACGGCCAGATGAACGAGCCGCCGGGCGCACGTCTCCGCGTCGGCCTCTCGGGCCTGACCATGGCCGAGTACTTCCGCGACCAGGGCCAGGACGTGCTGCTCTTCATCGACAACATCTTTCGCTTCACGCAGGCCGGCTCGGAGGTGTCCGCGCTGCTCGGCCGGATGCCGAGCGCGGTCGGCTACCAGCCGACCCTGGCGACCGAGATGGGCCAGCTCCAGGAGAGGATCACCTCGACGGAGACCGGATCGATCACCTCGGTGCAGGCGATCTACGTACCGGCCGACGACCTGACCGATCCGGCCCCGGCAAACACGTTCGCCCACCTCGACTCCTCGGTCGTGCTGACGCGGACGCTCGTCGAGCAGGGCATCTACCCCGCTGTGGACCCGCTCGATTCGTTCTCCCGGGCGCTCCAGCCTGGGATCGTCTCGGAGGAGCACTACCAGACCGCGACCCGCGTCCAGGAGATCCTCCAGACCTACAAGGACCTCCAGGACATCATCGCCATCCTCGGCCTGGACGAGCTCACCGACGAGCAGAAGCTGACCGTGCAGCGGGCGCGCAAGATCCAGCGCTTCCTCTCACAGCCGAACTTCGTCGCCGAGCAGTTCACCGGCACGCCGGGCAAGTACGTGAAGCTCGAGGACACGATCACGGGCTTCCAGGAGATCATCGCGGGCAAGCACGACGATCTCTCCGAGCAGGCCTTCTACATGGTCGGCGGCATCGAAGAGGCGGTCGCGAAGGGACGCCAGCTGGGCGGCGAGTCCGAAGAGCCCGAGCCGGAGCCGGAGCCCGAGCCGGAGCCGGAGCCCGAGCGCGAGCCTGAGCCGGCAGCGGCCTAAGTGGCCGACGAGCTCCGTACCTTCGACGTCTCGCTGGTGACGCCGGACGGCGCCGCCTACGAGGGAGAGGTCGAGATGCTGATCGTGCCCGGCGCCGCCGGCGAGATCGGCATCCTGGCGCGGCATGCACCGCTCGTGGCGACGCTCAAGGCGGGCACGACGCGTGTCCACGTCCGCCGGGACGCGGAGATCGTCGAGTTCGCCACCGGGCCTGGGTTTTTCAAGGTCGAGCAGGACCGAGCGCTCGCGCTCGTGGACGATGCCGTCGATGCCCGTCACATCGACCCTGATCGGGCCCGCGAGCAGCTCGAGAAGGCCAAGGCCGAGCTCGAGCGGCTCGAGCGCGGCGAGTCGGACGCCGACCGCTGGCAGCTCGAACAGCGAATCGCGCATGCCGAGAACCAGCTCGCGACCGTGAGCCCCCCGCAGAACGGCCAGGCCAAGCGTGTCCCGGCTGCGCCCGCGGCCTAGCGCGATCTAGCTGAACGTCTCGAGCGGGCCTTCGTAGGCGGCGGCGCCGTTCCGGCAACCCGCCCGCGTCGCGGAGTAGCGCAGGGCCGGACAGCCCTTCGGGCCGAAACGTCCGTCGGCGACGACGTTCAGCGCGAGCCCCAGCCAGCGGTAGCAGCCCGCCTGAGCCGCGTGGACGATGTCAGCGCAGCGCCGGATCAGCTTGACCTGCTGCGCGATCGGGCTCTGGCCGAGGTCGGGCGCGCGAACGCCCCGGACGCAGTCGACGGCGTCACGAGCGTGGAAGGCGGCGCACAGCGTCATCTGTGCGAACGGGTCGTCGGCGCTGATCACGGCCGCGGCAGTTATGCAGCCGGAGCGCTGAAGGCCCTCCAGGCCCTGGCAGACGGCGCGTACGTCGGACGCGGTGTGAACGGGGCGGGGAGGCGGGTGCTCCAGGAGCGCCCGGTACCAGCAACCCCGCACGAAGCCTCCGGAGCTTCGGGCGCAGAGGATGCGCGGCGAGGTGACCTGGTCGCCGGCTTGGTGCGTGTCGTCGAGCCCGGCGACGGCGATCCAGTAGTCGTGGAAGGCGCCGGCTGCGCAGTCGGGCGCATTGCCCGGCCCGAGCAGCCGGCAGAAATGGAGCGCATAGGGGAGCTGCTCGCTGTAGAGCCGCATGTAGGCGTGGCCGAAGCCGTGGATGCAGCTGTACCGCTGGTACCGGGTGCCGGCCCGGTAGCACTGCGCCGCAGCCTGCTTCGGCCGGAGCGCGCCCAGCTGCGGCGCCAGATAGGTGAGGAGACCGTGGGAGAAGCCCGCCGAGCAGTTCGCGTTGTTCGTCCGCGGTAGGTAGTCGCGCAGCCGCACGAGCGTCACGTGCGCGCGGCGCCCGTACTCCCGCCCGACCGAGTGCATCAGCAGATGGCAGTTCGCCTGCAGGTAGCCGCCCGACCGGGCGACGTACGCATCGATCCGGGGCAGCTCGTTCGCCGAGTCCCGGGACTCGGCGACGAGCGAGACGAGCTGCTTGATCAGGCAGGTGCGCAGGCGCGGCACCGCCTGAAAGGCGTCGCAGAACTTGAGCGCCCGCCCGTAGCGAACGTCCTTGCCGTAGCCCTGCGCAGGGTCGTCCTGGCCGGGACCGCCCCCTGCGCCGGCCGGCTGCACCGAGAGCCCGGCGACGAGCGCGCAGGCCGCGAGCATGGGAACGAGGAACCGCACGCGCTTCACTCCAGGTTAGACGTGGCCCGGGAAGGGCAGTTGGTCAGGCTGTCTCGGCCGCCACGAGCCCGCGCTCCCGGGCTTCGACCTCCCGCATGCGGAACTTCTGCACCTTGCCGGTCACCGTGAGCGGGAATTCGTCGACGAAGCGCACGTACTTCGGCACCTTGAAGCGGGCGATCCGGCCTGCGCAGAACTCGCGCAGACCGTTCTCGTCGAGGACACCGTCCTCCTTGAGGACGACCCAGACGCAGACCTGCTCGCCGTACCGCTCGTCGGGAACGCCGAACACCTGGACGTCCTCGATCGCCGGATGCGTGTAGAGGAACTCCTCGATCTCGCGCGGGTAGATGTTCTCCCCTCCGCGGATGATCATGTCCTTGCTGCGGCCGACGATGTTCACGTAGCCCTCGTCGTCCATCACCGCCAGATCGCCGGTGTGCATCCAGCGGGCTTCGTCGATCGCCTCGCGCGTCGCCGCTTCATCGGCCCAGTAACCGAGCATGACGGAGTAGCCGCGCGTGCAGAGCTCCCCGGTCTCGCCTCTCGGAACGGTCCGGCCGCCGACCGGGTCGACGATCTTCACCTCGATGTGCGGATGCACCTCCCCGACGGTCGCCACCTGCTTCTCGAGGGAGCTGCCGGGCCTCGTCTGCGTGGAGACGGGAGACGTTTCGGTCATCCCGTAGCAGATCGTCACGTCGTTCATGTACAGGTCGGTCTTCACTCGCTTCATCACCTCGACCGGGCACGGCGAGCCGGCCATGATCCCGGTACGGAGGCTGCTCAGGTCGAAGTCCCAGAAGCCGGGGTCGTTCAGCTCGGCGATGAACATCGTCGGAACGCCGTACAGCGACGTGCACCGCTCCTCTGCCACCGCCTCCAGAACGGCGCGCGGCTCGAAGGCCTCGCCCGGGATGACGATGCAGGCGCCGTGGCTGACGATCGCGAGGTTGCCGAGCACCATCCCGAAGCAGTGGTAGAAGGGCACGGGCAGGCAGACGCGGTCGACGGGCGTGTAGCCGAGCAGCTCGCCGACGAAGAACCCGTTGTTCGAGATGTTGTGGTGCGAGAGGGTCGCTCCCTTGGGAAACCCCGTCGTGCCCGACGTGTACTGGATGTTGATCGGCTGGTCGAAGTCGAGCTCCAGCTCGCGCTCGCGCAGCCGTTCGCGCGGGGTTGCGTCGGCCTCGGCGAGGAACGCTTCCCAGCCGGCGCCGAGCACGACCCGGCGCCGCAGCTCCGGAGCGTCCGTCCCGTCGAGGATCTCGACGTAGTCGGCGTCCTTGAAGCCCGGCGCCAGCACGAGCATCGTGCAGCCGGACTGGCGCAGGACGTACTCGAGCTCGCTGCGCCGGTAGGCCGGATTGATGTTGACCAGGATCGCGCCGATCTTGGCGGTCGCGAACTGGACGACGACCCACTCGGCGTTGTTCGGCGACCAGATGCCGACGCGGTCGCCGCGCTCGATGCCCGCCCCGATCAGGGCCCGGGCGCAGCGCTCGACCTGCTCGTCCAGCGCTCGGTAGGTCCACTCGAGCCCTTGGGCCCGCGAGACGAGCGCCGACCGGTCGCCGTGGCCGGCGACGATCCCGTCCCAGAGCCGGCCGATGGTCTCGCCGCGGAGAGGAACCTCGCTCGGCCCGTGAGCGTAGGACTCGGGGCTCGTCACAGTCGCCGCCAGCGTAGCCGGGCGGACACCGGCTGCTAGCCTTCATGGTCCCTGGAGAGCTTTGAAAGGCAGCTTGGCGACCAGGTAAAAAAACGCCTAAAGAGCCGGAGAGCGATCCTCGCTCCCGAGCATCTTTAGGGCGGGAGTGGAATGACAGAGGTTCGCATAGAGCTCGAGCAGCTTCTCTCGGAGAGGATCCTTCTCCTCGACGGCGCCTGGGGCGTGCTCCTCCAGAGCCGCGGCATCTCCGAGGAGGAATGGCGCGGCGAGCGCTTTCGCGAGCACACGCGGGACGTCCAGGGCGACCCGGATCTCCTCAACCTGACGAAGCCGGAGCTCGTTTCGTCGATCCATCACGACTACTTCGAGGCCGGCGCCGACATCGCGACTACGAACACCTTCACGGCGACGTCGATCGGGCAGGCCGATTACGCCCTCGAGGGCGCCGTCTACGAGATGAGCCTCGAAGGTGCCCGGCTGGCGCGCGCCGCGGCCGACGAGTGGACGGCGCGCACACCCGACCGACCCCGGTTCGTCGCCGGCTCGATCGGCCCCCTGAACGTCACGCTGTCCCTCTCGCCGCGGGTCGACGATCCCGCGTACCGCACGCACACCTTCGACCAGGTGCGCGAGTCCTATGCGGAGCAGATCCGCGCGCTGCGGGAGGGCGGGGTCGACCTGCTCCTGATCGAGACGATCTTCGACACGCTCAATGCCAAGGCTGCGATCCTCGCGGCGGCCGAGGAGGCGCCCGAGATCCCGCTCTGGATCTCCTACACGGCAATCGATCTGAGCGGCCGGAACCTCTCTGGCCAGACGGTCGAGGCCTTCTGGTTCGCGGTCGAGCACGCGAACCCGCTGATCGTGGGGGTCAACTGCTCGCTCGGCGCGACGCAGATGCGCCCCTTCGTCGAGGAGCTCGCGCGAATCGCGTCGACCTACGTCTCGTGCCATCCGAATGCGGGTCTGCCGAACGCGTTCGGCGGTCACGACGAGCAGCCGCAGGACACGAGCCGCTTCCTGCGGGAGTTCGCCGCGGACGGGCTCGTGAATCTCGTCGGCGGCTGCTGCGGCACGCGTCCCGAGCACATCGCGGCGATCGCCGAAGCGGTTCGCGGCCAGGCGCCGAGGCGGGTCCCGGAGAGGCAACGCGAGCCTCGTTTCAGCGGGCTCGAGCCGTTCGTGATCGGGCCCGACACCGGCTTCGTGATGGTCGGCGAGCGCACGAACGTGACCGGGTCGGCGCGGTTTCGCGAGCTGATCGAGGCCGACGACTACCAGACGGCGGTCGAGGTCGCGCTCGAGCAGGTGCGCGGCGGCGCCAACATCCTCGACGTCAACATGGACGCCGACCTGCTCGACGCACCGCAGGCGATGACGACCTTCCTCAATCTGATCGCGACCGAGCCCGAGGTCGCCCGCCTGCCGATCATGGTCGACAGCTCACGCTGGTCGGCGCTCCAGGCGGGCATGAAATGCCTCCAGGGCAAGGGGATCGTCAACTCGATCAGCCTGAAGGAGGGGGAAGAGCCGTTCCTCGAGCAGGCGCGGCGGATCAGGCTCTTCGGCGCCGGTGTCGTCGTCATGGCCTTCGACGAGCAGGGCCAGGCGGAGACGGTCGAGCGGAAGGTGTCGATCTGCGAGCGTGCCTTCAGGCTGCTGACCGAGCAGGCGGGCTTCGCGCCGGAGGACATCGTCTTCGACCCGAACATCCTCGCGATTGCGACCGGGATCGAGGAGCACAACGAGTTCGCCAAGGCCTTCATCGCTGCGATCCCGCTGATCAAGGAGCGTTGCCCCGGGGTGCGGATCTCGGGCGGGATCTCGAACCTCTCCTTTGCCTTCCGGGGCAACGACGCCGTCCGCGAGGCGATCCACTCGGCCTTCCTCTACCACGCGATCCAGGCCGGTCTAGACATGGGCATCGTCAACGCCGGGCAGCTGGCCGTCTACCAGGACATCGAGCCCGACCTGCTCGAGCGTGTCGAAGACATCATCTTCAACCGCAGGCCCGACGCGACCGACCGCCTCGTCGAATACGCCGAGCGGGTGAAGGGTGGCGCCACGGAGCGCGTGATCGACCTCTCCTGGCGCGAAGCTCCCGTCGAGGAGCGCCTCTCGCACGCGCTCGTGCACGGGATCGTCGACTGGATCGAGGAGGACACCGAGGAGGCGCGGCAGTCGCACGACCGCCCGCTCGACGTGATCGAAGGCCCGCTGATGGACGGCATGCGGATCGTCGGCGATCTCTTCGGCGCCGGGAAGATGTTCCTGCCACAGGTGGTCAAGAGCGCCCGCGCGATGAAGCGCGCAGTCGCCTACCTCGAGCCGTACATGGACGAGGAGCGGGAAGGAGTGGCGCGTGCGCAGGGGAAGATCGTGCTCGCCACCGTCAAGGGCGACGTCCACGACATCGGCAAGAACATCGTCGGCGTCGTGCTCGGCTGCAACAACTACGAGGTTCTCGACCTGGGCGTGATGGTGCCGGCCGACCGCATCCTGGACACGGCGGCCGAGGAGGGCTGCGACTTCGTGGGCCTTTCCGGGCTGATCACGCCCTCGCTGGACGAGATGGCGAAGGTCGCGAGGGAGATGGAGCGGCGCGGGATGGCGCAACCGCTCCTGATCGGCGGTGCGACGACCTCGAAGCAGCACACGGCGGTGCGGATCGCATCCGAGTACGGCCCACCCACCGTGCACGTGCTCGACGCGTCGCGCGTCGTCGCCGTCGTCTCGGCGCTGCTCGACCCTGCGCGACGCGGCGCGTTCCAGGAGGAGAACGTGGCGCTCCAGGACCGCCTTCGGGAGCAGCATGCGGAACGCGGCCGCAAGCCGCTGCTGACGCTGGCGGAGGCCCGGGCGAATCGCCACACGGTGCCCTTCGCAGCCCTCGACGCGCCGCCGTTCACCGGCTCGCGAGTCGTCGAGCCCGACCTCGCCGTCCTACGCCCGTACATCGACTGGCAGTTCTTCTTCCACGCCTGGGAGATCAAGGGTCGCTTCCCGAAGCTGCTCGAGGAGCCCGTCGCGCGGGAGCTCTACGACGAGGCCCAGACGCTCCTCGACGAGCTGATCGGCAGCGTGGCGCTCCAGGCTCGTGGCGTCTACGGCTTCTGGCCGGCACGGGCGGAGGGTGACGACGTCGTGCTGGCTACAGGCACTCGCTTCTGCTTCCTGCGCCAGCAGGCGCCACAGGACGACGGGCGTCCGAACAGGTCGCTCGCCGACTACGTCGCCTCCGACGGAGATCACATCGGCGCGTTCGCGGTCTCGATCCACGGTGCCGACGAGGCCGCTGCGCGATTCGCGGCCGAGCACGACGACTACCGCTCGATCATGGCCATGGCGCTCGCCGACCGCCTGGCCGAGGCCTTCGCCGAGTATCTGCACATGGAGGCCCGGCGCGGGTGGTACTCCTCCGATGAGCACCTCTCGAACGAAGAGCTGATCGGCCAGAAGTTTCGCGGAATCCGCCCGGCCTTCGGGTATCCCGCCTGTCCCGATCACAGCGAGAAGCGAAAGCTGTTCGATCTCCTCGGCGCCCAGGAGGCCGGAATCACTCTGACCGAGACCTGTGCCATGCTGCCCGCTGCCAGTGTGAGCGGCCTCTACTTCGCCCACCCGGATTCGCGCTACTTCTCGATCGGTCGGATCGGCCGTGACCAGGTCGAGGACTACGCCGAGCGCAAGGGCATCCCGGCCGCGGAGGCCGAGGAGGCGCTGCTGGTCAATCTCGCGTACGAGCCCGACCGATCGACGGCGGCGGCCCCCGGATAGAAAGCCCTCGGTGCGCGCGTACGCCCCCGGCATCTACCCACGTTCCGAGGCGCTCGTGCAGGCGACGCGCGACCTCGACCGGGGGCGAGCGACAGCCGAGACGGTCGATGCGCGGTTTCAGGCCGACCTCGACGCCTTTGTCAGCGCCCAGCAGGAAGCCGGCCTCGACCTGCTCTCGGATGGGCTGCTGCGCTGGCAGGACCATTTCCGCCCGCTGCTCCACGCCTCGAAGGGGCTGGAGCCGGGCGCGCTGACCCGCTTCCTCGACACGAATTCGTTCTTTCGTGCGCCGAAGGCATCGCGGGCGGTGCCGAAGCTCGAGCGGCCGCTCGACGATCGGTTCCTGGCCTCGCTGACCGGGCCGCGGGTGGTCACTCTCCCGTCGCCCTTTGCGCTCGCACACGGCACGGGCTTGACTCCCGTCGCCGTCGCGCACGGTGTCTTGAAGCCCCAGCTGGACCTGCTCGACGCCGACCTCGTCGTCCTCGCGGAGCCCTTCCTGGCCCGGGAGAAGGAGCCGAACCTGGGTGCCGTCTCGGAAGCCCTGGAGGCACTCTCGGGAGGCCCGCCGCTCGCGCTGCAGCTCACCTTCGGCGACGCGCGCAAGCTGCTCGAGCAGGGGCTCGCCGAGCTGCCGCTCGAGGGCATCGGGGTCGATTTCTACGCCACGCATGCCACCGACGTCCCCAAGGGGTTCCCCAAGCTGCTCCTCGCGGGCGTTGTCGACGCCCGCTCGTCGGCGCTCGAAGAGCCGGAGTCCGTCCGTGCGTTCCTCGGCCGGCTGGCCGATGAGCGTGACGTCGAGCGGATCGACGCCGTCCCGAACGGCGACCTCCAGTACGTGCCGGAGCCGATCGCCCGCGAGAAGCTGAAGCGCCTCGGCGAGGCGAGGCAATGACTGACGTTCGGTTCCTGAGCCGCGAGATCGGCTCACTGGCCAAGCCGCCGTGGCTGGTCAAGGCGCGCCGAGGCGTTCCGCTCGAAGAAGCCGACGTCGAGCATGCTCGAGCCTGGGGCGAAAGGCTCGACGTCGAGGATCACGGAAGCCTGGTCGAGCAGCTCACTGCCAAGGGCGAAATCGGCGAAGCCGAGCTCACGACGTGGGCGGCGCTCTATGCGCTCCGCCTGTTGGAGCACGCCGGCCTCGACGTCGTCTACGACGGCGAGCAGCGTCGCACCGAGATGTACGACCACGTCGCCGCCCACGCGAAGGGGTTCGAGCCGCGCGGCACGGTGCGGTCGTTCGACAACAAGTACTACGCGAAGGCCGCCGTCGTCGAGGCGCCGCGGGTCGAGGAGCCGTACGACGGCGAGGAGTACCGCTTCGTCTCGGAGCACACCGACCGCAGGGTCAAGGTGCCGTTCACTGGCCCCTACACGGTCGTCGACTGGAGCTACGACGAGCACTATGGCCACCGCACCTCGCTCGGCGCGACCCATGAGGAGCGTCGCGATGCTCGCCGCAGCTTCCTGCTCGACGTCGCCGAGCACGTCGTCCGCCCGAACGCCGCAGCGGTGGTGGAGGCAGGGTGCGACTGGATCCAGATCGACGAACCGGCGCTGACCACCAGGCTGGACGAGGTGCCGCTCGGCGTCGAGGCCTACAACAAGGCCGTCGACGGCCTCGACGTGAGGTCCAGCCTCCACGTCTGCTTCTCGGACTACCGCCTGCTCTGGCCGCACGTGCTCGAGTTGGAGAACTGCCTCGAGCTTCAGCTCGAGTTCGCCAACCGCGACTCGAGGGTGCTCGGCACCGGGGGCGCCGCCCGCCCGGGTTACGAGCCGCTCTTCCTCTTCCAGGAGGGTGGCCCGGCCGTCGGGCTCGGGGTCGTCGACGTGCATACGGACTTCGTCGAGCCGGCCGAGCTCGTCCGCGACCGGATTCTCTACGCGGCAGCCGTCCTCGGCCCCGCCCGGATCGCGGGCGTCAATCCGGATTGCGGCCTCCGGACACGCAGCTGGGACGTGGCCTTCGAGAAGCTCCGCAAGATGGTCGAAGGAACGCGGCTGGCCGAGACCGAACTCAACGCTCGTTAGCCACTCACTCGGCTATCCTCTTTGGGGCGGAGCGCCGTGTAGCGAGGCGCTTTTCGCCTATCTAGAGCCCAAGCTCCCATGCGCACCACGCTGAAGAGAGGCCTCGGCCAGGGGGCATCCGTCAACGGCAACGGCCGTGCGGTGCTTCCGCCGATGGCACCGACCCCGATGCGGGTCTACCGGCAGCCCGTCCCCGAGCGGCGCACCGGTCTACGACTCGTCGGGCGGATCCTCATCTACCTCGTGGTCGCGCTGCTGATGCTGTCGACGGGCCTGGTCGGCGGCGCCTACCTCTTCTTCCACCACGCGATCGCCGGCACCCACACGAACGATCCGCGGCTCAAGCGGGCCGCCCGCCTCCTCGACGAGCCCCCGCCGCCCGGCCGTGCGACCGTGGCGATGATCATCGGCTACGACCGCCGCCCGAACGAGGCGCAGAACACCCCGTCGCGCTCGGACACGATCATGCTCTTGCGCGCCGATCCGCAGCTGCACGCGATCTCGATGCTCTCCTTCCCGCGCGACATGCTGGTCACCATCCACTGTCCGGGGCGGACCCCCTACCAGGACAAGATCAACGCCGCCTACTCCTACTGCGGGCCCAAGGGGACCGTGCAGACCGTCAAGGCGCTGACCGGCCTGCCGATCAACTACCTGATCACCGTGAACTTCACGAGCTTCAAGGAGATCGTCGACCAGCTGGGCGGGGTCTGGGTCGACATCGACCACCGCTACCTCAACACGAACGGCGGGCGGACGTACAGCACGTTCGCAACCATCAACCTCTGGCCGGGCTATCAGCGCCTGAAAGGCTGGCAGGCCCTCGACTACGTCCGCTTCCGCCACACGGATTCCGACCTCCTCCGCGTCATCCGGCAGCAGCAGTTCCTGACGGCGCTCAAGGAGCAGATCCACAGTCACTTCGGCGTCCTCGACGTGCCCAGGATCATCGGCTCGATCTCGCGAAACGTCCAGGCGGTGCCGGACCTCCAGGACAACACCGTCCTGAGCTATGCGCTCTTCGTGTACCGCCTGCCGCCGGGCCACTTCTTCCAGGCGAAGATCGACGGCCTGACCGGCTACTCGTACCTCACGACCGATGCCTCGAACATCCAGGCGGCGGTTCGCGCGTTCACCAACCCCGACGTCGAGGCGCCCCGCGATGCGACGAACGTCGCCTTCGGAGGCAAGCCTCGCGTGCCGACGCCCGAGGAGACGACCGTCTCGGTCCTGAACGGCAACGGCGTCGAGGGCTCCGCTTCCAGCGCGGCGGGCCTGCTGAGCGACCGCGGCTACAAGATCGTGCTGCCGCCCTCGAACCGGACCTCGAACGCACCGAACTTCAGGTACCAGGAGTCGATCGTCTACTGGAACCCGCAGCTCAAGCGCTCCAAGGCGGCCGCCAAGCGCCTGGCCGAGCTCTTTGCGCCCGCGATTGCGAAGCCGCTGCCGCCGTTCCTGAAGCAGGCGTCGAACGGGGCGATGGGAACAGTCATCGTCGGCCAGACGTTCCACAACACGATCGCGAGCCCGCCGCCGCACGTGACGCCGAAGCGAGAGCCCCCGGCGGTCACGTACGACCCCTCCGTCGCCCTTCCGCTTGCCAGGAGCGTGCGCCGCCAGGTGCCGTTCCGGGTCGAGTACCCGCTCAAGATCGAATCGAGCTCGATTCCCGACCCGGAAGTGCCCATCCGCGTCTACCGGCTGGACAAGAAGCACAAGGCCATCCGGTTCAGCTTCCGCACCGGCGCCCGGAACTACTGGGGCATCCAGGAGATGGACTGGGAGGGAGCGCCCGTCCTGTCGGAGCGCAACTTCCGCCGCTTCATCGGCAAGCGGGAGTTCGACCTCTACTACTCCGGTCCGAACCTGCACATGGTCGTGCTGCGGGAGAACGGCGCCTCGTACTGGATCACCAACGCGCTCGACAACGCCCTCTCGAACGACACGATGCTGGCGATCGCGCGCAGCCTGCGCCCGCTGAAAGGAAAGGCGGGGCGTGGCTGAGCCTCGGCCCACGATCGGCATCTTCGGCGCGGGGTGGGTCGGTCTCGTCACCGGAGCCTGCTTCTCCGAGCTCGGCCACCGAGTCATCGTCCGGGACGTCGTGCCGGAGAAGATCGCGAAGCTCAAGGCGGGTGAGCCTCCGTTCCACGAGGCCGACCTCGCCGAGCTGCTCGAGCGGAACCGCGATGGGATCACGTTCACGCTCGACGTCAAGGAGCTCGCCGCCGCCGAGCCCGACATCTGCTTCATCTGCGTCGACACGCCCCCGACCTACGGCGGCGACGCCGACCTCTCCCGCGTCTGGACGGTGATCGACGAGCTTCCCCACCTCGGCGCCCGGGCCGTCCTCGTGATGAAGTCGACGGTTCCCGTCGGCACCGGCGAAAAGGTGAAGGCGCGGCTGGACTCGGGCGGCTTCGACGTCGGGTATGTCTCGAACCCCGAGTTCCTGGCCGAGGGGCGGGCGATTCACGATTTCATGCAGCCCGATCGGGTCGTCGTCGGGGCTTTCGACGAGGCCGACGGCAACTTGGTCGCCTCGCTGTACGCGTCGCTCGGCGCGCCGATCGTGCGGTGCGACGTCAACTCGGCCGAGATGATCAAGCTGGCCGCGAACGCCTTCCTGATGACGCGGATCAGCTTCATCAACGAGATCGCCAACGTCTGCGAGGCCACGGGTGCCGATGTGGTCAAGGTGGCCGAGGGCATCGGGCTCGACCACCGGCTCGGGCCGCACTTCCTCCGCGCCGGTCTCGGCTGGGGCGGGAGCTGTTTTCCGAAAGACTCGCTGGCGCTCAAGCAGCTGGCCGCGAACTCCGGGTACCACTTCCAGCTCCTCTCGGCGGTGATCGAGGTCAACGAGCTGCAGAAGCGGCGCGTGATCGGCAAGCTCCAGCGTCACATCGGAAGCCTGCGCGGCAAGACCGTCGCGCTGCTCGGGCTGGCGTTCAAGGCGGGCACCGACGACCTCCGCGAGGCGCCGAGCCTCGTTCTGGCCTCACGGCTGCTCGCCGAGGGCGCCGAGGTCCGGGCCTGGGATCCGGTCGCCGACGCGAGCGAGCTGATCCACGGGGCCGAGTTCTGCAGTACCTACGCCGAGGCGGTGCGAGGCGCGGACGCGGCCGTGATCGTCACGGAGTGGCCAGAGCTCCGCGATCTGCCCAGAGCGGAGATTCGCGACTCGATGAAGCGGGCCCTGATCATCGACGGCCGCAACCTGCTCGACCCGGCCGAGGTTCGCGCTGCCGGCTTCGCCTACGAGGGGATCGGACGGCCCGTGTCGCCGCTGGACGTGCTCCCCGAGACCGCGGAGGCGGAGCAGACCGAGCTGCAGCCCTGATGGAGGCGATTATCCTGGCAGGCGGTCGCGCCGAGCGGCTAGGCGATGCCGCGGGCGGACGCCCGAAGTCGCTGGTCGAGGTGGCAGGCAGCCCGCTCGTCGCCTACCAGGTCGCCCGGCTCGCTCGCGCAGGCGTCCAGCGGGTGATCGTCAGTTGCGCTGCCGGCGACGAGGAGCTCTTCGAGCGGGAGCTCTCCGGCCTGGGAGCGGAGGTGGTCGCGGCCGGCGAGCCCGAGCGGTTGGGACGGGGTGGAGGAATCCGCTATGCCGCCCATCGACGCAACCAGGACGGCGCCGTTTTCGCGCTCAACGGAGACGAGCTCGTCGCGGTCGACTTCGGAGCCTTGCTCGCCGAGCACCGGCGCACGTCGGCGGCAGCGACGATCACCGTCGCTCAGCCGGCTTCCCCGTTCGGTGTCGTCGAGCTCGGCGAGGACGATCGGGTCACGGGCTTCAGCGAGGGTGGCCGGATCCCGTACTGGGTCAGCTGCGGCGTCTACGTCCTCGGCCCCGAGGCCCTCGAGCGTTTTCCTGACAAGGGCGACCACGAGGCCTCGGCGTTTCCGGAGCTTGCGGCCGAAGGCCGCCTCGGAGCCTTCCGGCACGACGGGCTCTGGCTGACCGTGAACACACCGAAGGACCTGCGTCGGGCGGCCGAATATGTCGCCGACCACCCTGATTGGCTATCGGCGTAGACTCGTCCGGTGCGGGACCGGTCGATGCAGGATTCGCCCAATATGAACACGCTCGACTCCTGGTCGTACGAGCCTAGGAAGGTCGAGAAGCCGTGGGGATGGGAGCTGATCTGGGCCCTGTCCGAGGACTACTGCGGCAAGGTGCTGTTCGTTCGGGCCGGGCACTCGCTCAGCCTCCAGTTCCACAGGGAGAAGGACGAGTCGTGGTACGTCGAGGACGGGCGCGCCGAGCTGGAACTGGCTGCCCCGGGGCAGGCGATTCCCGTGTCCGAGATCATCGCCGCCGGAGCGGCATTCCGGTTCAGGCCCGGCACCGTGCACCGGGTCACCGCCCTCGAGGACACGACGATCCTGGAGGTCTCCACTCCTCAACTCGACGACGTCGTGCGTCTCGAAGACCGCTACGGCCGGATCGAGAACCCCACGGCTTAACCTTCACACTGTTGTGATAAGGTTTGCTCCATGAAGGAGCTGACCGTAGGCGAGGCGGCGGCGCGGACCGGCTGGTCGGCGCGCATGCTGCGCTACCTCGAGGAGGCCGGTCTCGTCGTCCCGCGCCGGCGGCCTTCGGGCTACCGCCTCTACGGCCTGCGGGAGCTGAACCAGCTCCGGTCGCTGCGCGAGTTGCGCCGTATCTACAGCGTGGAGCTCGACGAGCTAGCCTTCCTCGTCCGGCTGCGCCGCGACCCTCGGCTTCAGGCCGCGGTCGAGACATGGCTCGCAGGAACAGATTTTGCCTCGCCCGGGGCGGCAACGCCGGCCTGGGTCGAATGGGAACAGCGTAAGCACGAGCGGCTGCTCGCCGCCTGACCGAAAGGATTCACTGCATGGCTACCACGAAGCGTTACGACGTCAAGGACCTTGCCCTCGCCGAGGAGGGCGTGAGGCGGATCGAATGGGCCGACCGGCAGATGCCGGTGCTCGCGGCCATCCGCGAGCGGTTCGAACAGGAGAAGCCGCTGGCCGGCCATCGAGTGGCCGCGTGCCTGCACGTCACGACCGAGACGGCCAACCTCGCCCGGACGCTCCAGGCGGGCGGCGCCGACGTCGTGCTCTGCGCGTCGAACCCGCTCTCCACGCAGGACGACGTCGCAGCCGCGCTCGTCGACGAGTACGACATCTCCGTCTTCGCGATCAAGGGCGAGGACAACGACACCTACTACGCGCACATCGAGGCCGCGGTCGACCACAAGCCGCAGCTGACGATGGACGACGGCGCCGACGTGATCGGTGTCCTGCACTCCCACCGGCGCGAGCAGCTCGGCGACATCATCGCGGGCACGGAGGAGACGACCACCGGCGTCATCCGGTTGAAGGCGCTCGAGCGCGACGGTGCGCTCGGCTTCCCGGTCATCGCCGTGAACGAGGCCAAGACGAAGCATCTGTTCGACAACCGGTACGGCACCGGCCAGTCCACGATCGACGGAATCATCCGGGCGACGAATGTCTTGCTCGCAGGCAAGCGCTTCGTCGTCTGCGGCTACGGCTGGGTCGGCCGCGGTGTCGCGATGCGGGCCCGGGGCATGGGCGCGCACGTGATCGTCACCGAGATCGATCCGATGCGCGCGCTCGAGGCGCTCATGGACGGCTACGAGGTGCTGCCGATGGAGAAGGCTGCCGAGGTCGGCGACCTTTTCTGCACCGCGACCGGGGACAAGTCCGTCATTACGCGTGGCCACATGGAGCGGATGAAGGACGGAGCGATCCTGGCCAACACCGGCCACTTCAACGTCGAGATCGAGATTCCGGGGCTGCGCTCCCTGGCCGCCGAGACCCGCAAGGTGCGCGAGTTCGTGGAGGAGTTCCTTCTTCAGGACGGCCGCAGGATCTTTCTCATCGCCGACGGCAGGCTCGTCAACCTCGCCGCCGCGGAAGGGCACCCGGCGCTCGTCATGGACATGTCCTTCGCGAACCAGGCCCTCTCGGCCGAATACGCCGTGCAGCACGCGCAGGAGCTGGAGCGCAAGGTCTACCCCGTGCCGCAGGCGATCGACGAGGAGATCGCCCGTCTGAAGCTCGAGACGATGGGTGTCGACATCGACCAGCTGACCGAGGAACAGGCCAAGTACCTCGCCTCCTGGGACGAGGGGACGTAGGGGAACCCAGGGTTCCCCCACGAGCCCCCTCCTTCTTCGCGTGGCAGTGAAGGATTGCCGTTTGGCCTCCCGCCGGAGCAAGTCCGGCTCCGGCCGCAACGCGTTGTGCACGGGAGGTCTGGGCAGGCGTGCTTGAGCCCGAGCGCATTCTTCGGTTGGAAAGCGACCGGGTCGTCTTTCTGGATCAGCGGCGGCTGCCTGACGCAGAGGTCGAGCTTGAATGTCGGTCTGTGGCCGAGGTCGCCGAGGCGATCCGGACGCTTGCCGTTCGGGGGGCGCCGGCGATCGGGATCGCCGGCGCCTACGGCTTCGCCCTCGCCGTTGCTCGCGGCGAGGATCTGGACGAGGCCGAGAGCGTACTCGTCTCGGCGCGGCCGACCGCTGCCAACCTGGCCTGGGCGCTTGCCGAGGTGCGTGCCGCGGACGATCCAGCCGGGCGTGCACGAGAGATCCACCGCGAGGAGGTCGACCGGTGCCGGCGGATGGGGGAGCACGCCGCGGCGCTGATCGCACCCGGCTCGACTGCGCTCACCCATTGCAACACCGGCGGCCTGGCCACCGGCGGCTACGGGACGGCTCTCGGCGCTCTGCATCTGGCCTGGACAAGCGGCCTGCTGCGCCACGTCTTCGTCGACGAGACGCGCCCGCTGCTGCAGGGCAGCCGGCTGACCGCGTGGGAGCTCGAGCAGGACGGCATCCCGCACACGGTGATCGCCGATTCCGCGGCCGCGTCGCTGATGGCGGCCGGCGAGGTGGACTGCATCCTCACCGGTGCCGACCGGATCGCGGCCAACGGCGACACCGCCAACAAGATCGGGACCTACTCGCTCGCCGTCCTGGCGGAGTACCACGACGTGCCCTTCTACGTCGTCGCGCCGACATCGACGCTCGATCCGGATACGCCGACCGGCGCCGGGATCCCGATCGAGGAACGGAGTGGAGCGGAGATCACGGCCCGTTTCCAGGCCCGGAACCCCGCGTTCGACGTCACGCCTGCGTCGCTGATCGCCGCGATCGTGACCGAGGAGGGCGTTCACCGGGCGCCGTACGAGTTGACCTTGCCCCAGCGGGTCCCGGTCACCTAGCCGTGCAGGCCGTGATTCTCGCGGCGGGATACGCCACCCGCCTGCGCCCGTTGACCGAGTCGGTCGCAAAACCGCTACTTCCGGTCGGGGGCAGGCCGATGGTCGACTGGATCCTGGACAAGATCGCCGAGGTCGACGGCGTCGAAGCCGTCCACCTGGTCACCAATTCGCGCTGGGCGCCGGATTTCGAACGCTGGGCAAAGGAGCGCGGCGGCGGCGTGCGCGTGCACGACGACGGCACTCGAACGAACGAGGACCGCCTCGGAGCGGTCGGCGACGTGCGCTTCGCGATCGAGGCAGCCGGCCTGGCCGGGGAAGACCTGCTCGTCATCGCCGGTGACAACCTGTTCGAGTTCAGCCTCCGCGACTACGTGGACTTCTGGCGCGGGAAGGGGGAGGCGAGCACGATCGCCGTCCACCGGCTCGCCGATCCGTCGCTCGCGTCGCTCTACGGGGTCGTCGACCTGGACGAGGACGACCGCGTCGTGCGGCTCGAGGAGAAGCCCGAGCGTCCGACGAGCAACCTCATCTCGGCGGCCATCTATCTCTTCCATCGCGCGCACGTGCCGCTGATCGACCGGTACCTCGCCGAGGGAAACTCGGCCGACCACTCCGGGGCTTTCCTGGCCTGGCTCTACACACGCGAGCCGGTCTACGGCTTCCGCTTCAGCGAGCCGTGGCTCGACATCGGAGACCGCGCCCAGCTCCTCGTGGCCGACAACCGGCTACGCGAGCGCGTCGGCCTGCCTCGCCGCGACGACTACGCGTTGTAAGCCGGCACGAAGTCGGCACAGATTCGTAACCGTGCTCCCGCGGCAAGGGGGGACGATCTGTCCAGCGCCTCGGCTAAGTTGTCATTCATGGCAACAGTTCTCGACCTCCTGCTTCCGCCGCGCTGCGTCGCGTGCCGAAGCGGCGGAGCACAGGTGTGCAGGCCCTGTCTTGCCGGTCTGCCGCGTCTGGCCCAGCCTCTGTGCGATCGGTGCGGCGCTCCGACTGCATGGCCGGTCTCTCGCTGTCGCGAATGCGCGGGGCGGAGGGTCTCGTTCGCGCACGCGCGCGCTGCGGTTGGCTACGACGAGGCGGTCAGAGCGTTCGTCGCCGCCTGGAAGGAGCGCGGTCTGCGCCGGCTCGCAGGTCTGGCAGCGGAGATCGTCGTGGCAACCCTGCCCCGTCCCTCGGCGCGCGCGGTCACCTTCGTTCCCCCCGACGGCGAGCGGAGCCTCAAGCGCGGCCATCATCCCCCAGAGCGGCTCGCTCGGCTCCTGGGCGAGGGCTGGGGCCTTCCGGTCGAACCGCTGCTGGGGCGAGCGCGGCGCGTCGAGCGCCGTCAGCGGGGCCTGGCGCTGGCCGAACGCCGGCGGAACGTTCGCGGCGCCTTTCGGCCTGTGGGCCGTGCTCCGCCCGAGGTGCTGCTCGTCGACGACGTCTACACGACCGGGGCGACGGTCAACGCAGCTGCGTCGGCGCTTCGGCAGGCCGGGGCGCGGCGGGTCGAGGTCGTGACCTTCGCGCGGGCCGTTCGGTAGATTCCAGGGAGACCCGACGAGAGGAGAGACGAGTGCGTCTTCTGGTGAAGGGCAAGAACGTCGAGGTCAGCGATCAGATCCGCGAGTACGCCGAGGAAAAGCTCGGCAAGCTCGAACGCCAGCTCAACGGCCCGACGCGCGTCGAGCTGGAGCTCGCTGTGGAGCGGAATCCGTCGATCGCCAACAACAACGTCGCGGAGGCGACGATCTGGACGAAGGGCCCGGTGCTTCGGGCGCGCGAATCCTCGGCCGACATGAAAGCGTCGATCGACCAGCTGGTCGATAAGCTCGAACGCCAGGTCACGCGCTACCGCGACAAGCGGCGGCGGCACGGCCACCGCGCCGAGCCGGTGGCTGCCCAGGAGCAGACGGAGTCGGAGGACGTCGAGGGGCCGCGCGTCGTCAAGACGAAGCAGTTCGCCGTCAAGCCGATGAGCCCGGAGGAGGCCGTGCTCCAACTCGAGCTGATCGGGCACGACTTCTTCGTGTTCCGGAACGCCGACACCGGCGAGATGAACGTCGTCTACCGGCGGCACGACGGCGACTACGGCCTGATCGAGCCGCAGTAGGGAGCCTTCGAGATGTTCCGGCGCCGCGAGCCGCTCCACGAGCGCCTGGCGCGGGAGGGCGGGCTGAACAGCGGCCCTCCACCCCCGCACGACACCACGCCCCGGTGGGGTGAGGCCGGCATCCATGGCGTCCCCCGGCCCAGGCAGTGGGACGCGGTCGTGCTCGCGACTGCGCCTTTCGACGGCGAGTGGGTTGGGTTCGTTGCCCTCCCGGACGGGACACTCCTGCTCGAGACCGACGACGACGTGCCCGATGAGGCGCTCGCGCCCCTGGCCGCCGCGCTCGAGACGACCATCGAGCCTCCGTACCGAGCCGAGGCGGTCCGCAAGGCCGAGAACCGCTTCGCCGTGGCGGCGAAACGGATCGAGGTCGCCGAGGTGCCCGAGGACGTCGACGGTGACGAGGTCGACCTGACCGTCTACCAGGGCGATCGGGTGCTGGTCGTGGACGGGGAGCGGACGTTCGGAAGCATTCGGTCGCTCGAGGAGCTGGGCGCCGGCCGGTTCGCCTCGTACGTCCTGCGCGCGGAACGGCTTGACGGCCGGCTCTGGGAAGTGCTCGTCGCTCCGCTCTAGGAGTTTCATGCTCGCGTCTCAGCAAGAGCAGCCCGGGGGTCAGTCGATACTCTAGAAAGCGATGCCTCAACTCGGTTCACTGGAAAAAGCACTACGCCTCGGCGAAGGAAGGCGCCTCAAGCGTCTGCGCGATCAGGCCGCCTACATCGGCACGCTCGAGCCCGAGTTCGAGCAGCTGACGCCCGACCAGCTGCGCGCGAAGACCGCCGAGTTCCGGCAGCGGCTCGACAACGGCGAGCCGCTCGACGAGCTCGTGTTCGAGGCCTTTGCCGCCGTGCGCGAAGCGCGGAAGCGCGCCTCCGACCAGCGTCTCTTCGACGTCCAGATGATGGGCGGAATCGTCCTCCACGAGGGCGACATCGCCGAGATGAAGACGGGCGAGGGGAAGACGTACGTCGCGAGCCTGGCGCTGTACCTGAACGCGCTCACCGGGAAGGGCACGCATCTGATCACGGTCAACGACTATCTCGCCAAGCGGGACGCCGAATGGAACCGCCCGGTCTACGACCAGCTGGGCGTGACCGTGGCCCACATCGAGAACATGATGCCGTTCGCCGACCGGAAAATCGCCTACGACTCGGACGTCACGTACGGAACGAACTCCGAGTTCGGCTTCGACTACCTGCGCGACAACATGGCCGTCTCGCTCGACGGAGTCGTGCAGCGCGGCCACGTCTTCGGGATCGTCGACGAGGTCGACTCGATCCTGGTCGACGAGGCCAGGACGCCGCTGATCATCTCGGGCGAGCCCGAGGTCGCGGCGCAGATGTACTACGACTTCGCACGAATCGTCAAGCAGTTCCAGGGCGAGCAATCGAAGACCGTGCCGAAGCACGAACGCACGGAGATGACGGCGGACTTCGAGTACGACGAGAAGCACAAGACCGTCTCGCCGGGCCCAGGCGCGATCGAGAAGATCGAGCGCGCGCTCAAGATCGACAACCTCTACGACCCGCGCAACGTCCAGCAGGTCAACCACCTGATCCAGGCGCTGAAGGCGCAGTCGCTCTACCAGCTCGACATCGACTACGTTGTTCAGGACGGCGAGGTGAAGATCGTCGACGAGTTCACCGGCCGGATCATGGAAGGACGCCGCTGGTCGGAAGGCCTGCACCAGGCGGTCGAGGCGAAGGAGGGCGTGCGCATCCAGGAAGAGCACGTCACCCTGGCGACGATCACCCTGCAGAACTACTTCCGGCTCTACGAGAAGCTCGCCGGAATGACCGGCACGGCGAAGACCGAGGAGAAGGAGTTCGTCGAGATCTACAACCTGCACGTCGTCGAGATCCCCACGAACGTCCCCGTCGTGCGCGAGGACAAGAACGACATGATCTTCCGGACGACGGACGGGAAGTTCGACGCTGTCGTCCGCGACATCAAGGAGCGCCACGAGGCGGGTCAGGCGGTCCTGGTCGGCACGATCGCCGTCGAGACCTCGCAGCACCTGCACGACCGCCTCACCCGCGCCGGCATCCCGCACAGCGTCCTGAACGCGAAGGAGCACGAGCGAGAGGCCGAGATCATCAAGAACGCCGGCGAGCCGGGTGCCGTCACCGTCGCGACCAACATGGCCGGCCGCGGCGTCGACATCAAGCTCGGCGCGGGCGTTCGCGAGGTGGGCGGACTGTACGTGCTCGCCACCGAGCGCCACGAGGCGCGGCGGATCGACAACCAGCTTCGCGGCCGGTCGGGCCGCCAGGGCGACCCGGGCGAGACGCGCTTCTATCTTTCGGGCGAGGACGACCTCGTGCGCCTGTTCGCCGGCGACCGGATCAAGAACATCATGTCCCGCTTCAAGGTGCCGGACGACCAGCCCATGGAGGCGTCGATCCTCTCGCGCCAGATCGAGAACGCGCAGAAGAAGGTCGAGGAACAGAACTTCGTCATGCGCAAGAACGTCCTCAAGTACGACGACGTGATGAACAAGCAGCGCTCGGTGATCTACGAGCAGCGCCGTGCCGTCCTCGAGGGCGCCGACCTCTCCGAGCAGATGAAGGCGTGGATCGAGGAGGTCGTCGACCGGAACGTCCGCCTCTACACCGACGCCGAGTACGCCGAGGAATGGGATCTCGACGAGCTGGCCAAGCAGATGGAGGCCCTGTACGGGAGCGACATCACCGTCGACGAGCTTCGCGAGGACAACGTCGAGATGACGCCCGAGGCGCTGATCGAAGAGTTCGTCGAGGACGCGTGGGAGTCGTACCAGGAGCGCGAGAAGGAGTTCGGCAAGGACCCCGAGAGCGGGCAGCCGATCATGCGGGAGCTCGAGCGCTACATCCTGCTCAGCGTCGTCGACGTCCGCTGGCGTGAGCACCTCGAGTCGATGGACTATCTCCGCGAGGGCGTGCATCTGCGCGCGATGGCCCAGAAGGACCCGCTCGTCGAGTACACGGCCGAGGGACACAAGATGTTCGAGGAGCTGAACGCATCGATCCGCGAGGAGGTCGTGCTCCACCTCTTCCACACGGTGATCGAGCCGGCCGACGCGGCCGAGTTGCAGGCGGCCCAGGAGGCCCACGCGCTCGACGGAGGTGCGCTGTCGTACGAGCACCAGTCGTTCGCTGGTGCCGAAGCGATTGCCGCGGCGGGTGGTGGAAACGGCGCTTCGATGACCGGAGTGGGCGGGGCTGTGGCCGGCGCCTCGATGGCCGGCGCCGTGGGCGGAGGAGCGACCTCGGTTGCCACCACACCGCAGCGCGTTTCGTCCGAGCGCGACAAGATCGGCCGCAACGATCCGTGCTGGTGCGGGAGCGGCAAGAAGTTCAAGAAGTGCCACGGCGCGTAGCCGGGGCGGCTTCCACTCTCCGAGCCAGCGGCCTCGGCTTCGGCCGTTCGCCGAAACAGTACGCCGCTCGGCGGTTGCTGCGGCTTCGAAACACGCGCCAGCGGATAGTTTCCTGGTGTGCACGTGCTTCGTGCCCCGTCTGCGGAGCGCGAGGCCTTCGCGGCCGGGATAGCGGCCGCGGCCCTCGCCGCCATCCTGCTCTGGGTCGGCCCGCCCGGTGTCGACCTTGCCGGCCACCTCTACCAGCGTCTTTTCTTCGCGGAGCACGGCCTCGTCCTCTGGAACAACTTCTGGTACGCGGGCCGCTACTCGTTCGTCACTTACAGCGTGCTCTACTACCCGCTCGCCGGGCTGCTCGGGATCAAGGTGCTCGCTCTGGCCTCGGTCGCGACCGCTGCCCTTGCCTTCACCCTCGTCGTTCTGCGGCAGTGGGGGCCGCCCGGCCGGCTCTCGAGCCGGACGTTCGCGCTCATCTGGCCCGCGACCGTGTTCTCGGCTGCCTTCCCGTTTGCGCTCGGCATCGCGCTCGCGCTGCTCGCGATCTATGCGCTGCAGGAGCATCGCCGGGCGCGGTTCGCCGTCTTCGCGGCCCTGACGCTCGCCGCCAGCCCGCTGGCCTTCGCGTTCCTGGCGGTGCTCCTCTCCGGAGCCCTGGTCGCCAGGAGGACACGGGAGCAGGTCACGGTGCCGGCCCTCGTGATCGTCGCCGGAGGGCTGATCGAGCTCGTGCTCGGCCGGCTCTTTCCGGGCGGCGGCCACTATCCGTTCTCGGTGCTCGACCTGCTCGGCGCCCTCACGTTTTGCGTGCTGGGACTCGCGGTGACCACGCGCGTCGAGAGCGCGCGGCTGCTCGCGGGGATGTTCGGCGCCTACGCGATCGCCTGCCTGGTCGCGTTCGCCGTGCCCTCCGACGTGGGCAGCAACATCGCGCGCCTGCGCTACGCGGCCGTTCCGATCGCCGTCCTCGTGCTGACGCTCCGAGGCTGGCGGCCGCTGCAGGTGAGTGTATCTCTGGTCGTTTTGGCGCTGGCCTGGAACGGGACGGCGATCGCCAGGTCGATCCTCGGGGCGAGGAGTGGCGGCGCATCGCGGCCCGAGTACTGGCAACCGGCGGTCGCGTTTCTCGGCAGCCATCTCGGGCCTTCGTTTCGCGTCGAGGTCGTGGACACGGTCGGCCACTGGCCGGCCGAGTACTTCCCGGCGGCGAAGATCCCGATCGTCCGCGGCTGGTACCGGCAGGACGACTTTCCCGAGAACGCGCTCCTCTACGACGAGTACGGCCCAAGGGCCTACCGCGCCTGGCTTCGCAAGCTCGGCGTGCGCTACGTCGTGCTCTCGGCTGCCGAGCCCGACTACAGCGCCCGTGCCGAGGCTGACCTCCTCCGGAGCGGTGGGTCGGGTCTCGTCCCGGTCCTGCGCACGGCGACCGTCTCCGTCTACGAGCTCCCGGCCGCCCGTCCGATCGTCACCGGGCCGGCCCGCGCACGCGTGACGCGGCTCACCCCGTCGAGCCTCTCTCTCGACGTCAGAGCGCCAGGGTCGTACCGCGTCGCCGTTCGGTACTCGCCGTACTGGCTGGCGAAGCCCGGGTGCGTGTCCCGGTCGCGCGACGGCATGGTGACGCTGAAGGTGCGGCGCGCCGGGCCGGTCGATCTGGCCTTTCGCCTGAGCGCCGAGCGAGCGCTGCAGACCCTCGCCGGCGTCTCGACCCGGCGCTGCTCCAGTTAGGTGGCGGGAGGCAGAGCGGCGCATGGCATCACCCTCGTGGCGGGTTCTACCCTCGCAGCCGCTAGCCTGCCGTCCATGGCAGAGCAGACGCCGTCGGTGGAGCAGCAACTCGAGGAGATCGGGGCCCAGTTGGACTGGGTCCGTGATTACCTTTGACCCCGAAGCGCTGACCGAGCGGATCGCCGCGCTCGAGCGCGAGCTGGGCGAGCCGGGGTTCTGGGACGACCAGCAACGGGCAGCATCGGTCTCGGCTGAGCATGCCCGCCTGAGCAAGCGGCTCCAGCGCTACGAGCGCCTGCTCAGCGAGTACGAGGACGCGCGCGAGCTGCTCTCGATGGACGGCGAGATGGCCGAGGAGATCGCCGGGGCGATCGAGCCTTTGCGCAGCGAGCTGGAGCGGCTCCAGGAAGACGCGCTCTTCACGGGCGAGTACGACTCGGGCGACGCCGTGGTCACGATTCACGCCGGCACCGGCGGCACGGACGCGCAGGACTGGGCCGAGATCCTGCTGCGCATGTATCTCCGCTGGGCCGCGAATCGTGGGTTCGACGCGGAACTGCTCGAGGCGAGCCCGGGGGAGGAGGCAGGTCTCAAGTCGGCCACGTTCACGGTGCGGGGCGAGAACGCGTACGGGGTGCTCAAGGCCGAGCGTGGCGTGCACCGGCTCGTCAGGCTTTCGCCGTTCGACCAGGCCCACCGGCGGCACACCTCCTTCGCACAGGTGATCGTCAGCCCGCTGCTCCCCGAGGGAGAGGACGTCGGCCTGGACGAATCCGACCTGCGGATCGACACGTACCGCGCGAGCGGAGCGGGTGGCCAGCACGTCAACAAGACCGACTCGGCGGTCCGCATCACGCATCTGCCGACCGGGATCGTCGTCCAGTGCCAGAACGAGCGCTCGCAGTCGTCCAACAAGCAGACGGCGCTCCGGATCCTCACCTCGCGGCTCGCCGAGCTCGAGCAGGAGAAACGCGAGGCGGAGCTGGCCAAGGAGCGCGGGGCTGCCCAGGACATCGGCTTCGGCAGCCAGATCAGAAGCTACGTGCTCCAGCCCTACCAGATGGTCAAGGACCACCGGACCGATTTCGAGCTGGGCGACACGCAGGGAGTCCTCGACGGCAAGCTCGACGGCTTCATCCACGCGTACCTGCTCGCCAAGGCCGCCGGCCAGGTGCTCTAGCTGCGCGGAGAAGGACGTTGGCGCCCGGGGTCAAATGGGAATGTTGTGACTGTGTTGCGCGTCGGGTGTTTCGTTTATCCATCGGAACGGTCAGCTAGACTCACTCGAATCCGACGACCGGCCGGCCTCCTCTAGGCCGCTCACCTCCGTTCCGGTGCAGGACTCAGACCTCCAGACCTCGACCGCCCTTCTCGAACCCGAGCAGCCGACTGCGCAGCAGCCGGCGCTGGGGACGTCGATGATCGTCTTCGACGCGGTCACGAAGGTCTACGAGCCTGACGTCGTGGCGCTCCGTGATGTCACGTTCCTGATCGAGAAGGGCGAATTCGTGTTCGTCGTGGGCGCGTCGGGCTCGGGCAAATCGACCGTCATCCGGCTGTTGCTGAAGGAGCTCGAGCCGACCTCGGGCCGCGTGCTCGTCGGCGGCCGCGACCTCGGCCGGCTGAAGCGCTCGCGAATTCCCTTGCTGCGCCGGAACGTCGGTTGCGTCTTCCTGGACTTCAAGCTCCTGCCCAACCGGACCGCGGCCGAGAATGTCGCCTACGCGCTCAAGGTGCAGGGCGAGCCCACGGATGCGATCCGGCGCAAGGTCCCGGAGGCGCTGGGCCTCGTCGGCCTGGCGCACAAGGGATCGTCCCTTCCGGAGGAGCTCTCGGGCGGCGAGCAGCAGCGCGTCTCGATCGCGCGCGCCGTCGTCAACCACCCGCCCCTCCTCGTCTGCGACGAGCCGACGGGGAACCTCGACCCGGACACGTCGGTCGGGATCATGCAGCTCCTCTACCGGATCAACCGTGCAGGCACCACGATCCTGATGGTCACGCACGACCGCGAGATGGTGGACAAGATGCGCAAGCGCGTGATCGCGCTCGAGGACGGCCGGCTCGCCCGTGACGAGCGCCGCGGGGGGTATACGACCGAATGAAGCTGAAGATGGTCGGCGCCGAGGCGGTCCGCTCGATCCGTACGAGCATGTCCACATCGATCGCGGCGACGATGACCGTGCTGATCGGGATGTTCCTGCTCGGGCTGTCGATCGCTCTCGGATCGTGGGTGCTCTCCTACTCGAACCACGTCAAGGCCGGCATTCACGTCAAGGTCTACTTCTGCACGCCGACCTACGAGGACTGCACCAAGGACGCGACACCGCAGCAGATCAACGCGACGCGCGCGCGGCTCCTCGCCATGCCGGAGGTGAAGAAGGTCGTCTTCATCTCCAAGCAAGAGGCGCTTCGCCGCGAGAAGAAGAAGTACGGCGACCTGATTGCGAACCTTCCGTACAACCCGTATCCGAACTCGTTCGAGGTCACGCCCAGGCGCGGCGAGGACGCCAAGCTGATCAAGCAGAACCTCCTGCCCCTGCCGCCCGGCGTGCACGACACGAAGGACGGAGGCACGACCGCGAAACGCGTGATCAAGGTGGGCAAGATCGTCGAGTCGGTCTTCCTCGTCGGCGTGATCCTGCTGCTGATCGCGTCCACGCTCTTGATCGGGAACACGATCCGCCTCTCGATCTTCGCGCGGCGACGTGAGATCGAGGTGATGAAGCTGGTCGGCGCGACGAACTGGTTCGTGCGCGGGCCGTTCGTGCTCGAGGGGCTGATCTGCGGGCTCGTGGGGTCGATCCTGGCCGTCGTGCTGCTCGTGCTGGGGAAGACGATCGCGCTGCCCGCGATCCTCGGGCATGTGAGCAACTCGAGCGAGGGCCATGCGCTTGCATTCGAGTTGAACGCGCTGATCATCGTCGCCGTCGGGCTGCTGCTGGCCGCGGCCGGCTCGGGTCTCACGCTCCGCCGCTTCCTCCGCGTCTAGCCGGGGCCCGCATCTGTCCGAGCGCCTGGTCGTCGAGGTCGGCCGGCGCGGAAAGCTCCTCGTGGGCGAGCCGTTCTTCGTCCCCGGCGTGCCGCTCGTCCTCGAACGAAAGGGGTCCGGCGACATCCATCCCGGCGATCTCGCCGTCGTTCGCAAGGGCCGCGGGCGAGCGCGCATCGAACGCGTGCTCGGCCCGGCCAACGCAATCGAGTCGGCGCTCGAGGGGTTGTTCGAGGAGCGGGGCGCCCGCGTCCCCTTCGAGCCGTACGAGCGGCCCAGCGACCCGGCCGGCGAGAGCCGCGTCGATCTCCGCGACCTGACGACCTTCACGATCGACCCCGACACGGCGAAGGACTTCGACGACGCTCTCTCGGTCGAGGAGGACGGCGACGGCCTGCGGGCGTGGGTCCACATCGCCGATGTCTCGGCCTTCATCCCGGTCGGCTCCCCGCTCGACCGGGGCGCGGCCCAGCGTGCGCTGTCGACCTACGTGCCCGGGCTCGTCGCGCCGATGCTTCCGCCCGAGCTCTCGGACGATGCGTGCTCGCTGCGCCCGAACGTCGAGCGCCTCTGCCTGACGGTGGAGCTCGGCCCCGGCGAGCCGCCCCGGTTCTACCGCTCGCTGATCCGAAGCGACGAGCGCCTTACCTACGGGCAGGTCGAGGCCCTGCTGGCCGGTCACGGATCGGGACCAAGTAACATCGTGTTACAAAGTCTTCGGCGTGCCGAGACGTTGACGACGGAGCTCCGCCGCAAGCGGTTCGCCCGCGGAGCACTCCGGATCGAGACCGGCGAGATCGTCTTCGAGTTCGATGGCCGGGGCGGGATCGCCGACGCCCGGCGCGAGCACGAGCCGCATGCGCACATGCTGGTCGAGGAGCTGATGATCCTGGCCAACGAGGCCGTTGCGGGTCTGCTCGCCGGCCGGCGCCGAGAGGCGCTCTTCCGCGTCCACGAGCGGCCAGATCCGCAGGCGGTGGAGCTCCTGCTCGCGAAGCTGGCCGACCTGAAGGTGCCGACGCCGCCTGCGCCCGAGCCGGGACATCTCTCGCCCGGCGACGCCGCGCGGCTCGCGTCGGAAGCGAGCGAGCTCGTCTCGGAGTACATCGTCCGCGCCGGCCGCGGCAGGGAGGCGTTTCCGGCGCTCGTCCTCCGGTCCCTGAAGCAGGCGCGGTACGACGTTCGCAACCTGGGCCACTCGGGCCTGGCGAGCCGCGCTTACTGCCATTTCACGTCTCCCATCCGTCGCTACCCGGATCTCGTCTGTCACCGGGCCCTCCTGCGGGAGCTGGGCGCCGAGGATGCCCCGGTGGCGCCTCAGGAGGACCTGACCGTTTTCGCGGAGCACTGCTCGCTCCGCGAGCGCGAGGCGGCGGAGATCGAGTACGCCGCCGACGAGCTCTGTCTCGCCTGGCTTCTGGAGGCGAAACTCTATGAGTCCGGCTGGAAAACCTCGTTCGAGGGCGAGATCATCGGGCTGATCAACTCGGGTCTCTTTGCCCGGTTCGGCGACATCTTCGAGGGCTTTCTCCCGGCCAGGCGCCTGCGGGACGACTACTACGAGCTCAATGCCCTTGGCACGGCGCTCGTCGGCCGGCGCGGAGGCCGCACCTATCGCCTGGGCGACCGGATCGAGGTGCGCGTGGCCGAGACCCGGCGCGGCGAGGGCAAGGTCGAGCTGGCCCCCGGGTAGCATCGCTCGAATGGCCAGAGAACGTGGCGAGAAGCTGATCACCGACAACCGGCGGGCGCGGCACGACTATCACCTGCTCGAACGGGTCGAGGCGGGGCTCGTGCTGACCGGTACCGAGGTCAAGGCGCTACGCGACGGCCGCGCGACGCTTGGGCAGGCGTTCGCCGAGATTCGCAACGGCGAGGCCTGGCTGGTCGGCTCGCACATCTCGACCTACGAGCAGGGCAACGTCGCCAACCACGACCCGGACCGTCCGCGCAAGCTCCTCCTCCACTCGCGCGAGATCGCGAGGCTGATCGGCCAGACCAAGGAGCGTGGGCTCACGCTGGTCCCGACCCGCCTCTATTTCAAGGGAGGAAGGGTCAAGGTCGAGCTTGCGCTTGCCCGCGGCAAGGAACAGCGCGACAAGCGGCGGGACATCGCGAAGCGCGATGCCGACAGACAGATCGAGCGGGCGCTGAAGACGCGGCGCTAACAGGGCGTCGGGTTCTTCCACCCGACGCTGGCGATCGCGCGGAGGCGCTTCCGGTGATCGAGGGAAGTCGTGGTGAACGAGTAGCGCCCAGGCTTCCATTTGCCATTGGCGCAACCGAGCCCGATCGCCTGGGCGTTCAGCGTAAAGCCCATGTTCGGACCGCCCTCTGCGCAGTTCGTCGTCCTGAAGGTTCCCTTGCGGATCACGCGCTTGTTGGTCGGGATGTAGTCGATCTGGGCCTTGACGTCGAGAAGACGTGTCTCCGAGCAGGGGTGGGTGTCGTCCACCCAGACACCGCGCATGTCGACGCCTTTGGGGGTGACGAGAACGCTGCTGGAGACGTCGAGATGTCCGATCCGGGCACTGGCGAAGACTTCGGGCTCACCCGCCGCTTCGGCCGTTCCTGCGGCCACGAGCGACACGGCGAGTCCGGCGAGAGCGAGTTGCCTGCGATACATCGCTGACTCCTTTCGATGACGGCACGAAGATCGTACGTGGCCAGTTAAGGTCGCGAAAGTGGCCGGCGACGTCCCGCTGATCGACCTCGGTGCGGCCAGGGATGTGGTCGTCGCAGGAGTGGCACGTGCCTGTGGCGAGATTGGTTTCTTCACCGTTGTCGGCCATGGCGTGCCGGAGCAGCTGACAGTGCGGCTGGCTGTCCTTACGCGGGAGTTCTTCGACCTGCCCACCGACGCGAAGGCGGCTCTCGCAGGCGGCACCACGCCCGGCCTTCCGGCGTACCGTCCGCTTCGAAGCGAGAGCCTCGCTGCGAGCGCGGGTGCGCTCACGCCGCCCGACCTGAAGGAGTCGCTCGACTGGGGTCCGGCAGTGCCGGGAACGGCGTGGCCCGAAAGGCCCGCGGAGCTTCGCGGAGCGCTCGAGGACTACTTCCAGGCCATCTCCGGGCTCGGCGAGCGGCTCCGCCGCCTCTTCGCGCTCGCCCTCGGCCTGGCCGAAGATTGGTTCGAAGAGGCCTTTCGGGGCCACTCCTCGAGCCTGCGCGTGATCAACTACCCCGACCTCGACTCCGCGGCCGAGTCTGGCCAGCTCCGCGCCGGCGAGCACACCGATTACGGCTGCATGACGATCCTGCGCACGGAGAATGCGCCGGGGAGGCTTCAGGTGCAGACGCGAACGGGTGACTGGGTCGACGTCGAGGCGGCCTCCGGCTCCTTCGTTGTCAACTTGGGCGACATGATGGCACGTTGGACGAACGATCGCTGGCCGGCGACGCTCCACCGTGTCGCGAACCCTCCGCCGGGCCCGGGCTCGCGTCGGCAAACGATCGTCTTTTTCCACGATCCGCGCTCCGACGCGCCGATCGAGCCGATCCTGCGGGCAGGCGAGAAGCCGCGCTACGAGCCGACTACCGCGGGCGCGCACGTGCTCGCGAAGGCAGAGCGGGCTTTGGAAATCAACAGCTAGGGAGTTCGAACCTGTGGCACTCGAGGGGCGCCGGCGGCAGTCTCGGCGATTCGTCGCTAAAATGCCTGCAAAACATACGGGGGCGACCTGGTTTCGACGTGGTCGGTTCTCCGGCTGAGCTGCAAGCCGAGGTCCCGGAGGCCTCGTAAAAAACCGGGAAACAACGTAAGTGCGGATAACGAACTCGCACTCGCTGCCTAACCTAGTTAGGTGACGCGTCGCTCCGGGCTCGGCCCGTGGCTCGGAAGCGGCGTCATAAACGGGCTCGGCGCCAAGGGAGAGCCAATCGCCCGCGGCGCGACACCACAGGATGGCTGGCCCGGCGGTAGGTCGGCTGCGAACCGGCCGTCCGGGCGAGATCAAAGCGCAGCCTAAGCTTGTAGACGCTCAGTTCGGTGCGGCCGCGGACGCGGGTTCGATTCCCGCCGCCTCCATTCGCGCCGCCGCGGCGCTGGACGTTTCCCGCCGGCGGTGGTAGAACGATCGGGCTGGAGAACTGATTCCAGCACGCCTTCGGAGAGAGGGGTCTGCGATGTTCGGTTCTCTGTACGTCGATCGGTCGCGGCGTGCCGCGTCGCCTGCCGCCGGGCGGCGGCCGTCGCGGCGGTTCGCTCTCGTCCTCGCCGGCGGCGTCTTGGCGGTCGTGGTCGCCGGCGCCGCGCTCGCGGCCGACCCGACCTTCGCGCCCGCCACCCTCTTCGCGAGCGGCGGCAGCAACCCGTACTCGGTGGTGGCCGCCGACCTGAACGGGGACGGCAAACGCGACCTGGCGACCGCCAACTACGGCTCGGGCAACGTCTCAGTCCTGCTCGGGGACGGCACGGGCGGCTTCAGCGCCGCCACCCTCTTCGCGAGCGGCGGCAGCGGCGCGATCTCGGTGGCGGCCGCCGACCTGAACGGGGACACGAAACCAGACCTGGCGACCGCCAACTACGGCTCGAGCAACGTCTCGGTTCTGCTCGGGAACGGCACGGGCGGCTTCAGCGCCGCCACGCTCTTCGCGAGCGGTGGCAGCAACCCGTACTGGGTCGCGGTCGCCGACCTGAACGGAGACACGAAACCAGACCTGGCGACCGCCAACTACAGCTCGAACGACGTCTCGGTTCTGCTCGGGGACGGCACGGGTGGCTTCGGCGCCGCCACCCTCTTTGCGAGCGGCGGCGGCAACCCGTTCTCGGTCGCGGCCGCCGACCTGAACGGGGACGGCAAACCCGACCTGGCGACCGCCAACCTCAGCTCGAATAACATCTCTGTCCTGCGCGGGGACGGCACGGGCGGCTTCAGCGCCGCCACCCTCTTCGCGAGCGGCGGCAGCGCCCCGGACTCGGTCGCGGCCGCCGACCTGAACGGGGACGGCAGACGCGACCTGGCGACCGCCAACGCCGATTCGAGTAACGTCTCGGTGCTGCTGAACACGACGGCGCTCCCGACCGCCGTCGCGCTACAGAGCTTCGGCGCCCTCCACACCCGGGCGGGGGTGGAGCTCCGCTGGCGGACGGCGCAGGAGGTGTCGCTCGCCGGCTTGAACGTCTACCGCGCCGGCGTGAAGCTCAACCGCACGCCGATCGTAGCCCGCGGCGCCGTCGCCGGAGCCTCCTACCGGCTGCTCGACCGGCGCGCCCGCGTCGGCGTCCGCTCCACGTACCGGCTGCAGGCAATCCACCTCGACGGCTCCCGCACCTGGGCGGCAACGGCGGTGACCAAGCGGTAGCCGCCGCTGGCAGCGGCGCGCGGCACCACCGCCTCCGCGCGCCGCCTGCCTCCGCCCGCCCCGGCTGGGGCTCCCGAAGCTCCGCCCTGCGCGCGGGGTCGCCACCAGCTATGAGGGTCAGTGTCTGCGGCGGCTCTTGGTTACGCCGCTTCGGCGAGACGTGAACCTCGATACCAGCAGACCTTCAAGGAGTGGTGGAGGGACGTTCCTATAGATGTCAAGTGCTGTTCAGGGCTTCGAGGTCGGCTTGGAGGGTGTGGTAGGTCTGGCGGGCGATGTAGCGCTTGAGGCAGCGGAGGATTTCGCGTCGGTTGAGCCCGTCGGTCGTGCGTTTGGCGGCGTAGGTGCGGGTGCGGTCGCAGTGGCGCAGGCGGCAGAC
>JBBRYK010000018.1:0-42424 GCA_038237665.1 Gaiellales bacterium | reverse complement strand
CCCTCTTCAACCAGATCCGACCGCACCAAGCGCTGGCCATGCGCCGCCCGCTCGACGTCCACCTCGAAGCATGCGAGCATGCTCAGACCACCAAGTCAACCGAGCCCGAAACCCTGCCAACTCCGTGAAGCTGGACACTTCGGTAGGAGGGCGACTTCCAGAAGCGCGTGGTTTCGGAACGAGTAGTCCACCTTCAACGGAGTGAGCTGGAGTTTCGGCAGGTACGGCGTGACGGCGATGTTGCCGGTCAACCATTCCTTGTAGGTCTGACCCTGGCGGATCAGCGGTCCGGAGAGTGTCCACGCCTCGTCGAGATGCTTGCGCTGGACAGCGGGGAGGATGAAGCGGCCGGCGACGATCCGCGCCTCTCTTGCGAGCGGGACTGTCTTCGGCGGCGTGGTCGGGCGACGACCGGATTTTCGGTTGCCGACGAGTCGGCCTTCGGGTTCTGGCTGGGCAAGACCTCGACCAGAACCGCGATCGCGCCGGCGACCAGCACGACACCGGCAACCCAGGGCAGCACACGTCGCCACAGTGGGCGGCGCGGGAGCGGAGGGCGGAGAGGTTCGTCCACCTTTCATGCTCAGACGCAGGAGCGGAACGAAGGTTGGCTGACGCCGGCACGCCACACGCCTAGCGTGTTTTCGCCCACAAATCGCTGGTTTTACCAGCCTCTGGGTCGATGGCTTGCGCTTTGCCCAGCACGCTAGGTTCAGTTTGCCGAACGAACACATTGCTTGTGTCCAAGGCCGCGTGACCGGCGATTCTGCCGGCTGTCGTCCTCATGGAAGAGCCTCTCGTGAGAAGCGCCGCCGGCTGGGTTCGATCAGCGCCGCGGCCGAAAAGAGCCTTTCGAATGCGTTGCTCGTCCAGGCCTACGGGCAGGAGGAGTTCGAGGTCAACCGTGTACACCGCGAGAGCCGTGGCAGCTTTGCCGCCGAGCTTCGCTCCGCGCGTCTCAAGGGTTTGTACGCCCCGCTGATCAGCGGGCTGGAGGCGCTGGGGCTCCTCCTCGTCGTCGGCCTCGGGACCTGGGAGCTCAAGAACGGCCGGCTGTCGATCGGTGGGCTGCTCGTCTTCGTGACGTACTTGAGCCAGGTGTACAGCCCGATCCGCAGGATGGGCCGCCTCGGGAACACCGTGGCCTCGGCGAACGCGTCCGCAGAACGAGTGATCGAGTTTCTCGACCAGCGCCCCTCGATCGTCGAGACGGCGAACCCGATCGCGATCGAGCGGGCGGACGGGCAGATCGCGTTCGACAGCGTTCAGTTCCGGTATCCAGGCGCGAAGAAACGAGCGCTGTCGGATCTCACCTTCTCGATCCGCTCCGGCGAGACGCTTGCCCTCGTCGGTCCAAGCGGCGCCGGCAAGTCCACGATTGCGAAGGTGCTCCTGCGCTTCTACGACCCCGAGGCCGGGCGCGTGCTGCTGGACGGCCACGACATCCGCGATCTCTCTCTGCGCTCCCTTCGCGACAACGTGGCCGTTGTGCTCCAGGAGACCCTTGTCTTCGACGGAACAGTCCGCGACAACATCGGCTACGGACGGCGCGCCGCGACCGAGCACGAGATCGTGGCGGCGGCGAAAGCGGCTGACGCCCACGAGTTCGTCCTCGCGCTACCGGATGGGTATGACACCGTCGTCGGTCAGAAGGGCCGTCTTCTCTCGGGCGGCCAGCGGCAGCGGTTGGCGATCGCCCGCGCGATGATTCGCGACGCGCCGATCCTCCTCCTCGACGAGCCTACGACCGGCCTCGACGCCGACTCCGCGGAGCGAATCCTTGGCCCCCTCCGCCGCCTGATGACGGGACGGGCGACGATCATCATCTCGCACAACCTCCTGAGCGTGCGGGAGGCGACGATGATTCTCGTGCTCGAGGACGGCAGGATCACCGCTCGCGGAACTCACGCGGAGCTTCTCGCCGGCAGCGAGACCTATGCGCGCCTCTACCAGCGCCACCACCATGACGAGGCGGCAACCGCGTGATCGAAGAGCAGCAGAAGCGTCCGCGGCGAGCCCGAGGCGCGTTCGCGGTCGGAGCCGAGCTCGCGCCCGGCTACCGCGTGCTCGATCACCTGAGTCGGGCTCGCGACCTCGACGTCTACGACGTCTGGAGCGAAGGCCGGGAATGCAGCTGTATCGCCAAGGTTCTTCGCCCGGACCGGCTCGACGACGAGCATGTGCGGCGCCACCTCACGCACGAGGGGCGGCTTCTCCTTCAGCTCAGCCACCCGCACATCGTTCGCGCGTACGAGCTGATCGAGAAGCCGCATCCGGTCCTCGTCCTCGAGACGCTCTCGGGCGCGACCCTGTCGTGGCTCCTTCATGACCTCCGCGAGCGGGGGCGGCGGATGCCGGCCCAGGACATCGTCTACCTCGGCCTCCACCTGAGCTCTGCTCTGGGCTACCTCCACCGCCATAACTTCCTGCACCTGGACGTGAAGCCGTCGAACGTGGTCGCGGAGCGTACGCTCGCGAAGCTCATCGACCTGAGCGTGGGCCGGCCGCCCGGCCCGCTGCGCGGACACATCGGGAGCTACCCGTACATGTCGCCCGAGCAGCTCAGATGCGAGGAGGCCTCCGAGGCGACGGACGTCTGGGGCCTGGCCATGGTCCTGTACGAGGCGGCGGCCGGCGACCGGCCGTTCAGGCGCAACGGACGGCGCGCGTATCCACAGCTCAAGGAGCGGGCGGCTCCGCTGCGCGCGGTCCGCCGGTTGCCCGCTCCACTCGCAGGCATCATCGAGGCGGGGCTCGAACCCGTGCAGCACGATCGGCCGAAACTCACCGAGATCATCGCCACCCTGAACACGCTCGGCTGAGACGGCATTTCGCTCGCTGCCGCCGTCCCGGCGCAGGGAATCGACCTTGCAGGGGGAAAGGGCGGGCATACTGGGGTCGATGGACGACTCCTGGCCCGCGTCGCCGCGCGCTGACGAGCTGAGCGACTCCATCTCGAGCCATGCGGCCGAAGTGGAGCGGACGCTCCGTGCGCTGGAGGCCGTCGAGGCCTTCCGGGCCGAGGCGGCTGCGCTCCGCGCCGAGTTGCAAGCCGCGCGCGCCCCGCAATACCAGCGTCAGGCGTTTCGCGGCGTTCCGGCGCCCGAGCTGGCGGCCGGCACCTGGCGGCTGATTCTCGAGGCAGGCTTCCTCGTCGGCATCGCGCTCGTCTGCTGGGCCGTACACCTCCGCCGGATCGAGATCGTGCTCGTCATGGCCGCGTCGTGGGCCGTGGTCGCCGTGCTCGAGGCGATCGCCTGGCGCCACACGGAGGGCGCCTACCAGGTCCGCCCGCCGCTCGCGATGCCGCCGCCGGCTCCCGAACAGCCGGTCGCTCTGGAGCCTCAGCCCGAGCCGGCACCGACGCCGGCACCGACGCCGGAGGCGGTAACGCCGGACTGGCCCGAGCGCGACGACGGGGCAGACCTCACGACCGTCCTACCGGTCGTCGAGGCCGTCGTCGAGCCCGTCCCGGAGCTCGTGCCGGCTCCGGAGCTCGTTGTCGTCGCACTCGTCGCCGACGAGGATGGCGGTCCGGCCGCCGGCGCCTTCGCCGTCCTCGAAGAGCACGCCGCCGGGTACGGAGACCTGCAGGACGCACTCGCGCCGCGCGGACGGCTCCTGAGCCGGCTTCGCCGGCGCAAGAAAGCTCCCGTCTAGCCCGAGAGCTCTTCGACTAGAGGCCCGACGTCGAGCGGGTCGAAGCCGATCCGTACTGCTACCTCTTCGCTCGAAGGTCGTGTGCCTTCGCTGAACAGCGCCCGGAGGCGCTCGCCCGTTCCGGTGTTGCGCCACCACTCCTCGCCGAGCACGCGCCGCAGATGAGCTCGAAGCTGAGCCGAGCGGATCCACGCTCGCAGGTAATCGGCCGAGTAGAAGTCGGCATCCATGTCCGACAGGTAGCCGATTGACCTGTAGCGAACGCCCGTCGCGGCCGTCAGGCGGTCCTCGTATCCCTCGGCGGTTCCGCCGTCGTCCGCAAACCGCGTCCAGAACTCCAGCTCGAAGGAAAGCTTCGCCACGTAGCGCCTGAAGAGCAGCGCCTCGAGGAATGTCGTCGCTTCGGCGTTCTGCTCGGCCTCCTCGGCCGAGAGCCCGAAGTGCTCCGCGTGCCAGGCGGGCTCGCGGGTCACCGCCTCCATGATGTACGAGTAGATCTCCGTCAGCGCGTGGTCGCGCGAGAGCCGCCGGAACGTGTACGGCAGCGACGGATCGCAGCCCGCATAGTGCAAGGCGTGCCCGGCCTCGTGCATGAACGCCTGGTAGTCGTGCAGGCCGCCCTGCGCGCGCGTGATCAGATGGACGACCTCCGGCGGGTCCGACGCGATCACACACGCCCGCGGGCTCTTCTGGGGCCGGTCGTCCAGGTCGAGGCGGATCGTTCGCTCGGCCGCCAGGTCGAAACCGAGCCGCTCGAGCGTGGCCAGACAGACCTCCGTCGCCCGCTCCTTCGTGTACGTGTTCTCGAGCGGCGACAGTCGGCGCATGTACGGCACGTGGTACTGAAGCGGAATCTCTTCGCGGCCCGGGCCTAGCAGACGCTCGAACCAGCGCGCCCGGAGTTCCTGCCACGCCTCCGCCGTATCGGCGCTCGCCTGCTCGAGCACAGCCGCCAGCGCGCGGAGCGAGATGCCCTTTTCCTCGTCCGAGCGGGCAACGGGGTCGGCGATCCCGGAAAGCTCGCCGGCCAGCGGCTCCGCGACGTGCAGGATCTCCGATCGCTGCGGGTTGAGCGCGGCCGAGACATCAGCCTGGAGCAGCCCCAGCTCGTCGCGGTGACGATAGCTCGGTAGGACGGCCAGTCGCGCCTGCGCTGCCCGCAGTGGCATCTCCTCGCCGCGGAACTCGACACGAGCGGCGAGCTCGGCGTTCTCGAGCGCGTCGATCGCTTCCGCCAGCTGGGCCGAGATGACTCCGCCCTCGCACGCCTTCCTGAGTCGGTACAGCCGCTCGCGCTCGTCGCCCGTCGACCCGGCCTCCGCCTCACGCAGAGCGTCGATCTGCTCGCGCGAGAAGAGCGAGGCGAAGCGGGCGATGATCTCTGCCTGCTCGGAGACGTCCTTCTCCCCCACCCGGACCGCGCGCCCCTCTTCGGCACGCTCGTACAGGTACCGCCGCAGCTCGCTCTCATAGACCGTTGGCTCGAGGACCCCGACGACGCTCACGGCGTCGGACTGTAGCCCAGCCGCGCAATGTTTATGATCGGACCCGTTGAGGCCGGCAGTCGGAATCGGCGAGCGACAGACCTACACGGCCGCGATGGCCGGACTTTGGGGGGGTCTGGCGCGTGTGCTCGCGCAGCTGGAGTCGATCGCGTCCAGCCCCGAAGAGACGCTCGCCGACGGTGACGTCGTCGACTCGCTCGCCGGCCTCCAGTACGCACTGCACACTGCCGGCGAGCTGGCCGTCGGAATCGACCCGCCGATCGACGCCGAATGGGCGCACCACGAGCTCGCCTCCGCGCTGGAGGACGCCCGCGACGCGACGGCGGAGGTCGCCGAAGCCGCAGAGAGCGGCGGCCCGGAGGCAGCCGCGCCGCTGATCCCGGAATGGCGCGGTGCTCTCTTCCGGGTTCGGCTTGCTCGAATGCGACTCACCCAGGCTCCCCGTGAGCTCCCCAACCCGATCCCCGAGCCCGTCCGGCACGAGGAGCGCGCCGCGCTGGTTGCGACCTCGCTCGTCCTGCTGGGGACGTTCGTCGTCACCTGCGGCGCCGTCATCGGCGTCTGGCCGCTGTGGGCGACCGGCCTCCTTCTGGTGGCCGGCGGCTTCTTCGTCTACCGACCCTGAGGGCACGGCGTGCGGCCGGGCGCGTTGCGGGCGGCGCAGCTCGCGTACGTCGCGTGCGTACCCAACCGGGGCCTCCCGCCGTTATCTCACTAGATGGCAAGCACGGCTGGCCCCCTCCGTCGGGCCGTGGGCGCCAAGCTCCTCGAGAGCGTGCCTCGGCCTACGCTGCAATTCCGCCACCGCGCGTGGCGGGAGTTCCAGCGCGCCCTGGATCCGTTCGCTCCACCGAAGCCGCTCAGGCTTCCGCGTAGGCGCTAGGAGCCTAGTCCCAGCTCGAGGAGTTCCAGCTGGACGAGTTCCAGCTCGAGGAGTTCCAGCTGGAGCCGTTCCACGAGGAACCGTTCCAGCTCGAGCTATTCCAGGAAGACGAGTTCCAGGAGGAGCTGTTCCAGCTCGACGAGTTCCAGCTCGAGCTATTCCAGGAGGACGAGTTCCAGGAGGAGCTGTTCCAGCTCGAGGAGACGGTGCCGAACTGGCCCCCGGTGACGCAGGTCGCGCCGGAAGGCGCACAGACGAGCGCCGACACGCCCTGATTTGCACGGCCCGGGTTGTCGGCATCGGTGGCCTTCTCGAGGTCGAGTCCCTTCACCGGCGACAGCAGGACGCTGTGACCCTTCTGCGCGAGCACCCATTTGACGTTGTCGGGGCTCCAGTTCGGATGCCGCTGGAAGAGAAGGGCGGCCGCACCTGCAGCCTGCGGGGCCGAGAAGGAGGTGCCGGAGATCGTCGCGTAACCGGGGACGATGCGATTGGCGGACGGCGCGTGCAGGCCGAGCGTCGTGCCTGCAGGCAGGATCGAGCCGATCAGGCGGCCGGGCGCGAGGAGCTCGGGCTTCAGGTAGCCGTCCTGGGTCGGACCGACCGCGCTGAAGCTTGCGACCGTGTCGTCGAGGGTCGTCTTCGTTCCAAGGGTGTCGCTCGAGCCGACTGACAGGGCGAGAGGATCGTTGGCCGGCGCGTAATCGACGGCGCCAAGGCCCTTGTTGCCGGCAGCGACGACGACCGCGATGCCGGCTGCCCAGACACGCTCGACAGCGAGATCGAGTGTCGACGTCTGGTAGGAGCTGGGGAGCGTCTCGGCCAGCGAGATGTTGACGACGCGGATGTTGTAGGTGTGGGCGTTCTCGAACACCCACTGGAGCGCGGCGATGACGTCGCTCGAGCGAACACCGGCGGGGTTGTTGACGTTCAGCGCGTAGACGGTCGCGCCGGAGGCGATCCCGACGAACTTCCCGTCGGAACTCTTGCCGGCGGCGATGCCGGCGACCAGCGTGCCGTGGCCGTGCGTGTCGTCGTTCGCCCAAGTCTGCCCCGGAAAGGCGATCTGCACGAGCCGTGAACCGAAGTCAGGCAACGGGGCAACGCCCGAGTCGATGACGGCGATGCCCACACCGCGTCCGTTGGTCTCGCCGGAAACCTTGTCGAGCTGGTCGGCGAACGGATACGTCGTCACCAGTCTGTCGAAGTCGCCCCCGTCGCTCTCGGGCTGCACGGGCGGGTTCGCAAGCACGAAGCTGACATGTGGATCGGCCGCAAGGGCGGCGAGATCCTTGACCCTCACGGTGATCGCGACTCCACCGATCAGCGGCAGCTTCTGGCCCGTCGCGGCGTACTTGCGGAAGAGCCTGTCCTTCGAGTCGCCGCGGAGGATGATGTGGAGCTTCGCGTCCTTCTGGGCGCGGGCGGCCAGCTTGGCCAGCCGCGCTTCGATCTTCGAGCTCGGCACCTCGGCCGAACGAGCAAGGCCGGGCAGCGTCAGAGCGACGACGAGCGAGAGGGCGAGGGCGCCGGCGAAGAGGACTGAAGCCAGCTTGCGGCAGCTTCGGTACATGGGCTTGTTGTCCTCGATCGGGGTCGGCCGCACCTCCCCCTGATGGGGTAGGGCCACGAGTTCACTCGAACTAGTGAGAGGTCAAGCCTTACCGGCCGCCGTGATCCGGGCGAGCGACTCGTCCCGCCCGAGCACTTCCAGCGACTCGAAGAGTCCCGGGGAGACCGTCGAGCCGGTCACCGCCACGCGGACGGGCTGGAAGGCCTGTCGGGGCTTCAGCTCCAGCCGGTCCGCCATCGCGCGGAGCGCCTGCTCGATCGAGGACACGTCAAACGGCTCGACCTCGGCGAGAGCCTCGTGTGCCGCGGCGAGCACCTCCGGGTCGAGCAGCGCCGGATCGGGCTGCGGCATACCGTCGAAGAAGAACCCGGCGAAGATCGGGTATTCGCCGAAGCGGGTGATCTTCTCCTGGACGAGCGGCGCCGTCCGTCGCACCCGGTCCTCGTCCCACTCGTACCCCCGCTCCCTGAGGTACCCGACCAGAGCATCGGCGTACTTGTCCGGGGGCAGGGCACGGAGATATTTCCCGTTCAGGTCGGCGAGCTTCACGTAGTCGAAGACGCCGGGGCTCGCGCCGACGCGGTCGAGCGTGAAGCGCTCGATCAGCTCGTCCCGGGTCATGATCTCGGTGCGGTCGTCGTAGCTCCAGCCGATCAGGGCGAGGAAGTTGACGAGGGCGTCCGGCAGGTACCCCTCGGCCCGGAACTCGTCGACACCGACCGCGCCGTGCCGCTTCGAGAGCTTGCGGCCGTCGGGCCCGAAGATGTTGGCGAGGTGCGCGTACTCCGGCATCGGGGCGCCGAGCGCCTCCAGGATCTTGATCTGCTTGGGCGTGTTGGAGATGTGATCCTCGCCACGGATCACGTGGGTGATGCCGTCGAGCCAGTCCTCGACGGGTGAGGCGAAGTTGTAGGTCGGGCGGCCGTCCGAGCGAATCGCGACCAGGTCTTCGAGCTTCTCGTTCGGGTACTCGATCCGGCCGCGGACGAGATCCTCCCAGCCGGTGACCCCCTCGTCCGGCATGCGAATCCGGATCGCCCCCTCGTCCTCGTAGGCCTTCCCCTCCTCGACGAGGCGCCGCGCTTCGATCCGGCAGCGCTCGGCGCGGTCGAGCTGAAACGTGACCGGGCCGTCCCAGTCGAGGCCGAGCCAGCGGAGTGATTCCTGGATCTGCTCGACCGCCTCCACGACCTCCCGGCCCGTGTCTGTGTTCTCGATCCGGAGCCGGAACTCGCCGCCCTCGTGGCGCGCATTGAGCCAGTTGAAGAGGAACGTGTGGACACCACCGATGTGCAGCGAACCGGTTGGGCTCGGCGCAGCGCGAACGCGGACCGCCATGGATGCCTATCGTAGAGGCGTGTTCATCGGCGCCCATGTCTCATCGGCGGGCGGGATCCACACCGCCGTCGACCGGGCCCAAAGCATCGGCGCCGAATGCGTGCAGGTCTTCACCCAGAGCCCGCGCGCGTGGCGACCCACGAACCACGATCCCGCGAACCTCGAACGGTTCAAGGAACGCCGGGCGCAAGCCGGCCTGCACGGGGTGCTCTGCCATGCGCTCTACCTCGTCAACCTGGCCAGCCCGAAGGACGACCTCTACGAGAAATCCGTCGCCGCGATGCAGAACACGGTCGAGGTGGGCTGCGCGATCGAGGCGGACGCGGTCGTCTTCCACGTGGGATCGCATCTGGGCGCGGGCTTCGATGCCGGTCTCGCCCGAGTCGTCCCGGCGCTCGAGTCCGTGCTCGACCGCTGCTCGGAGACGACCTGGCTCTGCATCGAGAACTCGGCGGGCGCGGGCGGGACGATCGGCCGTTCGCTCGAGGAGCTAGCGATTTTGGTCGAGCGGCTCGACCGGCATCCGCGCCTTGGCATCTGCCTCGACTCGTGCCACCTCTACGTCTCGGGCTACGACGTCACGGACCGCACCGCCCTGGACCGCTTGCTCGAGGAGCTGGACGAGAGCATCGGCTTCGACCGGCTTCGTTGCCTCCACGTGAACGACGCCAACGCACCGCTCGGCTCGAACCGCGACCGGCACGCGAACATCGGCGAGGGCGACCTGGGCGAGAAGCTCGGCCTCTTCCTCGGGCACCCGGACCTCCAGGGGCTTCCGGCCGCCCTCGAGGTGCCGGGACCCGACAACCACGGGCCGGACGCGGACGAGGTCCGGAAGGCCAAAGAGCTCCGCGACCGCTTCGCCGGAAGCCCGGCTACCTCGAAGAAGCGCAGGCGGAAGGGTGCTAGGCGCAGCGTGCGGTGACCGAGCCGTCCGTGTGCCGAGTCACGGCGAGCTCGATCGTCGTGATGCCGGCACCGCCGTAGCCCGTCTCTCTTTTCAGCTCCGTCTCGATCGGGACGCCGCTCTCGAGCCGTCTACCGCCGATCAGGCAGATGACCTCGTCGCCCGGCCGCAACGTGTCCGCAGCGAACGTTCGCTGCGCGCCGCCAATCAGCTGCTCCCGACGGCGCGGGACCAGGTGAGCCTCGAGCGTCTCCGCAACGCCGAGCCTTCCGAGCAGAGCCATCTGAGGTGTCCAGCAGCTCGACGTGTGGCTCGTGAAAGGACGGCCGTGGAGACGGCCCGAGATCGTGATGTCCCACCAGGAGAATCGTCCACCGATGCAGACGAACGGCCGCGGCCTCGTGACCAGGGCCGGTGCCGCAGCCAGTGCCGCGCACGCGTGGCGAGGGTTCGGGACGTCGCCACCCGGGGGTGCGCATGCCAGGTGGAAGAGTGCGCGGCGCCGCTTAGCGCTCGGTCACGAACGAGGGCATCCGCCCTCGTCCTCGTCAGGCGCTTGGCTGAACCTCGGCGAAGACCCGGAACGTCGGCTCGCCGACCGGCAGCTCGAAGAACTCGGGATTGACACAGCCGAGCTCGTCGGCGCGGCCGGCGTAGCAGCTCTCGACCTCAACGCGGCACATCGGAAGGGGCGGGCGTTTCGCGCTGACGGCCCCGAAGCCCTCGCGGCCGCGCTCGGCCTTCCGGAGCAGGTCGATGTCGATCTCGACCTCGTACACCTTCTGCATGCAGCCCATGTAGGTGTGCCCGTGGTCCTCGTAGGAGTAGACGAACGGGCATGAACGCGCGAGGCATGCCGACGGGTAGACGACCTTGTCGCAGTGGACGTCGCAGCGGCGGCACTCCACCTCGCGCTGTGGGTGAAGCGGCAGAACGGAGGCACCGGCCGCCAGCGTTTTCGTGTCCACCTCTGGATTGTGCGCGCGGCCATGCGGGCTGCGCAAGACTTGACTTTCACGGTGATTTCAGGCATGCGCGCAGCCGCACGCCAACCGCCGCCCCGGCCAATCCGCCGCAACTAGGGTACGAGCGTGGCGCGCAAGGTCCTGTGGGCGACCCTCGTCCTTGCGCCCGTGGCCATCGCGCTGCGCTACGTTGGCCACACAGGCAACACGCTGCTGTTCGTGATCGCGGCCGTGGCGCTCGTTCCGCTGGCCTGGCTGATCGGCGAATCGACCGAGCACGCGGCGGAGCACACAGGGCCCGGGATCGGCGCGTTCCTGAACGCGAGCTTCGGCAACGCACCGGAGCTGATCATCGCCGTCTTCGCGATCGCGGACTCTCTTCCGGACGTCGTCCGCGGGTCACTCGCCGGCAGCGTCATCTCCAACATCCTGCTCGTCCTCGGCGCCGCGCTCGTGTTCCAGAAGGGAGAGGAGCGAGAGCTCGACCGGCGTTCGCTGGAGATCCAGCTCGGCCTCGTCGCAGTCGCGGTCCTGATTCTCCTCATCCCGTCGATCCCGGCCTGGCACGGGGACCCGGACCGGCACTCCCTGGCCCTGCTCACGGTCCCTGTCTGCGTCGCGCTGCTCGTGCTCTACGGCGTCGCGACCTGGTTCAGCCTTCGGCGCCATTACCGGCTCCACGTTGAGGCCGAGACGACCGCCGGCCGCGCAGCCTGGAGCCTGAAGACCGCCCTGGCCGTCCTCGCCGCGGCGACCGTCGCAACAGCCGCGGTCAGCGAGGTCCTCGTCCACTCGCTGAAGGAGTTCGCCGAGTCCGCCGGCCTCTCACGGTTCTTCATCGCAGCGGTGATCGTTGCCATTGTCGGCAACGCTGCCGAGCACGGAGGCGCGGTCGTGATCGCGCGCCGCGGGAAGATCCGGCTCGCCACCGAGATCGCGATCTCCTCCAGCGCCCAGGTCGGCCTGTTCGTAATTCCGGCGATCGCGCTGCTCTCGTGGATCGTCAGCCCGGCTCTGCCGCTCTCCTTCCGTCCGATCGAGCTGGCCGCAATGGGCGGGTCTGCCGTGTTCGTCGGCATCGTCATCGCCGACGGCAAGTCGCGTCGCTGGGAGGGCGTCCTCCTCCTGGCCGTCTACGCGGTCGTGGTCGCGGGGTTCTGGCTCGCCGGTGACCGCTAGTAGGAGGGTTTGGCGGAACGACGGGGGCGACTGAGGACGCCGCAGCACGCGTCTCAGCGCGGTCCGGCGGCTCAGCCACTGTTTCGCCAGACCCTCCTAACCCCAGGCCTCGGGGCGACGCGTGCACGGGTATGTCGCCCAGTAGAGCTTGATCGGCTCGCCGTTCTCATCCCGGACGACGCGGAGAGACTCCCCTCGCTCGCGGCCGGAGACGACGCGGAAGCGATCGTCGCCGTCCGGCTCGAAGACCGACGGTGGCCGCCACGCCGGCAGATCGACCATGCGCGCCTCGAGCCGCCCGCCGCGGTAGCGCAGCACGAACTCGGAGCCCTCGGTCCACCAGCGGCCCAGGAGGCCGGCGAGCTCGGGTGGTGCGGGTTCCTCCGGCCGCCACGCCTCGGGCTCCAGGGGCAGCGCGTCGAGGGCGGTCTCGACCAGCCGGAACGCGAACTCGTCGATCGCCGGCCACACCGACGAGTTGGTGAGCACGACCGCGCCGATTCGCTCCGGCCGGGAGTACACCAACTCGGCCAGGAAGCCCGGCATCGCGCCGCCGTGGCCGGCGAAGATACGGTCGCCGCGACGATGCAGCATCAGGCCGAGCCCCCAGGCAAGGAGCCAGCGGTCGGGCTCCGCCATCACCTGAACGGCGTGCATCTGCTCGACGGACGCCGGCGATAGCACGGCCTCGTCCGGGTCGGCGAGAAAGGCGCCCCAGCGGGCCAGGTCGCCGGTCGTGCTCCAGAGCTGGCCGGCCGCAGCGGTCCGTCGAAGCACCATGTCGCCTTCGCGCCTGGCTCGCTCCTGGTAGGGCTCGACGAGATAGCCGCTGGCCGCCGGGCTCTCTGGCTCGAGCGTCGTGCGGGTCAGCCCGAGCGACTCGAGGAACCGCGCGGCAACGAATCGCTCCCAGGGTTGACCGGAGCACCGCTCGACCACCTCGCCGAGCGTCGCGAACGCGAGGTTGGAGTAGTGCCAGTGCGCGCCCGGCTCCAGTACCCGCTCCGCGCCCGCGAGGCCGGCCAGAAGCTCCTCGCGCGGCGGATCCTCGAGCGACTCCCACATCTCGTCGGCGAACTCCCGCTGCAGGCCGGAGACGTGCGCCAGCATCCGCCGGATGGTCAGCTCGCCGTGTGCAGCATCCGGCACGTGCCGGCCGAGCGGATCGTCGAGCGCGAGCTTGCCCTCGTCGCGCAGGGCGATGATCGAGGCGGCGGTAAAGGTCTTCGTGATCGAGCCGACCCGGTACTGCGTCTCGGGGGTCGCGGCGGTCCCGCTGTCCAGGTCGGCCGACCCGACGGCATCGCGCCAGACGACCTCGCCGGCTCGGAAGACCGCCGCGCTGAGACTCGGCAGACGGTTCTCGGCCTGCGCCTCGCGCACGACGCGCGAGAGGTCACGCTCGAGCTCAGGCAGCGACACGCGTATCGAACGCCTGCGGGATCTTCTCGATCGCCTGCTCGATGTCCTCGTCGGAGACGTCCAGATGGGTCACAGCCCGCAGCACGCCCTCGTGGATGGTCATCGAGAGCCCGACCCCTTCCGCGGCGAGGCGCCGCAGGGCGTCGGCCGGCGAGAGCCCGAGCTCGTGCACTCGGAGCTGGACGAAGTTCGTCTCGACTGCGTCGGGGTCGACCGGCATGCCCGCCGCCTTCAGGCCGTCCGCCAGCCTCCGCGCGCGGGCGTGATCCTCCGCCAGCCGCTCGACGTTGTGGTCGAACGCGTAGACACCCGCGGCCGCGACGATGCCCGCCTGCCGCATGGCGCCGCCGAAGAGATGCTTCAGACGTCGCGCCTCGGCCATGCGCTCCTGCGAGCCCGCGACGAGTGCGCCGACCGGGCAGCCGAGCCCCTTGGATAGACAGAGCGTGACCGTGTCGAACCCGTGACCGATCTCGGCGGCCGGAACCCCGAGGGCCGTGGCCGCATTCAGCACGCGGGCGCCGTCCAGATGAGCATGGAGGCCGAGCTCCCGGCAGGCGCCGAGCATCGCCTCGATCTCGAAGAGCCGCCAGACGCGCCCGCCCGAGCTGTTGTGCGTGTTCTCGATCGAGACGATCGCCGTGCGCGGCAGGTGGGTGTTGTCCCCCGCGCGACAGGCTCGCCGGACCTGGTCCGGCGTGAACTTGCCGGCAACACCCTGCAGCGGTCGCGTCATCAAGCCGGCGTGGATCGCCGGCCCGCCGAGCTCCGAGATGAAGATGTGCGAGTTCTCCTCGGCGATCACCTCGTCGCCCGGTCGTCCGAGCACCCGCAACGCGATCTCGTTCGCCATCGTCGCCGTCGGGACGAACACGGCTTCCTCTTGGCCGAGGAGAACGGCCGCACGCCGCTCCAGCTCGTTGACGGTCGGGTCCTCGCGCCGCTGCTCGTCGCCGACGACGGCGTAGGCGATCGCCCGTCGCATGCCGGGCGACGGCTGCGTCTTGGTATCCGAACGGAGGTCGATCACGGGGCGAATTGTGGCGAGGTACGCGCTACCGTGGCGCCGTGGATCTCGAAGTTCTGCACGATTGGCTCACCGACCGGGGGGAGCCAGCCTACCGCGCCGGCCAGGTCTGGACCTGGGCCGCCGGCGGCGCCTCCGGCTATGACGAGATGACCAATGTGCCCGCGCCCCTGCGCCGGGCCCTCGACGCCGAAGTGCCGTTCTCGAGCCTGACGGTCGAGCACGAGGCCCGATCGCGCGACGGAACCGTCAAGGCGCTGTTCCGCACCGTCGACGGGCACCCGGTCGAGGCCGTGCGGATGCACTACCGCGACGGGCGGCGCTCGATCTGCGTCTCCTCCCAGTCCGGCTGCCCCCTGACCTGCACCTTCTGCGCAACCGGTGCGATGCGCTTCCGCCGCAACCTGACCGCCTCGGAGATCCTCGACCAGGCGCTGCACTTCCGCCGGACCGAGGCGATCGACCACTGCGTCTTCATGGGGATGGGCGAGCCGATGCTGAACCTCGATCACGTGCTCGGAGCGGCGCGCCGGCTGCAGGACCTCGGCGTCACGCCCCGACGAACGACGATCTCGACGGTCGGGTGGCTCCCGGGCCTGCGGCGCTTCGTCGACGAGGTCGAGGAGCCGATCAGGCTGGCGCTCTCGCTCCACGCCGCGGACGGGGTGCTCCGCAGCACGCTGATGCCGGTCAACGACCGCTATCCGCTCGAGGCGGTGCTCGCCGAGTGCCGGCGCTACTTCCACCTGCGCCGCAGAAAGGTGTTCGTCGAGTACGTCATGCTCGCGGGCGTCAACGACCGGCGCGAGCATGCCCGCGCGCTCGCCGCCGTCCTCGACCGGTCGGCGTTCAAGGTGAACCTGATCCCGTACAACCCGACCGGGCGGTTCGAGGGCTCCAGCCGCGCCGCGATCGCTTCGTTCAAGGACGTGCTCGACCGAGCGCGGCTGCCCGCGACGATCCGTCTGACCCGCGGACGGGACATCGCGGCGGCCTGCGGCCAGCTTGCGGCCTAAGGGCTTGCCCTAGGGCAGGTGGTAGAGGCGGCCGCCGGTGTTGTCGGCGATCCAATGAGTCGGGTGTGACGATGCGGGCGCAGTTCTCAGCACGTCTCAAGACATCCCCTCGCGCGTATCGCCAGACGTTCCGGGGTCGCCCTCAGCTGGTGAGTTGACGCTCTTCACCTTCTACGGAACGTTCATGCGCGGCCAGCCCGGGCACGGGAACCTCGCCGGAGCGAAGTTCCTCGAAGAGGCGCGGACGGCTCCGAGGTACCGGCTCTGGTTCGTGGATTCCCTGTGGCCGGCGCTCATCCCGGCGCAGGACGGCGTCGAGATCGCGTGCGAGCTCTATGACGCCCCCGAGGAGCTGCTCGCCCGGCTGGCCGCGATCGAGCCACCCGGCTGGGAGCGGATGCCCGCCAGGCTGGCCGACGGCCGCTGCGTCGAGGCGTTCCTGGGTGAGACGGAGTTGAAGCAGCGCGGAATCGACGTCTCGAGCCACGGCAGCTGGGCCGCGTTCGTCGAGTCTAGGTCGCCCGGACGAACGTGACCGAGCAGCGCCAGCTGCCCTTCACGGTCACCTTCTCGTTCCCGATGATCCCGCGGGCGCCGGTGATCAGGAAGCTGCCGCTTCGGAGGTCCCTGTTCAAGGTGACCGTGCCGGCCCAGCCCTCTTGCGCGGCGGCGAAGCCCTTGTATTTCGCGGCCACGGCGAGCAGGTTGACGCCGCCGCGCTTCTTGCCGTTGTAGAGCTTCTGCGGTCGTCCGACCTGCTTCGGGTCGTAGTAGAAGGCGAAGAAGAGCCCCTTGCGGAAGTTGACGACGTCCGGGTTTCCGAAGCTGACGTTGTAGGCGAGCGGCCTCCCCGGAGCCGGAAAGTTCGGCTTCGTGAACCGCGTGCAGGCGTTCTTCGCCGGGATCATGTCCTTGGCGTCCTCGGGGTGCGTACCGGCGATCGTGCCCTTGAACTCTCCGGTGATCGTGACGTTGAGGGCGACAGTGCCGCTCGAGGTGGCAGCCGACGCAACGGCCGCTCCCGCGAGCGCCGTCGCCGCCACCACGAGCACTCGACCCCTCAGACCCCGAACAGCCTGCACGCCATGAGCCTAGCGGTCGAGCGCGAGCCAGACGACATCGTGGCCGTGCCAGTGCGCGGCTCCGCCGTCTGAGAAGCCGAGCTTCTCCATGACCCGGCGTGAGCGTACGTTCGCAGGGAGGGTGAGCGAGATCAGCCGTGCGTCGTCGAGGAGGTGCTCGCGCCAAAGCTCGACTGCGGCGCGCCCGCCTTCGGTTGCCAGCCCGCGCCCCCAATGGCTCGGCGCGAGCGACCAGCCAACCTCGACGGGTGCGTCGGAAACCGGCCAGTCGCGATGCCGCATGAGCCCGATCCGCCCGATCAGGCGACCGCTCTCGGGATCCTCAACGGCCCAGTGGCTGAAGCCCTCGTCGGCCCATCCGCGCTGGAAGCGCTCGATCTGGGCCTTGGTCTGCTCGAGGTCGAGCGGAGGCATGTGTTCAAGGAACGCCGGCTCGGAGTAGATCGCGGCCAGCGGCTCGGCGTCCTCGGCGCGCCACTGGCGCAGGCGCAGTCGTTCGGTGCGCAGTTCGGGCGGGGGATGCCGGGGGACGGGCACCCTAGAGCTGGAAGAGCTCCTCGCCGGCGGTCGTTCGCGGCCCTCCGGCGTCGCCCGTGTTCAGCGTGTCGCGCGGCTCGATCAGGAGCACATGGGCTTCCTCCGTCGCTCGCGGGCAGTGCTCGACTCCCCGCGGGACGACGAAGAGCTCGCCCGGCCCGAGCTCGACGTCCCGGTCACGGAGCTGGATCGTCAGCCGGCCGCTGAGCACGAGAAAGAAGTCGTCGGTCTCGGGATGCGAGTGCCAGACGAACTCACCCTCCATCTTGACCAGCTGCAGCTTGTAGTCGTTGAGGTAGCCGATGATCCTCGGCGAGAAGCGCTCGTCGAAGCGCTCGAGCGCCTCGGCGAGGTTCACCTTCTCTCCACGCACCTAGCGGGTCCGCGTAAAGAGCGGCGAGGCGCACTTCCAGCTGCCGCTGACGTTCAGCTTGCCGCGGGTGTCCAACGCGTGCAGGTTCCGTGCGTCGAACGTCCCGCCGAGGAGATTGGTGGCGAGCGTAATCGTCACCGCAGCCTTGCCTGGATCGATGGCGTCGTACACGTTCCCAGCCGGTGTAGTCACGACGACACCGAGGTAGTCCGGGCGCCGAAACCGGTGTGGTCGCCCGAGCCCGCTCTCTTCGTAGTCGAACTTGGCCAGAAACGACTGCTTCTGCTCGTATGCCTGACCGAAGATCACCGCGTAGCGGAGCGGCCTGCCCGGGATCTTCCAGCGCATGCAGCCGTACGTGACGAGCTGCGTTCCTGGGCCGTTCTGGGCGTGCCCCCAGTTGACGCGGCCCTTGTAGACGCCGCTGAAGGTGATACGCACCGACATCGTCTTGGCCGAGGTCGCCCCCGACGTCCCGGCCAGGGCGGTCGCAGCGAGGGCCGCCGCGGCCAGCCAGAGGAGAACACGGCTCCGGACCACGATCACGCTCCCTTCTGCGCCTCGAGCTGTCGCGGCTCGGCGGGCGCGCCTTCCGCTCGGAGATCGGGGTGCTGCTCGAAGCCGTACTTGACGACGGCGCGCTTGGCGGCGAGCACCTCGTCCAGCCGGCCGACCGGGCGGCTGTGCGGAGCCTCCTTGATCACCTCGGGCTCCTCGGCTGCCTCGTGCACGATCGCGAGCATCGCCTCGACGAACTCGTCGAGCGTCTCCTTCGGCTCCGTCTCGGTCGGTTCGATCATCAGCGCCTCGGGCACGACGAGCGGGAAATAGATCGTCGGCGGATGGAAGTCGTAGTCCATCAGCCGCTTCGCGACGTCGAGGGCGGTGATGCCGTGCTCGCGCTTCAGCCGCCGGGCGGAGAGCACGAACTCGTGCATGCAGAGGCGGTCGTACGGCAGCTCGTACGCGTCGCGGAGCCGCGCGAGCACGTAGTTGGCGTTCAGCACGGCCACCTCGGACATCTCCCGCAAGGCCGGGCCGTAGGAGCGGATGTAGGCGTACGAGCGCACGAAGACGCCGAACGGCCCGCAGAACCCGCGCACCTTTCCGATCGACTGCGGCCGGTCGTAGTCGAGCCGGAAGCGATCACCGTCGCGGACGACCGCCGGCACCGGCATGAACGGCTCGAGCGCCTCGCGGACGGCGATCGGGCCGCCGCCGGGGCCGCCGCCTCCGTGCGGCTGGGAGAACGTCTTGTGCAGGTTGAAGTGGACGATGTCGAAGCCCATGTCGCCAGGGCGGGAGATCCCGCACACCGCGTTCAGGTTGGCGCCGTCGTAGTACAGGAGTGCCCCGGCGCCGTGGAAGATCGCGGCCACCTCCTCGATCCCCTCGTCGAACAGCCCGAGCGTCGACGGGTTGGTCAGCATCAGCCCTGCCGTCTCCGCGTCGACCTTGGCGCGCAGGTCGTCGAGGTCGAGGTTGCCGCGTGCGTCTGTTTCGACCTTCGTGACCTCGTAGCCGGCCATCGTCACGCTGGCCGGGTTCGTCCCGTGCGCCGTGTCGGGGATGACGACCTTCCGTCGCGTGTCTCCCTCGCCGCGATCGGCGAAGTACGCGCGCATGAGCATCAGCCCGGTCAGCTCGCCCTGCGAACCGGCCGCCGGCTGCAGCGAGACCGCGGGCAGCCCCGCGACCTCCGCCAGGATCTCCTGGAGGCGCCACATCAGCTCGAGCGCTCCCTGCGCCCCGTCCTCTTCCTGGAGCGGGTGCAGATCGCGGAAGCCCGGTAGTGCCACGACCCGCTCGTTCACGCGCGGGTTGTGCTTCATCGTGCAGGAGCCGAGGGGGTAGAAGCCGGTGTCGATCCCGAAGGTCCGCGTGGCGAGCTTGGTGAAGTGGCGGACGAGCTCGGGCTGCGAGACCTCGGGCAGCCGGGGCGGCTCGGCGCGCCGGAGCTCCGCGGGCAAGTCGGGCACCGGCAGGTCCGGATGCGGCAGTGCGGACGCCCGCCTGCCCGTCTTCGACTGCTCGTAGATCAGCTTCACGCGGCCACCTCGGCCAGGACCTCGACGAGCCGGTCGACCTCGGCCTGCGTCCGCTTCTCCGTGAGACACACGAGCAGGGCGTCCTCGAGGCCGGCGTAGTCGCGCCGCAGCGGATACCCGGGGTGCACGCCGTGCTCGCGCGCAGCGCGAACGACCCCGTCGGCGGGCCGTCCGACCCGAACGGCAAACTCCTTGAACGTTGCCTGCCCAGGAAACATCGGCTCGAATCCCGCGTCACTCAGCCGCCCCTTCGCGTACTCGGCGAGTGCGAGGCAGGTCTCCCCCACCTCCCGCAGCCCTTGCGGCCCGAGCCACGACAGGTGGACGAGCCCGGCCAGCGCGAGCAGCGTCTGGTTCGTGGTGATGTTCGAGGTCGCCTTCTCGCGGCGGATGTGCTGCTCGCGGGTCTGCAGGGTGAGCACATAGCCGCGCTTGCCCGCGGCGTCCAGCGTCTCGCCGACGATCCGGCCGGGCATCCGGCGGATGTAGTCCGAGCGGGCGGCGATGAAGCCGTAGTGCGGCCCGCCGTACGACTGATAGTTGCCGGCGCTCTGGCCCTCCCCGATTGCCAGCGCACAGCCGTACCGCCCGGGCGCTTCCAGGAGCCCGAGTGAGATCGGATCGACGTGGGCCACCGGCAGCGCGCCTGCCTCGTTGGCGGCAGCGGCCAGGTCCGGAGCAGGCTCGAGGCAGCCGAAGAAGTTGGGCTGCTGGAAGAAGACGGCGGCCGCGTCCTGCGCGGCCGCAGCGAGACGATCGGGATCCGTCACTCCGCCCTCGTGGGGAACCTCGACGACGTCCAGGCCGAACCCGGGCGCGTAGGTCTTCACGACCTGGCGCACCTGCGGGTTGAGCGTCTCGGCCAGGACGACCTTCGTCCGGCCGGTCGCATGCTTGGCCACGTAGCAGGCGTCAGCGGCAACCGTCGTTCCGTCGTAGCCGGACGCGTTCGAGACGTCCATCCCGGTCAGCTCGCAGATCGCGGTCTGGTACTCGAAGATCGCCTGGAGCACGCCCTGGCTCAGCTCCGGCTGGTACGGCGTGTAGGCGGTCAGGAACTCGCCGCGCGACAGGATTGCGTCGACGACCGCGGGCACGTAGTGGTCGTAGATCCCAGCGCCGAGGAAGGAGAGCTCGGACCCGCTGTGGGCGTTCCGGGAGGCCAGCTCCTCGAGGTGCGCGACGAGCTCGGGCTCGGAGAGCGCGGGTTCGAGGTCGAGCCTGCCCCTGTAACGGACGCCCTCGGGGATCTGAGCGAAGAGGTCGTCGACCGACTCGACGCCGATGGCCGCGAGCATCTCCTCGCGATCGCGCTCGGTGAGTGAAAGGAAGCTCAAGCTGCTCAGAGGTCCGCGAGCTGCTTCTTATAGTCCTCGACGTCGAGCAGCGAGTCGGGCTCGGTGATGTCGCTGAGCTTGATCTTGATCAACCAGGCGCTGTACGGGTCCTCGTTCACGAGCTCCGGCGCGTCGATGACGGCCTGGTTGACCTCGAGCACCTCGCCGGAGAGCGGTGCGATCAGGTCGGACACGGCCTTGACGGACTCGACCTCGCCGTAGGCGTTGTCCTTCGAGATCGTCGCGCCCACGTCGGGCGGCTCGTAGTGGACGAGCTCGCCGAGCGCGTCCTGCGCATACCAGGTGATGCCGAGGGTCGCGTCGTCGCCGTGAATCGAAGCCCAGTCGTGGTCTCGGTGGTACTTCAGGCCGTCCGGATAGCTCTCCGCTGCCGCCACAGGCTCACTCCTCTCGCTGATAGATCGGTTTCTTGACGATCTCGGCCGCCCGCGGCCGGCCGCGGACGTCGATCGTGATCCTCGTTCCGGGCTCGGCCGTCCCGGCCGGGACGTACCCCATCCCGATTCCCTTGTCCAGCATGGGCGAATGCGTCCCGGAGGTCACCTCTCCGCCACCCTCGATCGGCATGCCCTGCCGCGGGACCGCCTTCTCCGCCATGACGAAGGCGGCCAGACGCCGCTCCGGGCCGCGCTCCTTGATCGCGCGGAGCTCGCCGGCTCCGGTGAAGTCCTTGTCGAGGGCGCAGACCCAGCCGAGGCTGGCCGAGATCGCGTCGGTCTCGGGCGAGATGTCGTTGCCGTGAAGCGGGTAACAGACCTCGAGCCGCAGCGTGTCGCGGGCGCCGAGGCCGCACGGCTTCGCTCCCCGTTCGACCACCCGGTCCCAGAGGTCGGCTGCGTCCTCGTTCATGACCATGATCTCGACGCCGGGCTCGCCCGTGTAGCCGGTGCGGCTGATCATGCAGGCGATCCCGTCGATCTCCCCCTCGGCGAAGGTGAACGCCGGTGCGGCCGGCAGCTCGAGACGTTCGATCGACGTGGGGCCCTGCACCGCGATCAGTGCGTAGTCGTTGGACACGTCACGAACGTCCGAGCCGCGCACCTCTCGCTCCTTGATCCACTCGAAGTCGGCCTCCCGGTTCGACGCGTTGACGATGAGCAGGTAGCGGAAGGGATCGAGGACGTAGGCGATCAGGTCGTCGACGATCCCGCCAGGCTCGTTCGTCAGCAGGGTGTACTGCGCCTGCCCCGGCTCGATCCGGTCAAGGTCGTTCGAGAGCAAAGACTGGAGCAGGTCGCGCGCGCGAGGCCCTTCCACCTCGATCTCGCCCATGTGCGACACGTCGAAGGCGCCGCAATCGGTGCGCACCGCCCGGTGCTCGGGAATCACGCCGTCGTACTGCACCGGCATCTCCCAGCCGGCGAAGGGAACCATGCGAGCGCCGAGCGCGAGATGCCTGTCGTAGAGCGGGGTGCGGGCCAGGGTTTGCATGCGAGGCGGATGCTACTGCCCGCGATGTTTGAGCCGGACCCCGGTGCGGTAGATGCGTAGTGCCCTCAATCGGACCGGCACTCCGCCGGTCTGAACGACCCGGTCCGCCGGTTCGGCAGACGCCGAACCGGCACACACAGCCGGAGAACTCCTCAAGAGCTCTCCGGCTGTTGTGGTTTCAGAGGCTCGAGCGCCTAGGTGTCGCGGAGGAACGACGGGACTTCGAGGACGTCCGGCGGGACGTCGAAGCCGCTGTCACCGTTCGCGGGACGCCGGGGGCCCGTTTCGCGCGGCTCGCGAGGCCCGGCCGTGTCTGGCCGTTCGCGCCGCCTCCGCGTCCGTGCGGGCCCGAAGCCGGTCGCGATCACGGTCACGCGCACCTCGTCGCCGGCGGCGTCGTCGATGACGGCGCCGAAGATCACGTTCGCGTTCTGGTCGGCCGCGCTGGTCACGACCTCGGCCGCCTCGTTGACCTCGAAGAGGCCGATCTCCGGACCGCCGGTGACGTTCAAGAGGATGCCGGTCGCACCCTCGATCGACGCCTCGAGCAACGGCGACGACACGGCGATCCGCGCTGCCTCGGCGGCGCGGTTCTCGCCCGAGGCCGCTCCGATCCCCATCAGCGCCGAGCCGGCGTCCCGCATGATCGTGCGGACGTCCGCGAAGTCGAGGTTGACCAGCCCGGGGATCGTGATCAGGTCCGTGATCCCCTGAACGCCCTGCCGGAGGACGTCGTCGGCCATCTTGAACGCGTCCACGATCGACGTCTTCTTCTCGACCACCTGGAGGAGCCGATCGTTCTCGATCACGATCAGGGTGTCGACCCGGTCGCGGAGGTCTTCGATCCCGGCCTCCGCCTGCCCGGAGCGCTTGCGCCCCTCGAACGAGAACGGCCTCGTCACGACGCCCACCGTGAGAGCGTCGAGCTCGCGGCTCAGCTCGGCAACGATCGGCGCACCGCCGGTGCCCGTCCCGCCGCCTTCGCCTGCGGTCACGAAGATCATGTCCGCGCCCTTCAGCGCTTCCTTCAGCTCGTCCCGGCTTTCCTGCGCAGCGGCGCGGCCGATCTCCGGGTTCGCGCCTGCACCGAGCCCGCGCGTGGCCTGGGCTCCGATGTGGATCTTCAGGTCGGCGTCGCACATCAGCAGTGCCTGTGCGTCGGTGTTGACGGCGATGAACTCGACGCCCGACAGGCCCGCATCGACCATCCGGTTCACCGCGTTCGTGCCGCCGCCGCCGACGCCGACGACCTTGATTATCGCGAGGTAATTACCGGTCTGTTCTCTCATGGCTCAACCTGACTCGACCTCAAGCTGTAGTGGAGAATGGGGCCGTCGAGTCGCTCCTTTCTCGGCAGGGTACGGATCGTTGTCGGCGCTGTCAATGAGAACTTTCGCCTTAGCACCCTCAACCTCAACCTCCGACTTGAGAGTTTGTCTCCGCGACGGGCCGCTCGGGCACGCTCACGTCCAGGTACCCCGGCGGGCTCAGTTGCGGGAGGATCTTTCGCGTCACGGCGAGCTTCAGGCGGAGGTCCGAGACGTCGCCGAGGCGGACCTCAAGGCCTGACCGGAGCATCAGTGTGAACTCGCTCTCCCCCGTGCGAACGTCTCGAATCGAGGGGCCGATCGGCTCGCGCACGAGGGTGCGCAACGCAGTCACCGCCTCCAGGCCGCGGGGGTCGGCCAGCACGGCTTCGGGCGTCACCGAAGCGCTCGCCGGAAGCCACACGCGCGAGAGACTCGACAGACGCGGATGGGGAAGCGCCCTGAGCACCCGGCCGTCGGCCGACACGAGCCAGGCGGCGGAGCCCTGCCGCAGAACCGCGAGTGGCTTCTCGACCTGGACGTGGACCCGGAGTGTGTGGGGGAAGTCGCGGTTCGACTCCGCGGCGGCGATGGTGACGAGCCCGGCGAGGCGCCGCTGCACGTCGGTCCCCCCGATCTTGAGGAGGCTCTTGCCCACAAGCGGGTCGAGGGCATGGCGGACCTGCGCGGCGACCTGAGGGGACGCGCCGTCGACCCGGATCGTGCGGACGGCGAACATCGACGTCTCGAGGGCGGCGAGATAGGCACCGCCGGCGAGCGCGAGCAGGACCAATCCGCCGAGGAGCGAGCGCCACGAAGGTGCGACCCTCGCGGCGACAGCGCTGAGCCCGGGTAGAGGGCGGGGCAGGCGCGCGACGGCAGCCCGCGAACGAGGACGTGGGCGGGCTCGGGCGGCCATCCGCCGGAACCCTTCGCCGTGCGCGGAGCCGTTCCTACCCGGCGCTCTCGCCCGCGGGCGGCAACTCGAGCGGTCCGAGGAACACGACCTCGCGCTCCAGCTCCACGCCGTACTGCTCGAGCGCCCGCCGGCACGCTTCGGCCATCAGCGCGAGTGCGTCCTCCGAGCTCGCCTTGCCCGCGTTCTCGATGAAGTTGGCGTGCCGTGGCGAGATCTGCGCACCGCCAACCTGGAAGCCCTTCAGCCCACAGGCCTCCAGCATCCGCCCTGCGCCGAACTCGTGCTCCGGGTTTTTGAAGACACTCCCGAAAGTCCGCTTGTTCGTCGGCTGCGTGGCCTTCCGCTGAGACTGAAAGTCCGCGATCTTCGCCTTGATCTCCTCCGGATCCTGCGGGGACAGCCGGAACTCCGCCTGCGCGACCACCTCCCCGGCCCGAAGCTCGGAGTGGCGGTAGCTGAGCCCGAGCTCGGACGGGGTTCGCCACGCGGACCCGTCCGGCCCGACGACGAGCGCCCGGACGAGAATCGCCGCCCAGTCGCCGCCGTACGCGCCGGCGTTCATCCTCACGCCCCCACCCACCGTGCCCGGGATCGCGCACGCGAATTCGAACCCGCCGAGCCCCGCGGCACGAACGCGATGCAGGCACACCGCGTTCGCGGCTCCGCCACCCGCAACGAGGAGCTCCTCCTGCACCTCGGCCGCCGCGAGCTCGCCCTCGAGCTTGAGGACGAGCGCGTCGACCCCTTCGTCGGCGACGAGCAGGTTCGAGCCGAGGCCCACGACTGTGCTTTCCGCACCGCGCCCGGCCGCCCAAGCAACCGCCTCTTCGAGCTCGGCGACCGTGCGGGGCCGCGCGAACCACCGCGCCGGACCACCGGTGCCGATGGTCGTGAAGCGCGACAGCGGGACGCGCTCTTCTATGTTCACGCGAGGGCCTCGAGCAGAAGCGGCACGGCACGGTCGACGTCCCCCGCGCCGACGGTGAGCACGAGGTCGCCGGGCCGCGCCCAGCCGGCGACGATCCTCACCGCGGCTTCGAGCCCGGCCGCCCAGCCGACGGTCATCCCCGGGCGGGCATCGGCCGCCGCCTCGGCCACCAGCTTCCCGGAGAGCCCTTCGGGCACGGCCTCGCGGGCGGCATAGATCTCCGTCACGCAGGCGGCATCCGCGTGAGTCAGGGCGGCGCCGAGCTCGCGCCAGAGGTGGCGCGTGCGCGAGGGGAGGTGCGGTTGGAAGAGGACGAGGACGCGGCCGTCCGCGCGCTCGCGCGCGGCTTCCAGCAGCGCCTCGAGCTTGGCCGGGTTGTGGGCGTAGTCGTCCACGACGGTGACGCCTCCGGCTTCGCCGGCGGTTTCGAAGCGGCGGCCTGCACCGCGGAAGTCCGCGAGAGCCCGACCGGCCCGGGCACGATCGACCCCGGCCAGCTCGAGGGCGGCCAGCGCGGCGGCCGCGTTCCGGCGGTTGTGCTCGCCGGGCACGGCGAGCTCGATGTCGGCCGGGCGAAGCTCGGAGCCGCGGACGACGCTCGGGACGTTGACCAGCCACTGCTCGAAGAGGGCCTCGACCTCCGCGCGCGACGCGAAGGCGGAGTGATGGTCGAGATCGACGTTCAGGACGACGGCAATCTGCGGCCGGAGCGCCTCGAGGCTCCGGTCGGATTCGTCTCCCTCGACGACGAGCCAGCCCTCGCCCGTGCCGGCGTTCGCGCCGAGCTGCGGCACCTCGCCGCCGACGATCCACGCTGGGTCTTCGCCGGCCTCCAGGAGGGCGAAGGCGATCATCGCGGCGGTCGTGGTCTTCCCGTGAGCACCGGCGACGACGATCGCGCGCCGAAGCGAGACGAGCTCGGCGAGCAGCTCGGCGCGGGGCCGCCCGGCCACGCCGGGATAGGCGCTCGAGACGAAGACCTCCTTCCCTTGCGGAGTCTCGGGCTCCGAGGAGACCCGAACCTCGATGCCGGCTGCGCGCAGCGCGTCCAGGTACGGCGTCTCGTTGCGGTCCCAGCCGCCCACCTCCGCACCCCACGCCTTTGCGACGAGTGCATAGGCGGACATGCCGGCCCCGCCGATGCCGATCAGCCAGACCTTCCGTCGCGCCAGGGGCTTGGTATCAGCCGGCAAGCGCGATCAGCTCCTCCGCGATCTCCGCTGCCGCGTTCGGACGGGCAAGCTCGAGCATGGCGCGGCGCATCGACTCGAGCTTCCCAGGATCGGCGAACAGCTCCGCGACCAGCGCGGGCACCTCGTCGAGCCGGCTCTCCGGGACGAGCACGGCGCCACCTCCGGCCTCGAAGTGGAGCGCATTCAGCGTCTGGTGGTCCGAGGTCGCATGGGGATACGGAACGAGCACCACGGGCACGCCGGCCGCGGCCAGCTCCCACACCGTTCCCCCGGCGCGGGAGACGGCCAGGTCGACCGCCGAGAGGGCCGCCCCGAAGTGGTCGGTCGAGGCGAGCAGCCGGTAGTCAGGACGATGCACACGGCTCTGCAGCGACGCCAGGTCACGTTCACCGGCCAGATGCAACACGGCAGGACCGGCCTCGCCCCAGGCAGAGACTGCAAGCTCGTTCAGCGCTCGTGCGCCGGCGAGCGCGCCGAAGATGCCCAGCACCGGGGCGCCGGCGGGCAGCTCGAAGTGAGCGCGCGCCTCTTCCCGCGGGACCGGCCGGGAGCGCGCGGGCAGCGGCCGGCCGAACACGCGCTCTTTCGGACGCAGCGGCCGGGTCGGTGGGTAGGCCAGAAAGACGCGGCGCGCGAACGGCGCGGCCAGCCGGTTCGCCAGGCCGAGATGGGCGTCCGCCTCGGTCACCGCAGCCGGGATCCGCCGCCGCCAGGCGGCCGCCACCATCGGCCCGGCGACGTAGCCCCCGCCACCGAGCACGACGTCCGGGCGGCGCCGCGCAAGGATCCGGCCGCAGGCCCGCGGTGCCGCACCGGCCAGAAGCACTGCGCGCGCCAGCGCGAGGCTCGGCCGCCGGGGCAGGCCGAGGACGCGGAACGTGTCGAGCTCGAAGCCCGCCTCAGGGACGAGTTGCGCTTCGACGCGATCCGGCGACCCGGCGAACGTCACGCTCACGCCGCGCCGGACGAGCTCCTCCGCCACTGCCAACGCGGGCAGCACGTGTCCGGCCGTCCCCCCGGCTGCGATCAGGCACCTGAGCTCTCGCTGCGACTCCACTCCTGCCCGCGATGTTAAGGAGGATGCCGACCGAGGCGAGCGCGACGATCAGGCTCGAGCCCCCGTAGGAGACGAAGGGCAGCGGAATCCCGGTCAGCGGAGCCAGCCCCATCACGGCGGCGAGGTTGATCACCGCCTGGCCGCAGACGAGGACGGTCAGGCCTGCCGCGAGCCGCTTGCCGAAGGGGTCGCGGCAGTGGATCGCGATCTTCAGGCCCGCATAGGCGAACGCGATGAACGCGGCGATCAGGGCCATCGTCCCGACCAGCCCGAGCTCTTCGCCGATGACCGCGAAGATCATGTCCGTGTGGGCCTCGGGCAGGTAGTTGACCTTGCCGACCCCCTGGCCGATCCCGACGCCGAAGATCCCGCCCGAGCCCAGGCCGACCATCGCCTGCGCGAGCTGGTAGCCGACGCCCTGCGCGTCGTGCCAGGGATTGATGAAGGCGAAGATCCGCGCCCTCCGGTAGGGCTCGAACCAGATCGCGGCCATGCCAGCCGCGACAGCGATCGAGACCCCGAGGCCGAGCACCCGTGGCGGCGTTCCGGCGACGAGCAGCATGCCGCCGACCATCACGACCAGGGCGATGGCCGTCCCGAGGTCGGGCTCGACGATCAGCAGCAGGCAGTAGACGCCGACCAGCAGGCCGACCGGGCGGGCGAGTTGCTTCAGCGTCTGCGGCGGCTTCGAGCGCGCCAGGTAGGCCGCCGCCCAGATCGCGACCGCGAGCTTCGCGAACTCGGAGGGCTGGAAGGCTGCCGGTCCGAAACCGATCCAGCGTCGCGCGCCGTTGACCGGGTGGGCGAGCACGAGCACGGCGACCAGCAGGACCAGGCTGCCGATGACGAGCGCCGGTGCTAGGCGGCGCCAGGTCGCGAACGGCGTCCGCGCCAGGGCGACCAGGGCGACCAGCCCGACGAGCGCGTACAGCGCCTGGTGTTTCAGGTAGTACCCGGGATCGGCGTTCCGGAGCGCCGCGGACGCCGAGGTCGCGCTGTAGACCATGACGAGGCCGAACGCAACCAGACCCAGGGTGACCAGGATCAGGACGTGAGACTCGACCCCCCGACGCACTCTTCAAGGTTCTGCACGAGCCGGCGGAACTCCTCGCCTCGCTGCTCGAAATTCTCGTACTGGTCGTAGCTCGCGCAGGCGGGTGAGAGCAGGATCGTGTCCCCTGCCCGTGCCGCTGCCGCCGCGAGGGCGAGGGCGGCGTTCAGGTCGCCGGCGACCGTGGCCGCGGCCACGACCTGCGCCAGCTCGTGCGCCGTTTCGCCGATCAGGTAGACCCCGCGGACGTTGGCTCCGATAGCCGCTGCCAGCGGGCCGAAGTCCTCGCCCTTCCGCGAACCGCCGAGGATCAGATGCACCGGCTCCTCGCCGTAGGTCTCGAGTGCCCGCCTCGTCGAGGCCACGTTGGTGGCCTTCGAGTCGTTGACGAAGCGGATGCCGCCGCATTCGGCGACCAGCTCGAGCCGGTGCGGGACGCCGGGGAAGTCGCGGAGGCCGCGCACGATTGCGTCTTCGGCCGCGCCGACCGCCCTCGCCGCGGCGACGGCGGCGGCGGCATTCTCCCGGTTGTGCGCGCCCGGGATGCGCGGCTCGGCCGGGAGCGGGTCGTCCCACGCGAACTCGACGCGCCGCGCGGCTCCGGGCACCGCCGGGACCCCGCGCGGGACCACCGCAACGTCGTCGGCGCTCTGGTTCTCGAAGATCCGTAGCTTCGCGGCGGTGTAGGCGTCGACCGTGCCGTGCCGGTCGAGGTGGTCGGGCTCGAGGTTGAGCAGCACGGCGACACGTGGCCGGAGCGCGACGACGTCCTCGAGCTGGAAGCTGGAGACCTCGCAGACGATCCACCGGCCGGGCTCGATGTGCTCGTCGAGCTCGGTGAGGGCCCGGCCCACGTTCCCGGCCACCGGGGCGCCGAGGATGAACCCGAGCAGCTCCGAGGTCGTCGTCTTCCCGTTCGTCCCAGTGACGGCGACCAGGGGGTTGTCGGGCAGCAGCCACCCGCCGAGCTCGATCTCGCTCCAGACGGGAATTCCCCGCGAGCGGGCCTCGAGCACGAGCGGCGCCTCCCCCGGCACGCCGGGGCTCTTCACGAGCAGACCGACGCCCCCGAGCAGGCCGAGCTCCCGGTCGTTGCCGAGCTTGCGGTCTGCCCCGACCACCTCGACACCTCGGCGCTCGAGCGCCGCAGCCGCCGCCTGTCCCGAGCGCGCAAGCCCGAGCACGAGCACGCGAGGCGGCAGCTCGTTCAGCGGGCGAAGCCCGTGAAGTAGCGGTAATACAGGGCGAAGCCGGCGGCGCACAGGATCCCGGTGATGATCCAGAACCGGACCATGATCTTCGTCTCCGACCAGGCCTTCAGCTCGAAGTGATGCTGCAGGGGGGCCATCAGAAAGACCCGCCGGCCCATGTACCGGAAGGTGAAGACCTGGATGATCACGGAGAGGGTTACGATGACGAAGATCCCGCCGATCAGCAGGAGCAGGAAGATCGTCTTCGTCATGATCGCCATGCCGGCGATGGCTCCGCCGATCATCATCGCCCCGGTGTCGCCCATGAAGACCTCGGCCGGGAAGGCGTTGAACCATAAGAAGCCGATCAGCGCTCCGACCATCGCGGCGCCGACGATCGCCAGGTCCAGCCGCGAGTCGAAGCGATGCCCGGGACGACCGGTGCGGATGTAGGCGACGACCGCAATCGCGGTGTACGTGAAGAGCGCGATCATCCCGGTACCCGCGGCGAGGCCGTCGAGACCGTCGGTGAGGTTGACCGCGTTGGCCGCGCCCGCGATGACGAGGAACATGAGCACGTAGAAGCCGTACGAGAGCGAAATCTCGCCGACCCCCGGCACGTACAGACTCGTCGGCAGCTGCTGGTGCCGGGCCGCGAGAACGACACCGAGCGTGACGAGCGCCAGCAGCAGCATCTTCCACCGGCCGGAGAGCCCGAGCGAGCGCCGGTGCGTGAGCTTGATGAAGTCGTCGAGGAACCCGATCGCACCGCAGCCGAGGGCGGCGAAGAGCACCGTGAGACCCGTTGCCTTGTACTTGCTGACCGCCAGGAACGCGACGGCGGCCACCAGCATGGTCAGCAGCCCGCCCATCGTCGGCGTGCCCTGCTTGGCGACGTGGTGCTGCGGGCCCTCCTCCCGGATCTGCTGCCCGTACTCGCGCCGGCGCAGGAACTCGATGAACTTCGGCCCGAGGCCGATCGAGAGCACCATGGCCAGGATCCCGGCGATGAGGACTCGAACCATCTACGCCCGGACGGCCGTGAGCGCGTCGGCGACGGCCTCGAGCCCGACGGCCCGGGACGCCTTGACGAGAACGCAGTCGCCGGGCTCGAGCGTCTCCGCAACGAGCGGTACTGCCTCCGGCGCGGTCGGAGCCCAGCCGGTGATTCTGATCCCCGCGCCGCCTTCGAGGTACGCGCGGGCCTCGCTGCCGACCGCGAGCAGGGCCTCGACGCCGAGCGAGCGGGCCAGGTGGCCGATCTCGCGGTGGTAGTCGGCCGCGCGCGGGCCAAGCTCGGCCATGTCTCCCAGCACCGCCACGAGCCGCCGTCCCTCCGCCACGCCCGCCAGGTGCTCGAGCGCCGCGCGCATCGAGATCGGATTCGCGTTCCAGCAGTCGAGAATCAGCACCCCACCGCCTGCGAGCGGCAGTTCCTCCCCTCGCCAGGCCGAGAAGGCCACGTCCACGGGGCTCGACGGCTCGAGCCCGAGCGCAGCCAGCGCCGTGAGCGCAGCGAGCGCGTTCCGAGCCTGGTGGCGCGCCGTGAACCCGAACTCCAGCTCGCGTCCGTGCCACTCGATCGCGGTGCGTCCGTCGGCGATCCGCGCCTCGGGCTCGTCGAAGCGTCGGACGTCGAGGTCGGCGCGGTCAACCGGGAACTCCTCGGGAACGATCGCCGGCGCGCCGGAGGGCAGCGCGGCGAGCAGCTCGGACTTCGCCCGGACGACGCCTTCGAGTGACCCGACCAGAGCGAGGTGGGCAGGGCCTGCATTTGTGATCACGCCGATATCGGGCCGCGCGAGCTCGCAGAGGTAGGCGATCTGGCCGAAGCCGCGCATGGCCAGCTCGACGATGCAAACCTCGGTGTCGGGCTCGAGCCGGCAGAGCGTGAGGGGGACGCCGAGCTCGGCGTTGTAGCTCCGCTCGCTGGCGATCGTCCGCGCGTGCGGCGCGCAGAGCGCGAGCAGGATGTCCTTCGTCGAGGTCTTGCCCGTCGATCCTGTGATCCCGACCACTCGGGCAGCCGACCGCTCCCGGACGGCGCGGCCGAGCGCGCCCAGTGCCGCGAACGCGTCATCCGGGACGAGCGTGGCCGCAGCGCCGCGGGCCCGCGCCTCGTCGAGGAAGTCGGCGCCACGCCCGACGGCGACGAAGAGGTCGCCGTCCTCGATCCGGCGCGAGTCGATCTGCACGCCCGTGACCTCGGCTGCACCCGAAGCCGCTTTCAGCGCGCCGGCGCACAGCGCCCGGACCTCGTCGAGCGCGAGCGCAATCACGCGGGCGCCCTCAGCCGGCGGAGCGCGTCACGCGCGACCTCGCGGTCGTCGAACGGAAGCGTACGGTCGTGGAACTCCTGGCCCTGCTCGTGCCCCTTGCCGGCGATCACGACCACGTCTCCGGCACGGGCGAGCTCCAGCCCGCGTGCAATCGCCTCCCGTCGGTCGACCTCGACCTGGAGGTCGGGCGCGCCGGCGAGGACCTCGTCGATGATCGCCTCCGGATCCTCGCTCCGTGGATTGTCCGAGGTGACGATCGCGACGTCGGCCAGCTCGGCGGCGATCCGGCCCATCACAGGCCGCTTCCCGCGGTCACGGTCGCCGCCGCAGCCGAAGACGCAGATCACGCGTCCGCGCGTCAGCTCTCGCGCCGTTTTCAGCACGTTCTCCAGGGCTCCGGGCTTGTGCGAGTAGTCGACGACGACCGTGAAAGGCTGACTCTCGTCCACCGTTTCGAAACGGCCGGGGACGTCGCTCACGGCTTCGATCCCACGGGCGATCGCGTCGTCGGCGATTCCGAGGAGGCGCGCCGCGGCGAAGGCCCCGAGCGCGTTTTCGACGTTGAAGCGGCCACGCAGACGGAGGTCGATGCCGTCGAGCGCGCCAGGCCCGATCTCGGCACGCGTCGACAGCCCGAAGGTGAGCGCCTCCGGAAGCTCGGCGGCGAGCCGGCGCCCGTACTCGTCGCCGACGTTCACGACAGCCGGCACGCCGCCCTCGAACAGGCGTCGCTTGGCCGCGAAGTAGCGCTCGAACGTGCCGTGGAAGTCGAGGTGGTCCTGGCTCAGGTTCGTGAAGACGAGCACAGCGAACCGGGTGCGGTCGAGGCGGCCCTGGGCCGAGGCGTGCGAGGTCGCCTCCAGCACGCACGAGCGGTTGTCCCCGTCGAGCATCTCGCGGAAGAGCCGCTGGAGGTCGATCGCCTCTGGCGTGTTCAGCGTGGGTACGCGAACCTCGCCACCGACGCGGCGCTCGATGCCGCCGATCAGGCCGGGCCGCCGGCCGGCGGCGTCGAGGATCGACCAGAGCAGGTACGAGGTCGTCGTCTTCCCGCTGGTGCCCGTGATGCCCGCGACCTCGAGCTCGCGAGTAGGCTCGCCGAAGAAGACGTCGGCCGCGGGCGCCATCGCCGAACGCACGCTCGGCACGACGAGCTGCGGCGCGTCGAGCTCCAGCGGACGCTCGACGACCAGCGCGGCGGCCCCGTTCGCGACCGCCTCGGGCGCGAGGTCGTGGCCGTCGGCCTTGGCGCCGCGAACGCAGAAGAAGAGCGCGCCCCTGCCGACCGTTCGGGTGTCGTACGCGAGGTCCGAAATCTCGGCCGGAGCGCGCCCCAGAACGGCGGTGGGAGCGAGCGCGGCGATGACGCGCTCCAGGTTCATCGGGATCCGAGTCTACCTCCGAGCCCGGCCGTCCAAGACGCTCCCCGTGACACTCTCGTAACGGGGTCAGACCCCGTTACGAGAGTGTCACGGAACGGCAACGCGACTCCACCCGATTTAGCCCGAGGGCGGGAGGTTGTCCGGCGGGACCTCGAGGTACTGGAGGTCGAACTTGGCGATCTCGGCGAAGGCCGGTGCCGAAACGACCCCACCCCAGATCGCGCCCTTCGGCTCGTCGATGGCGACGAGGATGACCAGACGCGCCTTCGTGGCCGGAACGAAGCCCACGAACGAGGCGACGTAGCGCGAATCCGAGTATCCCCCGTGCGAATCCGGCTTCTGGGCCGTGCCGGTCTTCCCGGCGACGACGTAGCCCGGAACCTTGGCCAGGGTCCCCGTCCCCTCGGTGACGACCAGCCTGAGCATCGTGTTCAGCTGTGCTGCAACACCCGGCGAGACGATCCGGCGCCGGTCGAGCCGGGCTCGGCGCTCGCCGACGATCCGGTCCAGCAGGTGCGGCCGCGTCCAGATACCGCCGTTGGCGATGGATGCATACGCGGCGGCCATCTGGATCGGCGTCACGGCGATTCCCTGGCCGATCGGAACGTTGCCGATCGTCGATCCAGACCAGCGGTCGGGAGGAAGGACGATCCCGGGGCTCTCGCCCGGGAAGTCGATGCCCGTCGGGCTGCCAAACCCGAACCGCGAGATCCACCGTGAGAGGCGCTCCTTGCCGAGCAGCTGGGCGAGCGTGATCGCGCCGACGTTGGAGGAGCGGGAGAGGATCTGCGCGACCGACATGGTCTCGGTCCCGCGTTCCTCTGCGTCGTGGATCACGCGGTCGGCGACCTGGATTCCGTAGGGCAGCGTGAACTGCGAGGAGGGCGAGACGAGATGATCGGAGAGCGCGGCCGCGACCGTGACGAGCTTGTACGTCGACCCCGGCTCGTAGGTGTCCGTAACCCCGCGGACGCGCTGGAGCGCACGCGGGGTCGTCGGATAGCTGTTGGCGTCGAACCCCGGCGAGCCGGCCATGGCCAGCACCGCACCGGTACGTGGATCGAGCACGATCGCGGTGGCCGCGCGTGCGTGCCACTTCGCGACCGTTGAGCGAAGCACCGCCTCGGCGTTCGCCTGGATCGTGTGGTCCACGGTGACAACGATGTCGCTCCCGCGCCGTTCGGGGGTCGCGGCGGCAATGTCGAGCACCCGGCCGAAGGGATCCTTGACGATCGTCTGCCGGCCCGGCGTACCCGCCAGCCTCTTGTCGAGCTCGAGCTCGAGCCCGGCGAGCCCGGTGTTGTCGATCCCGGCGAAGCCGAGCACCTGGGCCGCCACCGTGCCCTGGGGATAGGCCCGGCGTTCCTCGTGGTAGGCGTTGATGCCCGGTAGGTGCAGCCGTGTCAGAGCCGCGACCCGCGCCGGGTCGATCCTCCGCGCGAGGTAGACGAACCCGCGCGAACGGTCGGCGAGCAGCGGCACGAGAGTTGCAGCATCGATCCCGAGAATCGGCCCCGCGGTCGCCGCCGTCCGTCTCGGAGTTGCCACCTGGCGCGGGTTCGCGTAGACGGTCATCGCGTCCTCGCCGATCGCCAGCTGCACGCCGCTACGGTCGAAGATCGTCCCCCGCCCCGCCGGGATCGTGACGACCTCACGGTGCTGGCTGGCCGCGCGCGCGCCCAGCGCATCGCCCCGCACGCCCTGCAGCCAGAACGCCCGCAGGAACGTGATCCCGAACGCGAGCGCGAAGACGGCGAGCAGCAGGCGGATCCGCCGGTTCGCCACGACGGGCGTCACTTCTGAGCGAGGTACACGTACGTCGTCTGCTCGGGCGTAACCGGTGCGAGGCCCCGACCCTCGGCCGCCTGCTGGATCCGGGACGCGGAAGCCGCGCCGGCCAGCTGGGCCTCGAGCGTGGCGTTGTCGGAGCGCAGGCGAGCGCGATCGCGCGACAGCTCGTCGAGGCGCACGTTCAGCCTGAGGACGGCGACGTTCACGGCGACGATCCCGGCGAGCAGGACGGCGACGACGCCGATCCAGACCACGCTGCCGGCCATCCGGCGCTGGCTGCGAACGCTGGCCTTGCGCGACGGCGGGCGCGGCCGGCGTGGCCGCTCGTCGTACGCAGGTGACGGGGCGAGCGACGCCATCGCTACGTCCGCACCGCCGCCCGCAGCTTCGCCGACGAGGACCGCGGGTTGGCCGCAACCTCGATCGAGCTCGGCCTGATCGCCTTCCGGGCGAGTGCCCGTAGCAGCGGCTCGTGCCCGCAGACGCACACGGGGAAGTCGGGCGGGCAGACGCAGCCGCGCTCGTTCGCGCGCAGGAACCGCTTCACGATCCGGTCCTCCAGCGAGTGGAAGCTGATCACCACGATCCGTCCGCCCGGGCGGAGCATCTCCACCGCCGCGGGGAGGGCCGCTTCGAGGGCGCCGAGCTCGTCGTTGACGGCGATGCGAAGCGCCTGGAACACGCGCTTGGCGGGATGACCGTCACCGAAGCGCGCCGGTGCGGGGATCGCGGCGCGGATCGTCTCGACGAGGTCTCCGGTCCGCTCGAACGGTTCCGCCTTGCGCCGCCGGACGATTGCGCGCGCGATCTGCCTCGCGTAGCGCTCCTCGCCGTAGCGGCGGAAGATCGACTCGAGCCCCCGGTCGTCCAGCTCGTTGACGAGCGTCGCCGCCGTGGTCTCGGAAGACGGGTCCATACGCATGTCGAGCGGGGCGTCGACGGCGTACGAGAATCCGCGCTCGGGTCGGTCGAGCTGCATGCTCGAGACGCCGAGGTCCATCAGGATCGCGTCAGCCCTGACGCCGTTCGAGCCAAGCTGCTCGAGGACGATCGCGAAGTCGCCGCGCAGAAGACGTGTCTGCGCGCCCGTGTGGTTGCGTAAGCGGTCGAAGTGGCGCCGCACATCCGGATCGCGGTCGATGGCGATCAGCTTGCCCCGGCCGCGCAGGTCCTCGGCGAGGAGCGTCGAGTGGCCGCCGGCACCAAAGGTGGTGTCGACGACGGTCTCTCCCGGCTGGACGGCGAGGAGACGGCGCACCTCGTCCGCCAGGACGGGGATGTGATCAGTCGCGTTTTCCCGCAAGACGTTCGGCAACATCCTCCGCACTCCCTTCGACCTCGCGCATCTCGGCCTGCCAGGCGGCTCGGTCCCAGATCTCGAGGTGGTCGTAGACACCCGCGACGGTGACTTCGCGGCCCAGCCCTGCGTGTTCCACGAGCCCGGGCGGCAACATCACGCGGCCCTGCTTGTCGAGCTCGACCTCGGTGGCCGAAGAGAAGAAGAAGCGCTGGAGCCGCCGGTCGTCGCGGCTGAGACCCTCGAGCTCCCCGATGCGTGAGCCGACCTGCCGCTCCCACTCGTCGCGCGGGTAGACCGAGAGACAGCGGTCGATCCCACGCGTGAGGACCACCCCGCCCTCGAAGGATTTCCGGAACTTCGCCGGAAGGGTGAGGCGGTTCTTCTCATCGATCGTATGGTCGTGTTCGCCTAGAAGCATCTCCCACTACGGTCCACTTTAAACCATAAAAACCCACGACGCAACACAATCCCCCTTTCGCGGGACTGCGGACGCAGCGGCGCGGGTCGGCGCGGCGGGCGGCTGCGGTGTCGGACGTCCGCGAGCGGCTACAGCGTCGGCTGCAACGCGAGCCGCTGCAGTTCCTCGAGCAGCGCGTCGTCTGGCCGCTTCGCCAGCCGGAGCACGTCGAGCGCCGTCCGTCTTCCGAGCGACGGCCGAGACTGGCGGAACCACTTCCTGATCTCCACCGGATCCCGGTCGACGGAAAGGCCGCGGACGAGGTCGCTGATCGAGCGCCGCTGCCAGTCCTCCTGAGGGATCCAGCCCAGCAACGCCAGTAGTTCCTCAGGGTTCACACCCACAGTGTGCCTGCGCGCGCTCGACGGCAGCGGCCGGGAAAGGGTCAGGCGACCCCAGCGCCGCGAAACGTGAGCGCGTCTGCACCGCATTGCGCGGCGAACTCGACCGCTTCCGCGTTCTGGAGCCCCCGGGCCAGCGCGAGTGCCAGGCCGGCTGCGAAGGCGTCGCCGCACCCGTACGCGTCTTCGACGGGGCCGTCGGGCGCCGCGGCCCGGTAGGGGCCGCCGGGCTGCGCCCAGCCGCCGAGCGAGCCCGACGTGGTCACGGCCAGGATCGGCGGGGGATCGAGATCGCCGGGACGGAACATCTCCCCCTCGTCCTTGGCGCTGCCGACAAGCCCGTCGAGCTCGACGCCGGCGGCGCGGAGCGTTGGCAGCTCGCGCGAGGTGGCGACGAGGACGCGGGCGCGCCGTGCTTGCAGCAGGGCGGCGACGTCGCCACTGACGAAGTAGACCGCGTCGGCTCTCGCCAGCTCCTCCCAGGGGAGATCGGCGTCCTTTCCGCTCGGAACGAGCTTGGTGCCGAGCACCGTGATCGTCCGTTCGCCGACGGCGTCGACGAAGCAGAACGCCCGCCGCTGCGGCTCGTCCGGCCGTGTCGCATGCACCGTCACGCCGCGGGCGACGAGCTGCTCCGCCGCCGCGGTCCCCAACTCGTCGCGGCCGAGTGCGGTATAGAGCATCGCCTCACCCTCGAGCTCGGCGAGCCGCACCGCAGCCACGGCGCCCGCGCCGCCGGCCTCCTCCCAGGTCTCCTCGGCATGGGCGATCTCGCCCGCAGCCGGCGTCCGCTCGACCCGGGCGAACTGCACCCACTCGACATGGCCGACGACGGCGACGCGCATGCCGTTAGTTTGCTCGAGCGGGCTCGAGCCGATGGGCGATCCGGCACCATTGCGCTCGAAGCCGGGTGCTTTTTGTGCCAATCCGGGTTCCCCAGTCGGTTGTGCGAGACTCGGAGCGTGACCGCCGAGTCCCGGAGTGTGGCCCCCCGCGGGCTCGAGGGTGTCGTCGCGGCGACCACCGGCCTCTCCGAGGTCGCGGACGACTTCCTGCAGTACCACGGCTACGCGATCGAGGAGCTCGCCGACAAGGCGGCGTACGAGGAGGTCGCGTTTCTCCTCCTCAACGGGAACCTCCCGACCGAAGACCAGCTGCGCGACTTCAAGGCCGAGCTCGGCGAGCACCGGGCGCTCGAGCAGGTGCTGCAGGAGATCCTGGGCCGACTGTCCGGGAGCGGCACGGCGATGGACGTTTTGCGGACCGTCGTCTCGGCCTCGGCGGTCGAGGACCCCGACGAGGGCGACAACTCTCCGGAGGCCGAGTACCGGAAGTCCGTCCGCCTGATCGCGAAGATGCCCACGATCCTCGCGGCCTACATCCGCGGGCGCCGCGGCGAGGAGCCGGTCGCTCCCGATCCGGAACTTGGTCACGCCGAGGACTTCGTGCGCATGGCCGGTCTCGAGGAAGCGCACCCGCGGGCGGCGGAGATCCTCAATACGTGCTTCATCCTCCAGGCCGAGCACGGGCTGAACGCCTCCACGTTCGCCGCGCGCATCATCGCCGCCACGCTCGCCGACATGCACGCCGCGGTAACCGGGGCGCTGGGCGCGCTCAAGGGACCGCTCCACGGCGGCGCGACGGACGGGACGATGGCGATGCTGGACGAGATCGGCTCGGTCGACCGCGTTCCGGCGTTCGTCGAGCAGGGGTTCGCGACCAAATTCAAGTTCCCCGGCTTCGGCCACCGCGTCTACGTGACGACGGATCCGCGCGGGAAGTTCCTGCGGGCGTTCGCCCGGGAACTCTCGAAGGCTTCGGGCGCGAAGGACCTGCCGCCGTACTTCGAGATCCAGGAGAAGCTCGTCGAGGAGGTGAACAAGCACAGGCAGTTCCCGGTCAACGTCGACTACTACGCGGCGACGGTGTACACCTACCTCGGCATTCCGGCGGATCTGGGCACGTCGATCTTCGCGATCGGACGCATCGCCGGCTGGTGTGCGCACGTGATGGAGCAGCACGGCGACAACCGGCTGATCCGGCCGGAGTCCGAGCACACGGGACCGACCGGTAGGACCTGGGTGCCGCGCGAGGGCCGCCAGGGCTGACCTCACGGTTCCGCTCTCTCGGGCGTTAGATGGATGATGGAGCAAGTGGCGATCCCGCCCTTCGAACATTTCTACCTCGAGCACCGCGAGGCCGTGCTCGCATTCCTCCGCCGCCGGTTGCCACGAGACTCCGCCGAGGACGCCTTCCAGGAAACGTTCCTGCGGGCGCTTCGTGCCTACGATCGCCTTGCGCACAGCGAGAACCTGCGGGGCTGGGCAATCACGATCGCGAGTCGCGTCGCGATCGACGCCTACCCGAAGCTGCCGAGCGGCGTGGAGGTGCCCGATCTCGAATCGGTCGACACGCCCCCCGCCTACGAGGAGCTTCAGGCGCTGACGGCAGACCTACCCGCGAAGGAGCGCGCCGCCGTCGTGCTTCGCTACGGCTACGACCTCGACTACTCGACCATCGGCGACGCGCTCGGCTCCAGCAGTGAGGCCGCCCGCCAGGCTGCCTCCTCAGGCGTCCGCCGCATCCGCAAGAAGGGAAACAAGCCATGACTGTCAGTCCCGAACTCGACCGCCGTTTCCGAGACTCCGCCGCCGCAACCGGCCTCCTCGACGTCGCCTACGATGTCTGGGACTCGCCGATCGGCTCGCTATTGCTCGCGTCGACCGAGCGCGGCCTCTGCCGCATCGGCTTCGATCCCGAGCCCGAGGCGGAGGTCGAACGGCTCGCCCGCATCCACGGCCTGCGCGTGCTGCGCGTGCCGAAGCGTCTCGACACGACCCGCCGTCACCTCGAGGAGTACTTCGAGGGCAAGCGGGAGGACTTCGAGCTCCCGACCGACCTCGTCGGTGTGCCGTCCTTCCAGGCACACGTGCTCCGTGAGCTGGAGCGCGTCCCCTACGGCAGCGTGGAAACCTATGGAGAGCTCGCGCGGAGAATCGGCAAGCCGCGCGCAGCTCGCGCTGTCGGCGGGGCGCTGAACCGCAACCCGGTCCCGATCGTGATCCCCTGCCACCGGATCGTCGGTTCGACGGGCTCGCTCACCGGCTACGGGGGCGGACTCGATCGCAAGCGGGCTCTCTTGCAGCTCGAAGGCTTGACTCTGGCTTAAGTAAGCCTATACTTACCGTAAGTGACCACTTACGGTAAGACGCTGGACGCGCTGGCCGACCCGACTCGACGAGCGATCTTCGAGCTGCTCGGCGAGGGCCCGCAGGCCGTGGGCGAGCTGGCGGCCAGGCTGCCCGTCAGCCGTCCGGCCGTCTCGCAGCATCTCCGCGTCCTGAAGGGAGCCGGACTCGTGAGCGAGCGCAAGAACGGAACCCGCCGCCTCTACCGGCTCGAACCGATGGGGCTGGACGAGCTCCGCAGTTGGGTCGAACGATTCTGGGACGACGCGCTCGCCGGCTTCAAGGCGGCAGCGGAGTCCGACGAGGAGAGGAGAGAGGCATGACCACGGAGACGACCATCGCTCCGGTGCACAAGACCCTCACGGTCGGCTGCTCGGTGGAGCAGGCCTTCGCCACCTTCACCGAGCGGATCGGCGACTGGTGGCCGCTACCCACCCACTCCGTCGGTGAGGCGGGCTCGCGCGGCGTGCGCTTCGACGCGGCCGAGGGCGGACGGCTGGTCGAGAGCCTCGCCGACGGCGGCGAGACCGTCTGGGGCTATGTCCTGGACTGGAACCCGCCCCACCGGCTGCGGATCTCCTGGCACCCGAGCAGGGACTGCAGCAGGACACAGGTTCACGAGGCCACCGAAGTCGAGGTCACGTTCGAGGCCGAAGGTGACGGCACGCGTGTCGAGCTCGTCCACAGCGGCTGGGAGCGCCTCGGCGAGCGCGCACTCGAGGCCCGCGAGAGCTACAACGAGGGCTGGAACGCGGTGCTCGACCTGTACGAGCTGGCCGCCGCCTGAGTCCGAACACGCCCCGGCAGGCCCTCGGGGAGTTGGGTGGAGGGCCTGCCGGAGCAACCGGGTGAGCGCGGCGGTTACGGCTGCGAGCAGGCCGCCCCGGCGCAGTTGCGGAGCGCGGCGAGGCGGAGCGCGAGCTTCTTCTCGATCTCTGCGTAGGCCGGGTCGTCGTGCCGGCTCTGGAGCTCATACGGGTCGCGGACGAGGTCGTAGAGCTCTCGCTCGCCGTTGGCGTACAGCGCGTAGAGGTACTGGGGCGTCCTGACTGCGGAGAACTGCTGGGCGCCGCCGCGGCCGCGACGTCCACCGCTCGGCCCGTTCTCGATCACGAGGTCTCTCCCCCACTCGGTGCCGGGCTGCCGGAAGAGCGGGAACAGGGAGCGGCCGTCCATCGTCAGCCCTGCGTGTGCGTGTGCCGCGTCCATGATCGTCGGCGCGAAATCGATGTTCCCGACGAGCTGCTTCAGGTGCAAGCCCTTCGGGATGCCCGGTCCGCGCACGAGGAGCGGAACGCGGATCGACGGCTCGTAGACCAGCACCTTGCCTTGGAGCACCCGGTGCTCGCCGTAGAAGAAGCCGTTGTCGGAGGTGAACATGAGGAGGGTGTTGGCGAGCTCCCCGGCAGCGCGCAGCCGCGCAATGACCGCGGCCACCATATCGTCGACGCCCAGGTCTGCCTCGAGCGCTTGCTGGTGGGCCTCGCGCAGCCCGGCGATCTGCTCGTCGGTGAGAGGCGCGCGGTTGCGGATGCCGACGGGCTTGTCCGAGACGTCCGCCTCGTTGAACGACGGCGGCATCGGCAGCGGCAGGGTCGCGAACCTGTCCTTGTACCGCGCCGGCGGTCGGGTCGTGCCGACCCCGCGCGGATCGTCGTCGTCGCGTGGGCCTCCGTTGTGAGGAACGTGCGGCGTCAGCCAGAGGAAGAAGGGCTGGGTCGAGGGGGCGCGGCGGTT
>JBBRYK010000017.1:0-43404 GCA_038237665.1 Gaiellales bacterium | reverse complement strand
CGGGCGCGGAACTCTTGGCGCCAATGGCCCTCCCCTCGGGTCGGAGGACCCTACGCCCTTAGAGTCTTGGCGCCAATGGCCCTCCTCTCGGTGCGGAACGTTGCGAAGCGGTTCGGCGGGATCGTGGCGGTCGGCGACGTCAGCTTCGACGTCGAGGTGGGGAAGATCGTCGGGCTGATCGGGCCGAACGGGGCCGGCAAGACGACGATGTTCAACCTGATCACCCGGCTCTACCGGCCGGACGAGGGCGAGCTCTGGTTCGACGGCCAGAGCCTGCTGCGGACCCCCGCGCACGCGGTGATCCGGCGCGGAATCGCCCGCACGTTCCAGAACGTCGAGCTCTTTCGCTCGATGACCGTGCTCGAGAACGTTCTCGTCGGCACCCACAGCAAGGGCCTCCTGGCCGGGGGACGAGCCCGGGCGCGCGCGCAGGAGGTGCTCGACTACGTGGGCCTGACGGACGTCGTGCACCGGCCCGTCGCCGGGCTTCCGTTCGGAACGCTGAAGCGGGTCGAGACCGCCCGTGCGCTCGTCTCCGGGCCGAAGCTCCTGCTGCTCGACGAGCCTGCGGGCGGCCTGAACCACGAAGAGGTCGACGCGCTCGCAGATTTCATCCGCGGGATCCGCACCGACTTCGGCGTGACGATCCTGCTGGTCGAGCACCACATGAACCTCGTGATGGGCGTTTCCGAGGAGGTCAACGTGCTCGACTTCGGCGAGAAGATCGCCTCGGGCACGCCGGCCGAGGTCCAGCAGAACCCGGCGGTGATCGAGGCGTACCTGGGCGACGAGGACGGGACGGATGACGAACCTGCTTGAGCTCGTCGACGTCGAGGCGCACTACGGCGCAGTTCGTGCGCTCCACGGGATCTCCCTCGTCGTCGAGGAGGGTTCGATCGTCGCGGTGCTGGGCGCCAACGGCGCCGGCAAGACGACGACCCTGCGGGCCGTCTCCGGAATGGTTCGGAGCTCCGGAGACGTGGTCTTCGACGGCCGGCGGCTCGGGCGGCACTCGCCGGATGCCGTCGCGCGGCTCGGCGTCGCCCACGTTCCGGAAGGCAGAGGCACCTTCGGCGAGCTGACCGTCTGGGAGAACCTGCGACTCGGCGCCTACGCTCGACGCAACGGAACCTCGCTGAAGGACGACTTCCAGCGCATGCTCGTGCACTTCCCGTGGCTCGCCGAGCGGCGGAACCAGCCGGCCGGGACACTCTCTGGCGGCGAGCAGCAGATGCTCGCGCTGGCGCGGGCCTTGATGGGCCGTCCGCGGCTGCTGATGCTCGACGAGCCCTCGCTCGGCCTGGCGCCGATCGTCGTGCGGGAGATCTTCCGCATCCTCCGCGAGCTGAACGAGCAGGAAGGCCTGACCGCACTTGTCGTCGAGCAGAACGCGAGCATTGCGCTGCGCTCCTCGCAGCACGCCTATGTCCTCGAGGTGGGGCGCATCGCCGTCTCTGGCCCGAGCGCCGAGCTGCGCGCGCACGCCTCCGTCCGCAAGTCCTACCTGGGCTATTGATGATTCTCGGCTTCGACTGGACGCAGTTCTGGCAGCAGGTGGTCAGCGGCCTGGCAACCGGCGGCATCTACGCCAGCCTGGCGCTGGCGATCGTAATCATCTACCGGTCGACCCGGGTGATCAATTTCGCCCAGGGCGAGATGGCGACCTTCACGACGTTCATCGCCTGGTCGCTGACCCAGCACGGGTTGTCGAAGTGGATCGCCTTCCCGCTCGTGCTCCTGATCGCCTTCGCCGGCGGCGTCCTCCTGCAGCAGACGGTGATGCGACCGGTCCAGGGGGCGCCGGTGCTGACGATCGTGATCCTCACGATCGGCCTGCTGATCCTCCTGAACGGGCTGTCGGGGTGGATCTGGGGCGGCGATGCAAAGAGCTTCCCGAGCGTGTTCTCGACGCGGCCGATCCGGATCGGCGGCGTTGCCTTCTCGATCCAGGACTTCGGGGTGATCGGCGTCACCGTCGGCGCCGTCCTGCTGCTCGCTGCGTTCTTCCGCTTCACCAAGACGGGCCTCGCCATGCGCGCCGCGGCGGTGAACCCGGAGACGAGCCCGCTGGTCGGGATCCGCGTCGGCTGGATGCTGGCCATCGGCTGGGGGCTGGCCGCGGCTCTCGGGTCCCTGTCGGGCATCCTCGCCGCCCCGTACTTCTTCCTCGACCCGAACATGATGCTCGGAGTCCTGCTCTACGCCTTTGCCGCGGCCGTCCTGGGAGGGCTCGACAGTCCCCTGGGCGCGGTGGTCGGCGGTCTCTCCCTTGGCGTCTTCCTCAACCTCGCCGGAACGTACGGAAAGGATGTGATCCACGTCGACCTGAGCGACCTCCGGCTGACCGTCGGGCTCCTCGTCATCCTCGCCGTGCTGCTCGTCAAGCCGACGGGTCTCTTCGGCCGGACGGTTGCCAGGAAGGTATGAGCGCGCGCGCCGTCGTCTGGGCCGGGCGCATTGCGTTCACGGGCGCCGCCGCCGTTGTTCTCTCGGTCCTGCCGTTCCTCGTTAGCGGCTACAAGGCGCTCGAGCTGGCCGGAATGGGCACGTTCTTCGTCGCCATCCTGGGGCTCAACATCCTCACGGGCTACACCGGGCAGATCTCGATCGGGCACGGCGCCTTCATGGGCCTCGGCGGCTATACGACCGCGATCCTCGCGAGCCAGCACGGGGTCCCGGACTACTGGACGATCCCGCTCGCCGGCATCCTCACCGGGCTCGTCGGCCTGGCTTTCGGGATTCCCTCTCTCCGGCTGACCGGCCTGTATCTCGCCCTCGCCACCTTCGGCGTCGCGGTGGCGATGCCGCAGATCGAGAAGCAGAACTGGGGCGACCTGACGAAAGGGACGACGGGAATCATCCTCTCGACGCACTCGGGACGCTGGCTCTACGGGGTCACCTGGGCGACGGCTGCGGTCCTCTTCGTCGTCGGCTGGGCGATCGTGCGCAGCCGCTTCGGTCTCGCGCTGACCGCGATCCGCGACAGCGAGATCGCGGCAACCTCGATGGGGGTCAACGCCGCCCTGTACAAGGTGCTCGCCTTCGGGATCTCCGCCTTCTACGCAGGGGTGGCGGGGTCGCTCTACGCGCTGTCGAGCGCCTACGTGAACCCGGACGTCTACCCGATCACACTCTCGCTCTTCCTGCTGATCGGGGCTGTCATCGGCGGGCTCGGCTCGCTGGCCGGGCTGCTCGCCGGCGCCGCGTTCGTCGAGTACGTCCAGCGCTACGCGCCCGACATCGTCAGTGCGATCAGCCCAGTCGCCCTCGACACCAAGAAGCCGGGGATCCCCGCCGTGATCTTCGGCGCGGTGCTGATCGTGCTCGTGCTGATCATCCCCACCGGGGTGGGCGGGGCGATCCGGAACGCCGTTTCTCCGCTCACGACCCGGCTGTACAGTAGATCGCGATGAGGAAGGGGTTCCTCGTGGTCGCCCTGCTGGTCGGCATTCCGGCTGCCGTGGCGGGGGCGGCGCGCCCGGCCGCGGATCCCGGCGTAACCGCAACCTCGGTGCTGATCGGGGGCACCGCGCCGATCTCGGGCGAGGCCGCGGCGGGCGCCGCTGTCGCGCAGGGCGCCGACGCCTACTTCAAGTGGATCAACGCCCACGGCAAGACCAATGGGCGGACGATCGCTTACAAGTACCTCGACGACGGCTACGACCCGGGGAAGACGGTCGTCGCCGTGCGGCAGCTGGTCGAGCAGGACAACATCTTCGCGATCTTCAACACGCTCGGAACCAACAACAACCTGGCGATCCGCGACTACCTGAACGGCAAGAAGGTGCCGCAGCTCTTCGTGGCCAGCGGCTTCACCGGGTTCGGCTCGGACTACCGCAAGTACCCGTACACGGTCGGCTACATCCCCACCTACCAGGCCGAGGGAACCGTGTACGGGCGCTATCTGGCGAGTACGAAGCCGTCCGCCAAGATCGCCGTCCTCTACCAGGACGACGACTACGGCAAGGATCTGCTCGCCGGCCTCAAGCGGGGCCTCGGCAAGAAGGTGGGGAACATCGTCAAGGCCGTCGGCTACGACCCGACGCAGCCGAACGTCGATTCCCAGGTCGCCGAGCTCAAGGGCTCGGGGGCCTCCGTCTTCATGATCTTCTGCTTCGGCAAGTTCGCGCTCCAGGCGTTCATCAACGCGAACAAGCTCGGCTGGCGTCCGCAGATCGTGGTCAACGACGTCGCGGCGACGACCGGGATCATGCAGGTTGCCACCGCGACCGCAACGAAGGCGACCATCAACGGCGCGATCAGCATCGTCTTCGCCAAGGATCCCGCGGACGCCGGCTGGGCCAAGGACCCCGGCATTCTCCTCTTCCAGCGGGTGATGAAGGCCGCCGGCCTGGGCTCGGCGGCGAATCTCAAGAACGGCTACTACGTGGCCGGCATGGCGTCGGCGTTCACGCTCGTCGACGCGCTCAAGAAGGCCGGGAAGAGCCTGACCCGCCAGACCCTGCTCAAGGCGTCGGCGAACCTGAACGAGGCGAACAATCCTTTCCTCTTGCCGGGGATCGTCGTCAAGACCGGGCCGAACGACCGCTTCCCAGTGGAGCAGATGCAGCTCGAACGGTGGAACGGGACGCGCTGGGTCCGCTTCGGCGGCCTCGTCACAGCCAAGAGCTGAATCCTTAGAGTCTCAGCGTGGACGCCTCCACGCTGCTCCGCCTACCGATCGAGGAGCTCTGCGCGGAGGCACGGCGCCTTCGCGATCAGGGACACGGTTCCCGGGTCACGTACTCGCCGAAGGTCTTCATCCCGCTGACGAAGCTCTGCCGGGACGTCTGCCACTACTGCACCTTCGCCCGGCCTCCACGCCGCGGCGAGCGGGCGTACATGACCGCGGAGGATGTACTCGAGGTCGCCGCCGCCGGCGCGGCCACCGGCTGCCACGAGGCCCTGTTCACGCTCGGCGACCAGCCCGAGGCTCGCTATCGAGCGGCGCGAGAGGAGTTGGCCGAGCTCGGTTGCGCGTCGACGCTCGAGTACCTGGGGCGGATGGCGCGCCTCGTCCTCGACGAGACCGGCTTGCTGCCGCACCTGAACCCGGGTGTCATGAGCCGATCGGACCTGGCCCGGCTGCGCTCGGTCTCGGTCTCGATGGGCCTGATGCTCGAGACCCTTTCCGATCGGCTCTCCGCCCGCGGCAGGCCCCATTTCGGCTCGCCCGACAAGGTGCCGGCACGGCGGCTGGAGACGATCGCCGCAGCGGGGGAGGAGCGCGTCCCGTTCACGACCGGGATCCTGATCGGGATCGGCGAGACGCGGGCCGAGCGGATCGCGGCGCTGTTCGCGATCCGCGAGCTCGGCGAGCGCTACGGCCATGTCCAGGAGGTGATCGTCCAGAACTTCCGCGCCAAGGCAGGGACGCGAATGGCGGAGGCTCCGGAGCCGACGTTCGAGGAGCTCCTGTGGACGGTGGCCGTGGCCCGCCTCGTGCTCGGCCCGTCCTGGCACGTCCAGGCCCCGCCGAACTTGAGCTACGAGCGATTCCCCGAGTTGCTCGACGCCGGGATCGACGACTGGGGCGGGATCTCGCCGGTGACGATCGATCACGTCAACCCGGAGGCGCCCTGGCCGGAGATCGAGCGGTTGCGCGAGGCGACCGCGAGTCGTGGCCTCGAGCTGGCGCCGCGGCTGGCCGTCTATCCGGAGTGGCAGGGGGAGGAGTGGCTGGACGCCGGCGTGCGCACGGCGGTTTTGCGGCGGAGCGACGCCCTGGGCCTGGCGCGGGAAGATGGCTGGGCGCCCGGGGAGACCGACTCCGTGCCGTTCCTCGTCCGCCGCGACGCGCTTCCGATCGACAGCGCCGACGAGCTCGGCGAGGCGGAGCTCGTGCGCCTTTTCCGGGCGCGCGGAGACGAGCGCCAGCGTGTCTTCGCAGCCGCTGACCGGCTGCGTCGCGAGGCCGCCGGCGACGACGTCACCTACGTCGTCAACCGGAACATCCAGTACACGAACGTCTGCTACTTCCGCTGTGGCTTCTGCGCGTTCTCGAAGGGGAAGCTCGCGGAGAACCTGCGCGGCCCGGCGTATCTGGTTCCCCTGGACGAGGTCGTGCGGCGCTGCGAGGAGGCCTGGGCCCGGGGTGCGACCGAGGTCTGCCTGCAAGGCGGCATTCACCCGTCGTTCGACGGCGACTACTACGCCGTGGTCGTCCGGGCGATCAAGGAGGCGGTGCCGGAACTGCACGTGCATGCGTTCTCCGCGCTCGAGGTCTGGCAAGGGGCAGCGACCCTCGGCGTCGCGCTGAAGCCGTACCTCGAGCGGCTTCGGTCGGAGGGTCTCGGCTCGCTCCCCGGAACCGCTGCGGAGATCCTCGACGACGAGGTTCGCCGCGTGATCTGCCCGGACAAGGTGAGCACGGACCAGTGGTTGCACGTGCACGAGACCGCCCACGAGGCCGGGCTCCACTCCAACGTGACGATCATGTTCGGCCACGTCGAAGGCCCGGAGAGCTGGGCGCGCCATCTCCTGCGCGCACGGGAGCAGCAGCGTGCGAGCGGCGGCTTCACCGAGTTCGTGCCGCTTCCGTTCGTGCACATGGAGGCGCCGATCTACCTGAAGGGCAAGGCTCGTCCGGGCCCGACCTTCGGTGAGACGCTGCTCATGCACGCCGTGGGCCGGCTGGGGCTTCATCCCTGGATCCGGAACATCCAGGTCTCGTGGGTGAAGCTGGGGCCGGAGGGCGTGGCCGCCGCGTTGCGGGCGGGGGTGAACGACCTGGGGGGGACGTTGATGAACGAATCGATCTCGCGCGCCGCCGGGGCGGGTTGGGGGCAGGAGCTGGCTCCGGAGGAGATGGATGCGCTGATCCGCTCGGTCGGCCGCGTGCCAAGGCAGCGGACAACGCTCTACGGGGAGCCGGATCCCGGTCAGGTTGCGCGCTCGTACGGCGCCCCGCCGGTCGCCGAGCCACTCAACCCGCCGGTCAGCGAGGCGGGGCTACAGGCGCCGCCTCGCCTGGTGCGTCCAGGGCTCGTCGGCGCGCGTGCTCGTTAGGAGTTAGCCGGGCCGGGTACATCCACGGGCGTGTCCAGGGGTCTCGCGCATGCTGCGGCCGTCGCGACCCTCGCGGTCCTGGTCGCGGGTTCCGCGTCGGCCGGGTCACCGCTGGTCGCCGGGCCGAAGTTCAGCGACGTCCACAGCTTCGAGCCGGCCTGGTCGCCGGACGGGAAGCGGCTCGCGGTGCAACGCTTCCTCCTGCCCGCGAACCGGCAACCGCCCTTCCAGATCGTCGTCATGAACGCCGATCGCTCCGGCCCGCGGCGGGTCGGCCTCGGTTTCTCTCCAGCCTGGTCCCCGGACGGAAAGCGCGTCGCATTCGTCGAGAACGGCCCGAACTACGCGCGCTACCTCTCGATCGCGGCTGCGGACGGCTCGGGCTCGCGCCGTCTTTTCCGCGTCGAAGCAGGCATCGGCGACCGCCCCGCCTGGTCGCCGGACGGTGGGTCGATCGCGTTCCGCACCGGCCTTGACATCTCGGTCGTCCGTTCCGATGGACGGGGGTTGCGTGTCCTCCTTCGGGACGCCCGGGAGCCCGACTGGTCGCCGGACGGCAGCCACATCGTCTTCAGCGACCGCGAGGGGCACCTCGAGGTCGCGAACGCGGACGGCAGTGGACGCGTGCCGCTGCGGACCGTCGAGCCGAGATTCGCCGTCACGCCGCGGTGGTCGCCCGACGCCAAGCGGATCGCGTTCGTGTCCGGTACGAGCTCCGACGACACGGCCGTCTACATCGTCGACGTCGACGGAACTGGAGTATCGAGGCTGACGCCCACCACGGGTTTCTCGTCGCCCACGTGGCTCCCCGATGGCGAACAGCTCGCGTTCGCCTCGTCCGAGGGCGAGATCTTCCTGGGCACGGTCGGCGGGTCGACGCCCGTGCGGTTCACGTACGGCGGTTGCACTGTGGTCGGGACTGACGGCGCGGACCGCCTCAACGGGAGGCCGGGCGACGACGTCATCTGCAGCTTCGGAGGCAACGACACCATCAACGGAGGCACGGGCGATGACCGCATCCTCGCGGGCGCGGGAAACGACCGCGTTCTCGGCGGGGCGGGGGCCGACACAATCTTCGGTGAGGAGGGTGCGGACGACATCGACGGCGGCCCCGGGGCGGACTCACTCCACGGCGGCGCGGACGCTGATGTCATACGGTCGAGAGACGGCCAGGTCGATCTCGTTGAAGGCGACGAAGGCGTCGACCGTTCGATCTCGGACCGCCGGGACTGCGTCGTCGACGTGGAGCGGCGAGACGACGGAGTACCGGCTTGCGAGCCGAGTCGCAGCTTCAACGTGACGGACGACCCGACGTGGTCTCCGGACGGGAAGCGGGTCGTCTTCGTCAACGAGGTGGGGAAGGTCGGGACGCTCTATTCCGTCAACGCGGACGGGACAGGGCTGCGCCGTGTGACCCCGCGCGGATTCGACGCGCGCTGGCCGTCGTGGTCGCCCGACGGCCGGACGATCGCATTCGGGCACGAGCAGGGGGTCTGGGTGATCAGGCCCGACGGGGGAGGGCTACAGATCGTTGCTTCGGACGCGGTTCAGCCGAGGTGGAGCCCGCGTGGGAAGAAGATCGCTTTCTCGGACGGCCGGTTCCGGATCGCTGCCGTCTCGCCCGATGGGACTGGTCGGGAAGTCATCGCCGATCCCGGCCCGGAGACGGGCGGCGAGGGCAGCTGCTTTTCCGTCGGCTATTACCAGCCCACCTGGTCGCCCGACGGCGAATTCGTCGCCTTCGCGGTCGCGCCCGGCGAGGGAGGCGAGTGTGGGTACAGCGTCTACATCGGAGCGAGCCGAGGGCCGCGCGCGAGGGTTACGGAGCTCGCGGGCGGGTGGTCCGACGAGCCTGACTGGTCGCCGGACGGAAAGAGGCTCGCGCTCGTCGACTACGGGGGCGAGACCTTCAACGTCGGCATTGTCGACCTCCGAACGCACCGGACGAGATACCTCCGCGAAGGCTGGCACCCGCGCTGGTCGCCGGATGGGAAGCAGCTCGTCTTCGCCCGAGGCAAGTCCTACGGTACGAAGAAGCGCTCGAGCATCTACGTGATGTACTCAGATGGGTCGAGGCTGCGGCGGATCACGCCCTAGCCAATTCACTCCGCGGCGACCGGGGCAATGCCAAGCTGTTCGAACGCTGACTCGAAGACCTCACGAGGCTGCGCGCCGAGCACGAGCAGCCGCCCGTCCAGAACCCAGCCGGGCACTCCGGTGACGCCGATGGAGACCGCCTCCGAGGTCGACGCCTGGACGCGGTCGAGGTAGCCATCGCTCTCGAGCACCTCGTCGACCTCCGCCGGTTCCAGGCCCGACTCGACCGCCAACGAGCGCAGCTCGGCTCGATCGCCGATGTTCCGGCCCTCGGACCAGTACGCCTGCATCAGCCGGTCATGAACCGGCTCGTGCAAGCCCCGGGCTCGCGCGAGCTCCGTGACTCGCAGCGCTGGGCGCGAGTTCGGGACGACGTCCGGAGGCGGCGAATACGCCAGGCCCGCCGCCTCGAACGTCGTCCGCAGCCGGTCGTGGAAGGCATCGCCGTAACGCGCGTTGAGCTGCGAGCGCGGGATCCCCTCCGGCGGATACTCCGGGTGGAGGTCGAACGGAAGCCAGGTGATCTCGGCGCCGTACCGGCGCTTGAGCCAATCGGCCGTCGGCTGGCCGATTCGACAGAACGGTCAGATGTAGTCCGACCAGATCAGGACGCTGGGCTCGGCCACGCAAGGACGTTACCCTCAGGGCAGTGGACGCGACGCGGCGCTTTCTGGAGTCGATCGGCCTTCCGCCGGGCGACCTTCACGACCTGCCGACGTCCGGCAAGCGCTTTCCCGACGGCGCGAAGTACCGGGTCGAGATCCCGAGCACGGAAGGCCCGCGTTGTCTCGAGGCGGTGCTCGAGGAGGCCGATCGGCTCGACATCGTCGTTCACCGGGTTTCCCAGGGCAGCGGCGTCTTTCTGCAAACGGACGCCGAGCTCGACGAGCTGGCCGGCCTCGCCGCCGCCGCGCGCGTCGAGGTCAGCCTCTTCGCACGCCCGAACGCCGGCTGGGACATCTCTGCAATGGCCAGGTCGCCGGCCGGCGCTGTCGTTGCCCCTGCCGCCCGTGGCCAGGAACAGGTCGTGTACGCACTCGCGGATGCGCGCCGCGCGGCGGCGCACGGTTTTCGCAGCGTCCTCGTCGCCGACCTCGGCGTCCTCGCCGTGTTCGCCGACCTGCGTCGCGCGGGCGAGCTGCCGGCCGATATGCAGGCGAAGGTCTCGGTCATGCTCCCGGCGGCGAATCCCGCCGCCGCCCGCGTGCTCGAGCAGCTGGGCGCGAGCACGATCAACCTTCCGACTGACCTGAGCCTCGCTCAGATTGCGGCGATTCGGTCAGCCGTCGAGATTCCACTCGACGTCTACGTCGAGGCGCCCGACAACCTCGGCGGCTTCGTCCGGCTGCACGAGATCCCGGAGCTGATCCGCGTCGCCGCGCCGGTCTACGTCAAGTTCGGGCTCCGCAACGCGCCGGGCGTCTATCCCGCCGGCACACATCTCGAGACGACGACGGTCGCGCTCAGTCGCGAGCGAGTGCGGCGGGCGCGGCTCGGGCTCGAGCTGCTGGCCCGGTCGGGCTACGACGCACAGACGTCCGAGCTCGGGGCCGCCGGGCTCGCCGTGCCGGTTGCCTCAGCCGTTCTCGAGCGCGAGTAGATCGGCGATCGTCTCGCGCCGGCGGATCAGGCGAACGCGGCCGTCGCCGACCAGCACCGCGGCCGGCCGCGGGACACCGTTGTAGTTCGACCCCATGCCAAGCGTGTAGGCGCCCGTCGCCGGCACGGCGAGCAGGTCGCCGCGGCGCGGTTCCGGCAGCGCCACCCGGTCGATCATGACGTCGCCCGATTCGCAGTGCTTGCCGCACACCGTGTACGCCCGGGTCGGCTCCTGGCCCAATCGATTCGCCAGCACGGCCGTGAAGCGAGCGCCGTACAGCTGGGGTCGTGGGTTGTCCGACATCCCCCCGTCGATCGCGACGTAGGTCGTCCCGCTCACCGGCTTCACGACACCGACGCGGTAGAGCGTCACCGCACCGTCCCCGACGAGCGAGCGGCCGGGCTCGAGGATCAGCTGGGGCTCGGGCAGCCCGTGCAGCTTCCAGGCAGCCCGCGTGCTCGAGACGAGCGCCTCGACGAACTCGGCGATCCCGACATGCGCGTCTTCGGGGAGATAGCGGATGCCGAGGCCTCCGCCGAGGTCGAGCAGGCGCGGCGTCCAGCCGAGCTCGGCCCGGCACCGGGCCACGAACGCGGCCAGCCACTCGATCGTCATCCGTTCGGCGCCCAGGTCGAGGAGCTGCGAGCCGATATGGACGTGCAGCCCTGCGACATTGCCCCGGCCGATCGTTGCGAGCGCGTCGTCGGGAGGCAGCCCGAACTTCGACCCCAGGTGGCCCGTCTTGATCGCGTCGTGCGTTTCGGCGTCGATCCCGGGCGTCACGCGAACGAGGATGTCGCCGCGGATCCCGGCGGAGGCGGCGCGCTCGAGGTCGTCCGGCGCATCCACGACGAACGAAGCCCCCGCGTCGACGGCGGCGCCGACCTCCTCGTCGGACTTGTTGTTGCCGTCGACGAGGATCCGCTCGCCCTGGATGCCAGCACGACGAGCAAACTCGAGCTCGCCGAGCGCGGACACCTCGGCGCCGATTCCCTCCTCGGCGAACAGCTGCAGCAGCGCGACGTTCGGGAACGCCTTGACGCTGTAGAGAATCCGCGCGTCGGGCGCGGCCTCCCGGTAGGCGCGCGCGCGGGCGCGCAACGTCTGCTCGCAGTAGACGACGAGCGGCGTGCCGAACTCCTCGGCGAGCGCCGAGGCGGTGAGCCCGCCGATCTGGAGCTCGTCGCCGGCGGCGACGCTGTCAGGGAAGAGGTCCAGCACTGAAGCGAGATCTTGCCGCGTCGAGCGCCTCGCGCACACCTCCGGGGCCCGGTGACGGTCGCTGCGGCACGTCGGCCGGCTGTTCGAACGAACCGTCCCGGAGGGTCTCGCCGACGTGCTCGTAGGCATCCCTGAAGGGCATGCCCTCGAGCACGAGCGCCTCGACGGCGTCCGTCGCGCGGAGCGTCGGGTCGGCGCAGGCAGCCGTCAGCCGTGCTCGATCGAAGTCGAGCCCCTCCACGAGCACGGCAAGCGCATCGAGTGCGGTACCCACGTCGCGGCGCGCTGCGAAGACCGGTTCCTTGTCCTCTTGCAGGTCGCGGTTGTACGCGAGTGGGAGGCCTTTCAGCGTCGCGAGTAGACCCGTGAGCCGGCCCAGAGCGGTCCCCGCCTTGCCCCGTGCCAGCTCGGCGACGTCGGGGTTCAGCTTCTGGGGCATCATCGACGAGCCGGTTGCCGCCGACTCGGGCAGCTGGACGAAACCGAACTCGGCGCTGGCCCAGAGGCAGATCTCCTCGCCGATTCGCGACAGGTGGACGAAGAGCACCGCGCAGGCATAAAGGTAGTCGACGGCGAAATCGCGATCGGCAACGGCGTCGAGTGAATTGCGCATCGCATCGGACGGGGACGGAAGCGGAAGCGTCGACCCTGCGAGGGCCCCGGCGCCGAGCGGCGAGGCGGCGGCCTGTCCCGCGGCGAACGTGAACCGGGCCCGGTCGCGCTCGAGCATCTCGACCCACGCGAGCAGGTGGTGCCCGACGGTCACGGGAATCGCACGCTGGAGATGGGTGTAGCCCGGCAAGGGCGTCTCGGCCTCGCCTTCGGCGACGTCCAGCAGCGTCACCGCGAACCGCTCGATCGCCTCGATCGCTTCGCCGCAGGCGTCCTGGACGTAGAGGCGCATCGCCGCGGCGACCTGGTCGTTCCGGGACCGGCCGGCGTGGATCTTCCGCCCGACAGCCCCGAGCAGTCGCTCGATCGCGGTGTGGACGTCCTCGTCTGCAGCCGAGATCTGCTCGACCGAGATCTGGGCCAGGCGCTCGGTCGCCTCGGCGAGCTCCTCGGCCGAAAGCAATCCAGCGGCCGCGAGGCGGCGCGCGTGCAGCGCGGTCGCCTCGAGGTCGTAGAGAAGGAGCTCCGCGTCCTTTGCCTTCAGGAACTCCCAGACGGCCGGGTCGAGCCCCGTCCGGACGCGGCCGGCCCAGAGAGTCATACCGTGGAGTGTCGCCGCTCCCGGGCCGCCGTGAGGTCCGTTTCGAGTGCAGAGATGCGGATGAACCCCTCTGCCGCCTCGTGCGGAAAGGTCTCGCCGGTCCCGTATGACGCCAGCTCCTCGGCGTAGAGCGCATGCTCGGAGCGGCGCCCTGTGACGACGGGAGCTCCCGCCTGCAGCGCGATCCGGACCTCACCGGCGACGAGCTTCTGCGTCTCGGCGAAGAAGGCGTCGTAGGCCGGGCGCAGCGGACTGAACCAGAGGCCGTCGTAGACCAGCTGTGCCCAGCGCGGTTCGAGCTCGCGCTTCGCGTGGAGCTCGGCCTTCGTCAGTACGAGCTCCTCGAGCGAGCGATGTGCCTCGATCAGGACGAGCGCGGCCGGCGCCTCGTAGAGCTCGCGGCTCTTGATGCCGACGGCGCGGTTCTCGATCATGTCGATCCGTCCGATTCCGTACGCGCCGACCTGCTCGTTCAGCGCAGCCACGAGGTCGGCGAGTTCGAGGTCTTCGCCCTCGAGCGCGACCGGAAGCCCATGTTCGAAGGCGACGACGATCTCGGACGCCTCGGGGGCGTCGGCCGGCGACGCGGTGAGCAGGAAGGCATCCTCGGGCGGCCCCACCCAGGGGTCCTCGAGGATTCCGGCCTCGATCGCGCGGCCGAAGAGGTTGTCGTCGATCGAATAGGGCGAGTCCGGCTTGGCCTCGACGGGAATGCCCCGCTCCTGCGCGTAGGCGATCTCCTCGTCGCGCGTCCAGACCCGGTCCCGCAAGGGCGCGATCACCCGCACGCCGGGGTACTGCGACCTGAACGCGAGCTCGAAGCGCAGCTGGTCGTTGCCCTTGCCCGTGCAGCCGTGCACCACGGCCTCGGCGTCGAGCTCCAGGGCGATCTCGGCCGCCGCTCCCGCGATGACCGGCCGCGAGAGCGCGGAGATGAGCGGGTAGCGGCCCTCGTAGAGCGCGTTCGCGAGAAGCGCCTTTGCGACCTGGTCGCGGGCGAAGGCCTGGCGGCGGTCGACGACGAGCACCTGGTCCGCTCCGGCGATCCGGCCGCGATGGAGCGCGGGGCCGAAATCGACGTCCTGCCCGACGTCGACGAGCACGGCGACGACCTCGTCGAAGCCGTAATCCTCCTTCAGCCACGCGATCGCGCAGCTTGTATCGAGGCCGCCCGAGTAACAGAGGACCGCAGTGCTCATCAGGTATCTCCTTCCAGGTGGTGGCGTAGCTCGGCTGCGAGGTCGGCGCCGGAGAGCCCCTCGCGGGCGGCGACGAAGATTGCGTTGTCGCCGGCGAGCGTGCCCGCGATGTCGGGCAGGCGCGCTTCGTCGAGGGCCTGGGCGAGGGCGTTCGCGCAGCCCGCGGGCGTCGCGACGACAACGAGGTTGCCGGTCGGGGTGAGGGAAAGCGTCCAGCGCCGAAGGGCGGCGGTCAGCTCGCTCAGCCGGGTCAGGTCGTCGGCGCCCGGAAGGGCATAGACGAGCCGGCCGTCTTCGCCCCGGACCTTGACGAGCCCGAGCTGAGCGATATCCCTCGAGACCGTTGTCTGAACGGCCTCGTAGCCGGCGGCCCGCAGCGCTTCCGCGACCTCGGCCTGGGTCGCGAGCGGGCGCTCCTGGACCAGCCTGAGAATTGCCCCCTGCCGGTCGAACTTGTTCATCCGAGCGTCTTTCTCATCAGCTCGAGGGCGAGCTCGACCTCGCTCTCGGAGATCGTCAGCGGGGGTGTGAAGCGGAGCGTGCTGTCCCCCGCCGAGCCGATCACGAGCCCGTGCTCGAGGGCCGCCGCGACAGCGTCGCTCGACGGTCCCTCGAGATCCGCGGCCAACAGGAGTCCTCGCCCGCGAACCGCGATGACGCTCGGAAGTTCGGCGATTCCGGCGGTCAGCTGCGCCCCGCGCTCCTGAACATCGGCGAGCAGGTCGTCGGTGAGCGTGTCGCAAACGGCGTTGGCCGCGGCACAGACGACGGGATTGCCACCGAACGTGCTCGCGTGGTCGCCCGGCTGAAACGCGCCCGCCGCGTGGTCGGCGACGAGCAGGCAGCCGATCGGCAAGCCGTTCGCGAGACCCTTGGCGAGCGTCACCGCATCGGGCTCGACGTCGAGTTGCTCCCAGGCGAAGAAGCTTCCGGTTCGACCGACTCCGGCCTGCACCTCGTCGAAGACGAGCAGGGTGCCGTGCCGGTCGGCGAGGGCGCGGGCAGCGGCGACGAACTCGGCGGTCAGCGGCACGACGCCACCCTCGCCGAGGATCGGCTCGAGCAGGATGCTCCCGGTCTCGGGCCCGACCGCGGCGGCGAGCGCCGCGATGTCGTTCGGCTCGACGAAGGACACGCCCGGCACGAGCGGCTCGAACGCGGCGCGCTTCGCCGGTTGGCCCGTGGCCGAGAGTGCTCCGATCGTCCGGCCATGGAATGAGCCGTGAAGCGCGACGATCCCGGGGCGCCCGGTCGCGCGCCGTCCGTACTTGATTGCCGCTTCGACGGCCTCGGCGCCCGAGTTGCAGAAGAAGGCCGAGGCGCCGCCGAAGCGGTCGGAAAGCCGTTCGGCGAGCTCCTGCATCGGCTCGGTCCAGTAGAGGTTGGAGACATGCCAGAGCCGGTCGAGCTGGCCGTGTGCGGCGGCGAGTGGGGCGGGGTGTCCGTGACCCAGCGCGACGACGGCGATGCCCGCGAGGAGGTCGAGGTAGCGCTTGCCGTCGCTGTCGGTCAGCCAGGATCCCTCGCCGTGCACGAACGTCACGTCGTGTCGGGCGTAGGTCGGGAGAACGGGAGCGTGGCGGGTCGCGGTGGTCATGCCACCACCGCGGTCGCGCCGATCTCGGCCTGAACCCCGAGCCGGGCGGCCGTGACGGCGGCGCGGAGCTTCGGCACGATCCCGCCGTCCAGGTCGCGGCGCTCGAGCAATCCTTCCGCCTCGGCAGCGTCGATCACGGACACGACCGACCCCGACAGCAAGAGGCCGGGCACGTCGGTGAGGAAGAAGATTCGCTCGGCTTCGAGGGAGACGGCGATCGCGGCCGCAGCCTCGTCGGCGTTGACGTTCAGGGGGCCTCTGGCGATCGGTGCGACGACCGGGATCAGACCGGCGGCGAGCGCGTCTTCGAGCGCCGGCATCGGGCCGGGGATCGGATCGCCGACGAGCCCGAGGGAGGGGACCTGCGTGGCCTGAAGGCCGATCTCGTCGCCGATCAGCCCGACCGCATCCGCGCCGATCGTCAGGCAGAGCCCCTCGTTCACGGCCACGAGCGACTCGCGCACCAGCTCGATCGCGTCGGAGCACGTGACCCGCCGTCCGCCGACCCACTGCACCGGCAGCCCGCGCGCCTGCATCATCGCGGAGATCTGCGGCCCGGCGCCGTGAACCACGCAGACCTCGTGGCCCTCGTCGGAGAGGGCGCGGATCGCCGGCGCCGCACTCGTCGCGACGGCTCCGCCGCACTTGACGACGATCCGGCTCACGTCCGGTACTCCGCGTTGATGCGGACGTAGTCGTAGGAGAGATCGCTCGTCAGATACGCGGCCGCACCGTCGCCGAGCCCGAGGTCGAGCTCGATGCGGCAGCTCGGGCCGGCGAGGTCGGGCTCGGCCCCCTGCGGCGCTCCACCGGCCAGGACCGTCGTGCCGTTGAAGCGGAGCGTCACCCGCTCGGGATCGAGCTGGGCGTAGCCGCCGTTGAACGGCGCCGAGCCGGCGGCGGCGAGAACGCGGCCCCAATTGGCGTCGCGGCCGAACAGCGCAGTCTTGACGAGCGGCGAGGTCGCGACACGCCGGGCGATTGCCTTCGCCTCCGCCTGCGTGGCCGCTCCCGAGACCTCGATCTCGGCCATGACCGTCGCGCCCTCGCCGTCGGCGACGATCTGCCGGGCGAGGTCGGCGCAGACCTCGGCGAGCGCCGCGCCGAACGCGGCGTCGTCCCGTTCGGCGTGTGAGGCGCCGTTGGCGAGCAGGACGACCGCGTCGTTGGTCGAGCACTCGCCGTCAACCGAGATGGCGTTGAAGCTCTCCTCGACGGCGGGGCCGAGGAACCCCGCCGCCTCGCCAGGCTCCAGCGGGTAGTCGGTCGTGAGCACGGCGATCATCGTCGCCAGGTCGGGGTGGATCATCCCCGAGCCCTTGGCCATGCCGCCGACCGTGAAGCCCGGGCCGTGAGCCGCAGCCTGCTTGGCGTGCGTGTCGGTTGTGAGGATCGCCTCAGCGGCATCGGCGCCGCCCTTCGGCGAAAGACCGGCGGAAGCAGGCCCGAGCCCGTCGAGGAGGAGCTCGATCGGGAGCGGCTTGCCGATCACGCCCGTGGAGAGGACGAGCACTTGCTCCGGCGCGAGCCCGAGCAGAGCGCTCGCTCCGGCCGCGGTGGCGCGGGCGTCGCGCTCACCCTGAGCTCCGGTAGCCGCGTTCGCATTGCCAGAGTTGACAACTAAAGCCTGAGGCTGGGCGGCGGCCAGGTGCGCTCGACTAACCGTGACCGGCGCGGCCTGCATGCGGTTGACGGTGAACATCGCTGCGCCGGTCGCGGGTGACTGCGACCGGACGAGTGCAAGGTCGAGCCCCGAGCTACGGATGCCGCAACGCACGCCGGAGGCGACGAAGCCCTGGGCTGCGGTGACGCTCACGCCGCGCCCCCAACTGCCCCCAGGGGATCCCCGAGATCCCTGAGAACAGCGTAACCCGGCGATCTGCACGTGTCTGTGTCCGTTCTGTGCCAAGAGCGCGCGCTCATACGAGCACTCCCGAGAGCCGAAGGCCCAGGGTCTCGGTCAGCCCCAGCGCCAGGTTCGCGTTCTGGACGGCCTGCCCAGCGGCACCCTTCCCGAGGTTGTCGAGAGCACAGACGACGATGCTGAGACCGGTTGCGGTGTCCTCGTACAGGGCGACCTCAGCGGCGTCGGTCCCCTGGACCCGAGAAAGTTCCGGCGCGGTCTCTTCGGGGAGCAGGCGCACGGCCGGCGTCGCGGCGTAGGCGGCCTCGAGCCGATCCCGCAGGTCGGGCTCGGTGGCCCTGACGTAGCAGGTGGCGAGCAGGCCTCTCCGCACCGGCAGGAGGTGCGGGACGAAGCAGACGGGAAAGCCAAGCGCCTGTGCCAGCTCCGGAGCGTGCTGGTGCGTCCCGATCCGGTAGGGCGAGACGTTGTCGAGCACGAACCCGGCGTGCGAGGCGGCCTTGAGACCGCGTCCGGCGCCGGAGACGCCCGATTTGGCGTCGACGACGACGGTACCCACGTCGATCGCGTCTGCAAGCGGAGCCAGGGCGAGCAGCGCCGCCGTTGCATAGCAGCCCGGGTTCGCGATCAGCGGTCCTCTGGGTGGGAAGAGCTCGGGCAGCGAGTAGCCCCACTCGGAGAGCCCGGCCGCCTGCGGATGATCGAAGCCGTACCACTCCGGGTAGAGCCCGGCGTCCTGGAGCCGGTGCGCTCCCGAGAGGTCGACCACGACGGCTTCCGATGGGGCCTCGAACGCCGCGGAGCGCTCGTGCCCGAGGCAGAGGAAGAGGACGTCGGCGCCGGCTGCGAGCGCCTCGTCAACCGGAACGAAGTCCGGGACGTCAGCCACGGCGAGCCTCGGATCGAGCGCCGAGGCCGGTGCTCCCGCGAGCGAGTCCGACCCGAGCGCGATCAGGTCGAGCTCAGGGTGGCAGAGGACGCGGTCGAGCGTCTCCTGCCCCGTGTACCCGGCACAGCCGGCGATCGCGGCGGTCGGCATCCCTGCATATTACGCATTATCACGCCTAACATGCAAAGAGTCCCGCCGAGACGTGCGGTTTTGGCGCATATTCGGCGCAAACACGTATGCCTTCGCCGAGTATGCTCGCAGCGGGGAGGAGGCCGGGCGCGCCTTCCTACTACTAGAGCGGTGTCGAGAAGGCGGCCAGGTGGCTCAGTCGCTCCACCAGCCCTGCGCGATCTCGCCGTCGCCCGGGCCGGTGTTCGGTGCGCCGACGACGATCAGCTCGGCGCCCTCGGGGCCGGCCTCGATCGCACGCATCGTCTCCGGGGCTACGCGGACCGCCGTCAAGGGCTCGAGGTCGATGATCTCGTCGTCCAGCTTTGCCCGCGCCGAGCCGGACACGAGGACGTAGATCTCCTCCTGCTGCTTGTGCTTGTGGCCGAAGGGCATCCGCCAGCCCGGCGCGAAGCGCTCGTACGAGATCCCGCAGCTGACGCAATCCAGCGCCACGCGGGCCATCCGCAGCTCGAAGTCGGTCTCGTCGAAGCCGAAATTCTTGCCCTGATTCTCAACCTCGGTCAGCTTCTGCACCGTGTAACCGGCCATGTCGCCCTCCTCTCGAATGCCTGACTGCGACGCTAACACTTGCTACAGTCACGGCCCGTGAAGGAGCTCCTTCTGTAGTCAAGGAAGCGAACGCGGGGAAGTCCGCGCCAGCTTCCCATGGCCTCTCGATCGAGAGGCTTTTTTGTTCGCGGAGGCGATCGACCTGTACGACCCGAAGGAAATCGAACCGAAGTGGCAGCAGGTCTGGGCCGACCAGCGGACGTTCGCGGTCGCGAACCCCGACCCGGGCGAAGACGCCGACCCGGACCACTTCTACATGCTCGAGATGCTCCCCTATCCCTCGGGGGTCCTCCATATGGGGCATGTCCTCAACTACACGATGGGGGACGTCCTCACCTATTTCCGGCGGCGCCAGGGATACCGGGTGCTGCGGCCGATGGGGTTCGACTCGTTCGGGCTGCCGGCCGAGAACGCCGCCATCCGCGAGGGTGCCCACCCGCGCGAGATCACCGAACGGAACATCGCCAGCATCCGCAAGCAGATGCGCCGCCTCGGCTGGCACATCGACTGGGACCGCGAAGTTTCGGCACACGAGCCCGAGTACTACCGGTGGACGCAATGGCTGTTCCTCAAGTTCTACGAGGAAGATCTCGCCTACCGCGCCGAGGCGCCCGTGAACTGGTGCCCGAACGACCAGACGGTGCTTGCCAACGAGCAGGTGATCGACGGGCGCTGCGAGCGCTGCGGTGCCGAGGTCGAGGCCAAGAGCCTCGAGCAATGGTTCTTCCGCATCACCGCGTATGCAGACGAGCTCCGTCGGTACGACGGGGTCGTGTCGTGGCCTGAGCGGACGATGGCCATTCAGCGCAACTGGATCGGCCGCTCCGAGGGTGCCGAGCTGCTCTTCCGGGTGGACGAGCTCGATCTCGACATTCCGGTTTTCACGACGAGGCCGGACACCGTCTTCGGCGCGACCTTCTTCGTGCTGGCGCCGGAGCATCCGCTCGCGCGGCGACTCGCCGAGGGGACCGCGGCGGAAGACGCGGTCAACGAGTACGTGAAGCGCACCGCGGCGGCCCGCGGCGAGGAGCGACTCGCAGCCGACCGGGAGAAGACCGGGGTCTTCACCGGGCGGTATGCGATCAACCCGGCGACGGACGAGCCCATTCCGATCTGGATCGCCGACTATGTCCTGATGGACTACGGGACGGGCGCGATCATGGGCGTGCCGGCGCACGACGAGCGGGACTTCGAGTTCGCCCAGGCCTTTGGCCTTCCGGTCGTGACCGTTGTGGAGCCGGAGGATGGCGGCGACGCGGAGGAAGAAGCGTTCGTCGCCCATTCGGAGGGCGAGCGTCTCGTCAACTCGGGCCAATTCACCGGCCTGCCCGCCCCGGAAGGCGCAAGGGCGATCGTCGAGTGGCTTGCCTCCACGGGCCGCGGCCGCCCGGCGATCAGCTTCCGCCTGCGCGACTGGGGGTTCTCCCGGCAGCGCTACTGGGGCTGCCCGATTCCGATCGTCTACTGCGAAGCGTGCGGGATCGTGCCGGTTCCCGAGGACGAGCTCCCGGTCCTCCTGCCGGAGGTCGAGGACTACCGGCCGAAAGGGAAGCCTCCGCTCGCCTCCAACGAGGAGTGGATGAACGTCCCCTGCCCGCGCTGCGGAGGACCGGGCCGCCGCGAGGCGGACACGATGGATACGTTCGTCGACTCGTCGTGGTACTTCCTCCGCTACTGCGACCCTCGTAACGAGTCTGCACCGTGGGATCGCCAGATCGTCGACTACTGGTGCCCGGTCGACCAGTACATCGGCGGGATCGAGCACGCGACCGGCCATCTGCTCTATTCGCGGTTCTTCGTCAAGGTGCTGAACGATCTCGGTCTCCTCGGCTTTCGCGAGCCTTTCGCGCGCCTGTTCCACCAGGGGTGGGTCCGTTTCGCCGGGACGAAGATGTCCAAGTCGCGCGGCAACGTGATCGGGCCGGACGAGCTGGTCGAGGCGCACGGAGCAGACGCCGTCCGGCTCTACGTCCTCTCCGACAGCCCGCCCGATCAGGACCGGGCCTGGACCGACAGTGGTTTCGAGGGGACCGTGCGCTTCATCCGCAAGCTCTGGCGAGTGGTCATCGCTGCTGCAGACGCTGACCCCAGCGCGGAGCCGACTCCCTTGGCGCGCAAGGCGCACGAGACGATCGCCAAGGTGAGCGACGACATCGATCGCCGGCTCCACTTTCACACCGCGATCTCGGCAGTGCGCGAGCTCGTGAACGAGCTGGGCGATGCACCCGGGGATCCGGCGGCGCGCTTCGCGGCCGAGACGGCCGTCAGCTTGCTTCAGCCGTACACACCCCACATCACGGCTGAGCTCTGGGAGCGCCTCGGGCACAAGACGCCGGTCTGGGAGGAGCCCTGGCCGGTCGCCGATCCGGCGCTGCTGGTGCGCGAGACCTTCCAGCTGGTCGTCCAGGTGAACGGCCGCGTCCGGGATCGGGTCGAGGTCGAGGTGGGCCTCGCGGAGGAGGAGCTCGTCGCGCGCGCGAAAGCGCTGCCACGGGTGCAGGCGCACCTGGACGGAAAGCCGATCCGCGACGTGATCGTCGTGCCGGGCAAGCTCGTCAATCTGGTCGTCTAGCCACGGCTTACCCGACGCGCGGGGTCCGAGGTCGGCTAGCGGATGCCCGTGTCGATGTGGAAGTCGAGCTTGTCGACGTGCTGCAGCCGGACCTTGATCCGATGCGGAGACGGCGTGCGCCCGAACGGTCCCTGATCGGTCGTCACCGTGTAGATGGAGGCCGGAAGCAGGATGCGGTATGAGCCGTCGGCTTTCGTCTTGGCCGTGTGCTTTTTGATCCCGGGCCGGCTGAAGACGAGCGTCACGCCGGCAGCCGGGGCGTCGCACGGGATGCCCGCTCGGCAAACAGGGGTTGTCGGCCCGCGGTAGACGACACCGTGCAGGCCGCTGGGCGCAGCAGGAGAGTTTGCGGCCAGAGCGAGGCCGGCGGCGAGCGTCGCCGCCAGCCCGCCGAAGGCCAGCGGCAGCACGAGTCGTCTCACGCTCGACATGATGCCTGCGGGAGGGTCGGGTCCGCTACTCGGCGTAGGACGGAAAGCGCCGGCACACATTCGGCCCACTTTCGTCACAGACAAGGCACGTCATCGTTGCCATCATGGGCAACGATGGACAGCCTACCCTTCTCACGCCGACAGCTCCTGGTCGCGGCGCTCGCCGCAGGTGTGCTGCTGCTCGTTGCCGGCCGATACTTCGCATCGGCCGGCGCTTCGTCGGCTGACCCGCGCGCGGCCCGGCTGCGCGTGCCGCGCCTCCCCGTTTCGCCGCCACGACTCGTCGTCCACGTCGTCGGCGCCGTCCGCCGCCCCGGCCTGTACCGGCTCCGACAGGGCGAGCGGATCGCCGACGCCGTGGCCAGGGCGGGTGGCGCGAGGAGGAGCGCCGACCTCACCGCCGTCAACCTGGCCGCGCCGCTCGCGGACGGCGAGCAGGTGGTGGTGCCGGCCAAGGTCGCCCCCGGCATAGCCGGCGTCCCTCCGCAGGCGACTGCCGCGGCGCACGGGCCGGTCCATCTCAATACCGCGACACTCGAGGAGCTCGACTCGTTACCCGGGGTAGGCCCGGTCACGGCGCAGAAGATCCTCGACTACCGGACAGCGCACGGTGCGTTCGCCTCCGTGGACGAACTCGACGGCGTCCCGGGCATCGGTCCGGCGCGGCTCGACGACCTGAGAAAGCTCGTCGCACCGTGATCGCGCGGCTGACGGTGCAGCTTCCGCAGCACTGTCTGGTGGCAGCCCTGTGCTTAGGGCTTGCGGGTGCGAACCTCCTGCGGTTACGCGGGCCGGTCCCGGCGCTCGCGTGCGCGGCCGCGCTGATGCTCTCGTCCACCACGCGCTCCGGCCCTCGGCTCGCGCTCGCCTGCGTGGGTGCTGTGCTCGCCGGGCTCTCGTGGGGCGCTCTCCGGCTCGACGCGCTCGACCGCAGCCCGCTCCACGCAGAGGTTGGCCGTGGGGGCCGGGCGGTCCTGGAGCTCACCGACACCCCGCGGCGCGGCGGCTTCTCTCTCCGCGTTCCCGCGCGCATGCTGAGGTTCGGAGGTAGACGCGTCCACGAACCGGTACTGCTCGAGCTCCCGCTCGGACGTTCCCCGCCGCAGGGTGCGCGCCTGCAGGTGCTGGGTGTGGTTCGCGCTCCGCGTCCCCCGGCGAACGGGTACGACGAGGCGGGTTTCCTTCGCCGCCACGGCGTCCACGTCGTCTTCCACGGCGACCGGTGGCGGCTGCTCGGCCGCAGAGGCGGACTCGGCGGCGTGGCGGATCGTCTCCACGGCGGGCTGACGGCAGCTCTTGCCTCCGGGACGCAGGGCGAGCGGCGCAAGCTCCTCGTCGGGATCGTGCTGGGCGACGACGGCGGCGTGCCGGAGGGTCTCCGTGACCGTTTCCGGGCGTCGGGCCTCTATCACCTGCTGGCCGTGTCGGGCCAGAACATCGCGCTCGTTGCCGGAGGTGCTCTCGGGATCGTCTGGCTGCTCGGGCTTGGACGGGCAGTCGGCGAGATCTGCGCGCTTACTGCGATCGGTGCGTACGTGCTGGCGGTCGGCGCTCAGCCGTCGGTGGTCCGCGCCGGCGTCGCCGGCGCGCTCGGTTCGCTCGCCTGGCTCATGGCCCGGGAACGAGACCGTTGGTACTTCATGCTCATCGGTGCGCTTGCGCTGCTGGCGTGGAACCCCTACGACGTGCTCGATCCGGGCTTCCAGCTGTCCTTCGCCGCAGTCGCGGCGATCTTCCTGCTCGCACGGTCGATCCAGCGCAAACTCGAGGGCTACCCGATGCCGGATGCCGTGCGCGGCGTCGCAGCCGTGTCGATCGCGTGTGGGGTTGCAACGGCGCCGATCCTCTGCCTCCAGTTCGGGAACGTGCCGCTGTACACGGTGCCGGCCAACCTGATCGCAGAGCCGGCGATGCCGTTTCTCCTCGGGCTGGCCTTCGGGGCCGCCGCGCTCCATCCATTCGCGCCGGGCGCAGCAGCCGCGCTCGCGTTCCTGGCCGGCTGCTGCGCCTCCTATGTCGGGTGGTGCGCACGACTCGTCGGCTCGCTTCCCTTTGCGCGGCTTCCGGCCGCCTGGGGTTTGACGCTTCTGGCCGCGGCAGCCGCGGCCTATGCTTGGCGGCGGTGGCGAGCGAGTTGAAGCCTGTCTATCTGCTCACCGGCACGGACAGGCCGAAGATCGATCGGGCTCTTGCTCGGCTGCGCGGACATTTCGCCGCGGACGCCGTCGAGCGCCTGTCGGCGGCCGAAACCAGCGGCGAGGATGCGGTTGCCGCCTGCAATGCGCTCGGCCTGTTCGGGGGAGCCGGCCGCCTCGTGGAGGTCACCGAGGTCGATCGCTGGAAGGCAGCGGATGTCAAGGCACTGGGCGCCTATCTCAAGAGCCCGGCGCCCGAGACCGTGCTTGCACTCGTCGGCGAGGCGATCAAACGTGACACCCCCCTCGCCAAAGCCTGCGCGCAGGCCGGTGAGCTCCTTGCCTACGAGGTCGCCAAGAAGGATCTCTCGAAATGGGTCGCAGAGCAGTTTGCGCGTCTTGACGCCAGGGTCGAGCCGGCCGCCTGCCGCGCTCTCGTCGAGCTCGTCGGCGAAAGTCTCGGCGAGCTGGAGCTCGAGATCGAAAAGCTCGCCGTGTGGGCAGACGGCCAGGAAATCGGCGAGGACGACGTCGCTGCGCTCGTGGCGCCGCGGGCGGAGTCACCCTCGTTCAGGCTCACCGATGCGTGGGGTCGGCGCGACGTGGGCGGTGCGCTCGCGGCCTGCGAGGCGCAGCTCGAGCAGGCAGCTGATGTGCGCAGGGAGCTGACACGCCTGGTCGGGCTGCTGGCGGGCCATGTTCGGCGAGTTCGCCACTGCCAGCGTTTCGACGCCGAGGGCAAAACCGCGAAGGAGGCGGCTTCGGAGCTGAAGCGACACCCGTTTTACGTCGAGAAGCTCTTCGCCCAGGGGCGCAATTACGGCGTCGAGGAGCTTCGTTTCGCCGTGACGCGGCTGGCTCGCCTCGACCACGCCCTCAAGGGCGGGAGCCGGGTGCCCGGCGAGCTCGAGCTCGAGCGGACGCTGGTCGAGATCACCCGGCCGCCGGCGCAGGCGGCCGGCCGAACCTGACCGCGGTCGGTCTAGGAGCTGCCGGCGACGGCGCGCGCAGCCTGTGACTTCTTGCGGGCTGCCGCGTTGCGATGCAGCGCACCGCGTGCGGCGGCCTTGTCGATCCAGCGAACGAGCTCGCGGTGCTCGCGGGCGACCGTGTCAGCATCGCCGTCCGCGACCGCAGTCTGAACTCGGCGCATGAGCGTCTTGATCGTCGAGCGGTAGCGCAGGTTCTCGAGCCGCTGGCGGGCAGCGATCCGGACGCGCCGTTTCTGTTGTTTGATGTTTGGCATCGTGAAAAGGCCCGCCGTAGCGGGCGCGCTGATGGTAGCAAAGCGGCAGCCGAAGCTCGGGGGCCCTCAGACGGCGATCGTCTCGGCTCGCCAGCTGCGCGTGCCGTCCGAACGGACGACCTGAAGCCAGTACTGCGCCTTGTGGTTGGACGTGCGATCCAGCCACCGGTAGACATGCCCGCGCCCGTCGGCCGAGGGAATCAGGCTCCCGTTGACTCGCACGCGATGGCCGGCCACCCGGCGAAAGACGTTGTAGCCAAAGGTCGTGCCGTCGGCCTGGGCCTTCCACCGGAGAAGCACTCCCTGACCGATCCGCTCGGCGTCGAAGTGCTCGATCCGGGCCGGTCGATGGTCTGTGGCGGTGGCACTCGTTCGAGGGGTTCAGGTGCTCGCGGGCCGCCTCCCTATACTCGGGCTCCGTGGACGAGCCGGGCGCCGGGCGCCGACTTGCCTGGTCAACGGCGATCTTCTCGCTCGCCACCGGGCTCTCTCGAATCGTCGGGCTCGTTCGCGAGATCGTCGCCGCGTACTACTTCGGCGCAGCCGGCCGGATCAACGCGTTCACGGTCGCCTTCCAAGTCCCGAACCTCGTCCGCGCGCTCGTCGCCGACGCCGCCCTTTCTTCGGCGTTCGTCCCCGTCTTCAGCGAGCTGCTCGAGAAAGGCGATCGCAAGCGCGCCTGGCGGGTGGCTTCGAGCCTCTTCTGGCTGATGTTGCTCGGCCTCGGAGGGCTGACGGCGATCTTCATCGTGCTCGCACCGTGGGTGATGGCGCCTTTCGGGAACCCCGGCGGCGACCGCGCGCTCGCCGTGGGCCTATCACGCGTGCTCTTCCCGATCGTCGCGCTCCTCGGCTTGACCGGGATCGTCGTGGGGATCCTGAACAGCTACGAGGAATTCACGGTTCCGGCGCTGACGCCGGTCTTCTGGAACCTGGCGATCATCGCCGGTCTCGTCATCGGCGTGCCGCAGGCGGATTCGATGGACACGAAGCTCTACGTCTACGCGATCTCGATCGTGGCGGGGACGCTCCTGCAGCTGCTCCTGCCGCTCCCCTGGTTACGCGGCCTCGACGGGCGCCTGCAACTCGTGCTCGACTGGCGCGACCCGGCGGTCAGACGGGTCCTTGCGCTGATGGTTCCGGTCACCCTCGGGCTTGGCCTGATCAACTTCAACGCGGTCGTCGATTCGCTCTTCGCCTCGAGGTTGATCGACCCCCTGCTGGCGCCGAACGCGATCGACAAGGCGTTCCGCATCTACATGCTCCCGCAGGGGATGTTCTCGGTCGCCGTTGCAACGGTGCTCTTCCCGTCCCTGTCCCGCCTGGCTGCGCGTGGTGACGACGACGGCTTTCGTCGGACGGTCGGCCTCGGGCTGCGCCAGATCGCGTTCCTGCTCGTTCCGGCAAGCGTGGCGAGCGCAGTGCTCGCCGAGCCAATCGTCCGGCTCGTCTACCAGCGTGGCCACTTCGAGCCGAACCAGACGCCGGTGGTCGCTGGCGCCCTGGCCGGCTTCGCTGCCGGGCTGACGTTCAACGGGATGATGCTGATGCTCAACCGGGCCTTCTTCAGCCTCCAGTCGAACTGGATCCCGACCGCGGTCGCGCTCGGCAACCTGCTGCTGAACGCGGCGCTCGACGGAGCGTTCTACCGGTTCGGCACCTGGGGGATTCCGCTTGCCACTTCGATCGTCAACATCGCGGGGACGGCCGCGCTCCTGTTGCTTCTCCGGCGCCGGCTCGAGCGGATGGAGCTGACCGAGACCGCGCGAGCCACCGGACTGATCGTCCTTGCCTCTGTCGCCCTGGCGGGCGTTTCCTACGGGGTCTGGTACGGGCTCGACGCAGCCGCGGGCCGGTCGCTGGGCGGCCAGCTGATCTCCGTGCTGACCGCGCTCACAGCAGGCACCGCCGTGTACCTGGCTGCGTGTCGTCTGCTGGGAGTCCGCGAGCTGCAGGCCCTCCTGTCGCTGCGAGCGCGCTTCCGGCGCGCATAGCCGGTGGCCCGGTCTCGCGCGTGACCGGGACGGCCACTGCGGTTGCGGAAGAGAGCCGAGCTACGATCGGCGGCTAGCCATGCAACAGGACCGCATCCGCAACTTCTCCATCATCGCCCACATCGACCACGGGAAGTCGACGCTCGCCGACCGCATCCTCGAGGTGACGAACACGGTCACGGGGCGCCAGATGAGGGAGCAGGTCCTCGATTCGATGGACCTCGAGCGCGAGCGCGGGATCACGATCAAGGCCCAGGCGGTGCGGGTGCCGTGGAAGGGGCACCAGCTCAACCTGATCGATACGCCGGGGCACGTCGACTTCACGTACGAGGTCTCCCGCTCGCTTCAGGCCTGCGAGGGGGCGCTGCTCGTCGTCGATGCGGCTCAGGGGATCGAGGCGCAGACCCTCGCCAATGCGTATCTGGCGATCGAGAACAACCTCGAGATCGTTCCCGTCGTCAACAAGATCGACCTGCCGCAGGCCGATCCCGATCGCGTCGCCGACGAGCTCGCGGACCTGATCGGCGAAGACCCAGACCGGGTGTTGCGCATCTCGGCGAAGACGGGCGAGGGCATCGAGGCCGTTCTGGACGCGATCGTCGAGCGCGTTCCGGCTCCTGCGGGGAATCCCGACGACCCGGCGCGGGCACTCGTCTTCGACTCCTCCTACGACCAGTACCGCGGCGTCGTCGCCTTCGTCAGGGTCGTCGACGGCTCGTTCTCGCCGCACGAAAGCCTGCGTTCGATGGCCCAGGGTACGCGCTTCGAGGCCGAGGAGCTCGGCTTCTTCGCCCCGACGATGACGCCCGCCGACGCGCTCCGTGCCGGGGAGGTCGGCTATGTGGTGACCGGTTTGAAGGATGTCGCGCGGCTGCGGGTCGGGGAGACGCTGACCTCCGAGACGCGTCCGGCCGCCGAGCCGCTGCCCGGCTACAAGGACGTCAAGCCGATGGTCTTCGCCGGTCTCTTCCCGACCGACTCCGACGAGTACACGAACCTCCGGGACGCGCTGGAGCGGCTGAAGCTGAACGACGCCTCACTCTTCTACGAACCGGAGACCTCGCAGGCGCTCGGCTTCGGGTTCCGCTGCGGTTTCCTCGGCCTTCTGCACATGGAGATCGTGCGCGAGCGTCTCGAGCGCGAGTTCGACCTCGATCTGCTCGTGACTGCGCCCACCGTCGCGTATCGCGTCCTGCGCCCGACGGGCGAGTGGGTCGAGGTCCACAACCCGGCCGAGATGCCGCGCGAGGTGGAGCGTGTGGAGGAGCCGTACATCAAGGCCCAGATCATCGTGCCCAAGGACTACGTCGGCTCGGTGATGGAGCTCTGCAACGAGCGCCGCGGCCGTTTCGACCACATGGAGTACCTGTCGGAGGAGCGCGTCCTACTCGTCTACGACCTGCCGCTCGCCGAGATCGTGCTCGACTTCTACGACCAGCTGAAGTCACGCACGCGCGGGTACGCCAGCTTCGACTACGACGTCTCCGGCTTCCAGGAGGGCGATCTGACCCGCGTCGACATCCTGATCGCGGGAGAGCCGGTCGATGCGCTGTCGCTGATCATCCATCGCGACGGGGCCTACGCGCGCGGGAAGGCGCTCGTCGAGCGGCTGCGCGAGGAGATCCCTCGCCAGTTCTTCGACGTGCCGATCCAGGCTGCGATCGGGGCGCGCGTGATCGCACGCGAGACGGTCAAGGCGAAGCGCAAGGACGTGCTCGCCAAGTGCTACGGCGGCGACATCACGCGCAAGCGGAAGCTGCTCGAGAAGCAGAAGGCCGGCAAGAAGCGGATGAAGCAGGTCGGCGCCGTCGAGGTGCCGCAGGAGGCGTTCCTGGCCGTCCTCAACCTGAGCGGGGAGCGGCGGTGAGCACGCACGGCGTTCGCCACCTCTATGTTCACCTGCCGTTCTGCGCCCACCGTTGCGGCTATTGCGATTTCGTCACCCTCGTCGGGCGGTCGGACCAGCACGACGTCTACGTGCACGCCGTCCTGACCGAGCTCGAACTAGAGAGCGGGTGTCTCGCCGACGAGCTCGAGACCGTCTTCATCGGAGGCGGAACCCCGACCTTCACCGAGCCTCGCGCGCTCGAGCGTCTCCTTCGCGCCCTGCCTCGCGCAAGTGAGGTGACGGTCGAGGCGAATCCGGAGACGGTTACGCCGGCGTTGGTGAGCCTACTCGTCGATTGCGGCGTGAACCGGGTGTCGCTCGGGGCGCAGAGCTTCCAGCCGCACCTGCTCCAAACGCTCGAGCGGTCCGCCCAGCCCGAGGACGTCCGCCGCGCGGCCCACGCTTTTCGTGTTGCCGGTATCGACAACCTCTCCCTCGACCTCATCTACGGGATTCCCGGCCAGAGTGCCGCCGACCTCGAGGCGGATCTGAGCGAAGCGCTGGCGCTCGGGCCGGAGCACCTTTCCTGTTACGAGCTCGAGGCGAAGCCCGGCACGCGGTTCACGCATGCCCATGGAGCCGAGCTCCGGCGGCAGGCCGGCGCGATGGAGGGGTACTTCGAGCAGGTCGTCGCACGGCTGACTGCTGAGGGCTACCGCTGGTACGAGACCGCGAACTTCTGCCGCGAGGAGGCCGGAGGACGCGACCTCCGGTCGGGGCACAACCTCGCCTACTGGCTCGGTCGCGACTACCTCGGGGTCGGGATCGGGGCGGTCTCGACCCTCGGGGCCGAGCGGCTGCGGAACACCCCCCGCCTGGCCGAGTACCTCCGTGCCCTCGGGCGGGGGCATCGTCCCCCGCGCGAGCTCGAGCAGCTGCCGGACGAGGTCCGGCGGCGCGAGCGGCTGATGCTCGGCCTGCGGCTCGACGAGCCGCTGTCGCTGGCCGAGGTCGGCGACGCGATCGACCTCGGCGCCGCACGGAGGCTCGAGGGGCTGGGTCTCGCCCGGTTCGGAAAGGCTGCAAGGACGCTGACGCTGACCGCGCGGGGACGCTTCGTCGGCGGCGGGGTGACGGTCGAGCTCCTTGCGTAAAATCGCTGCAAAACGGCATGAGTAAAGCAATGGACGAAACCACTATCCGCCAGCGCGAGATCCTCCGCGCCGTCGTGGAGGAGTACGTCGCCACGGGGCAGCCCGTCGGCTCCAAGTCGCTCGTCGAGCGGAGCGGGATGGGCGTTTCCTCGTCCACGGTCCGGGCGGAGCTCTCCGAGCTGGAGCGGCAGGGATTCCTGACGCACCCACATACCTCGGCGGGTCGGGTCCCGACCGAGCGTGGCTACCGCGTCTACGTGGACGAGTTGCTCGACCGGCTCGAGCCCAAGCCTCAGGTGCTGCCTCTCGACTTCAGCGCCGCCCGGAACGAGGTCGAGGCCGCCCTGCGGACGACGACGGAGATGCTCGCCCAGGTGACGCGGTTGCTCGCGCTCGCTTCGGCGCCGCCGCTCCAGACCGCCTCGGTCCGGCACGTGGAGGTGCTCTCGATCCAACCGCGGGTCGTCATGGTCGTGGTCATCACCTCGACGGGCGGGGTCAGCTCCCATAGCGCGGTGTTCCCCGAGGCGCTCGACCCCGGGCTCGTCAACTGGGCCGCGCAGTACCTGACCGAGCGGCTGGTGGGCCGCTGGCTCGGGATCACCGTTTTGCGGCGCTGCTTCGACGACCCCGCCCTGGACGAGCGCGAGCGGGTGTTCCTGTCGCAGCTGCGGCCGGCCTTCGCCGAGGCTGCGCGGGGAGAGCAGCGGATCGTCGTCGGCGGAGCCGCCGGCCTGCTGGAGGAGCTCCGTGACGAGGAGCTCGGGACCTACCGCAGGCTGATGGAGATGCTCGAGCGGCGCGCGGCACTCATGGACCTGCTCGCACGCTCGATGGAGCCTCTCCGTCCGTTCGTGCGTGTCGGCGACGAGCTCGCGATGCCCGAAGTCCGCGAGCTGTCGGTCGTCGGCGCCTCGTACGGCCTGCTCAACCAGTCACTCGGCGCCGTCAGCCTCGTCGGGCCGTTGCGGATGGACTACGACAAGGCGATCAGGTCGGTCCGGGGTGCCGCCCATGAGCTCTCGCGCTTCCTCGAGGGGATCTACGGGGAGAACTGACCCGCTCAGTACCCTAAGACGAATGGCGACGACCGAGCGCGACCTATACGAGGTTCTCGGCGTCTCCCGCGGTGCGGACGAGACCGAGATCAAGAAGGCTTTCCGGCGGCTCGCCCGGGAGCTGCACCCGGACGTCTCGGAGGCTCCCGATGCCGAGGCTCGCTTCAGAGAGGTCGTCGAGGCCTACGAGGTGCTCTCCAAGCGGGAGACGCGGGAGCTCTACGACCGCTTCGGGCACTCCGGCCTCCGCAGCGGGGGCTTCCGCCCGAGCTCCTTCGACTTCGGCAGCCTGACGGACCTCTTCTCGGCATTCTTCGGCGACGATCTCTTCGGCGTCGGCGCTCGCGGCGGCGGCCGCGGCGGCGACATCGCCGCGGAGATCGAGATCGAGCTCGCGGACGCCGCTCGAGGGACGACCCGAGAGGTGCCTTTCCAGGTCGCCGTGGGCTGCTCGACCTGCGGCGGCAACGGAGCGAAGCCGGGTACCTCGCCCGTCACCTGCGAGACGTGCGGCGGGGCCGGCCGCCTCCAACAGGTCTCACGGAGCGTCTTCGGCGAGTTCGTCCGCACCCAGGCCTGTCCCCGTTGCCAGGGCGCTGGACAGGTGATCGCAGAGCCGTGCCCGGCCTGTGACCGGGCCGGCCTCGTCCTCGAGGAGCGGGCTCTGCAGGTCGAGGTCCCTCCCGGGATTCACGACGGTCAGCGCATCCGGCTCACGGGTGAGGGGCACTCGGGGCAGCCGGGCGGCCGTGCCGGCGACCTCTACGTGCTCGTTCGCGTCAAGCCGGATCCGCGCTTCGTTCGCGAGGGCAACGACATCTTCTCCACCGTCGACCTGACGATGACGCAGGCGGCGCTCGGCACGACGCTGACGATTCCGACCCTGGAGGGCGAGCAGGAGCTTCGCTTCGAGCCGGGCACGCAGCCCGGTGAGCTCGTCGTCCTGCGGGGCCTCGGCCTGCCCGTGCTCCAGGGTTTCGGACGGGGCGACCAGCGGGTCCTTGTCAACGTGGCGATCCCCAGGCGCCTGACCGACGAGCAGCGGCGGGCGCTGGAGGACTTCGAGAGCGGAATCGACCAGGATGCGTACCGCGGCGACGAAGGCTTCTTCGAGAAGCTGAAAAGCGCCTTCCGCTGAGCATCAAGCGCGTGGCCGTTCGCGTTCCGCTCGACCGGGGCGAGGAGGCGCGGGCAACGATGATCGAGTTGTTCCCCGAGGGTTTCGAGGAGCGCGAGCTCGAGGGAGCGCTCGAGCTCGCTGCCTATACCGACGCCGAGCGCGGCGAGCAGGCGCGAGTCGCATTTGGTCAGGTCTCGGTCGCAGAGTTTGCCGAGGATTGGGCGGACCGCTGGCGCGAGTTTCACCGCGGCGTGGCGGTCGGGCACCTCTGGGTCGGGCCGCCCTGGCTCGATGCGGTGCCCGGCGCGACCGCGGTCGTGATCGACCCCGGCCGTGCCTTCGGGACGGGTGCGCATGCGACGACCCGGCTCTGCCTCGAGTTCCTGCTCGACGTCGATCGAGGAAGCCTTCTCGACGTCGGTTGCGGCTCCGGCGTGCTCGCGATCGCAGCGGCGAAGCTCGGGTTCTCAGCGGTGACGGCGATCGACGTCGATCCCGCCGCGATCGAGGCCACGCAGACGAACGCGGCCGGTAACGGCGTTCGAATCGGGGTCGAGCTCCGAGATGTCTTCTCTGGCGATGCTCCGGCGACGACCGACCTGGTCGTCGCGAACATGACGGCCGACGCCGTCGTTCAGCTTGCGGCGCGATTGCGTTCCCCCCTGCTCGTCGCCTCGGGCTACCTAGTCGAGGATGAGGTCGAGCCGCCGGGATTCCGGCGCATCGAGCGCCGAACGTCGGAGGGCTGGGCGGCCGACATGTTCGAGCGCAATTAGAGTTCTCGCGCTGTGGCGACGTTCTCCGTGCGCTTTCTGGGCTGCAAGGTCTCGCATGCCGACGTTCAGGAGGTTCGCGAGCGCCTGCTGGACGATGGGCATGAGGAGCGGTCGGGTACGGGTGACGCTGCGATCGTCAATACCTGCTGCGTCACCCACGAGGCCATCCGCAAGTCCCGCCAGGCGGCGGCGCGCGCCGCGCGCACGCACGCGCGCGTGTACGTCACCGGTTGTGGGGCCAATCTGGCCGGCGATGCGTTCGCCGGGCTTCCGGAGAACGTCGTCGTCGTTCGGCGCCGGAGCGAAGAGACGGCCGGGGCGATTGCGGATGACCTCGGCGCGCTGGCCTGTGTCCGGGCCGATCACCGGCTCGATCGGGTTCGCGCGTTCGTGAAGGTCCAGGACGGCTGCAGCTTCTCGTGTAGCTTCTGTGTCATCCCGCTCGTGCGTGGGGCGTCTCGAAGCCGCCCGGCGGACGCGGTCCTGAGCGAGATTCGCCGGCGCGTTCGGCAGGGGCACCGTGAAGTCGTCCTCACCGGCATCAACCTCGGCTGCTACCGCGATCGGGCCGCAGGCTACGGGCTGCCCCGGCTCGTCCGCGAGGCGGGCGTGATTTCCGGCCTCGCCCGGCTCCGGCTCTCCTCGGTCGAGGTCAACCACGTCGACGACGAGCTGGTCGCTGCGCTTCGCGATACCCCGGGAGTCTCCCCGCACCTGCACGTTCCACTCCAGTCCGGCGACGACGGGGTTCTGCGAGCCATGGGGCGCCGCTACACGGCTGCGACGTACCTGCGCCGGATCGAGAAGCTGACCGACTTCAATCTCACAACCGACGTGATCGTCGGCTTCCCGAACGAGGATGAAGCCGCATTCCGGCAGACGCTTGCGGTCGTCGAGCGGGCGGGCATCACGAAGGTCCACGTCTTCCCCTATTCGCCCCGTCCGGGGACGGCGACGGACGGCCACGATCCTGTCGAGCCCGCAGTCAAGAAGGAGCGGAGCGCGCGCCTCCGGGCGCGCTCGCACGACGCTTGCCAGAGGCGGTGGCGTGCGAAGCTCGGCGGGGAGGATGTGGTCCTCGTCGATCGCCCCGGTCGCGGCTACGGCGATGACTACTCGCCGTGGCTCGTCGACGCGCCGGTTGGCGACCTCGTCCACGTACGCGCGGGAGCCGTCACCGACGAGGGGATTCTCGCTGCCTGACGATTGCATCTTCTGCCGGATCGTCGAAGGGAACCTGCCCGCGACGATCGTCAACCGGACCGAGGGGTTCATCGCCATCGAGGACATCGCCCCGAAAGCCGACACGCATCTGCTCGTCATCCCGGAGCGGCATCTCGACTCGTTCCGCGACATCGGTGAGCTCTCGGCCGAGGAGGCCAAGCGGATGCTCGACTTCGTCGCCGACACGGCGGCGAAGGCGGGTCTCGAGGAGTACCGGCTGATGGTCTTCGTCGGGCCCGGTGCGGGGCAGACGGTTTTCCACCTGCACTGGCACATCCTCGGCGGACGCTTTCGAGGGCTGCCCGAATGAGCCTGATCGCCCGCCTCGAGGACGAGCTCCACGACGCGATGCGCGAGCGCGCCGCGTCGCGCCGCGACGCGCTCCGCCTGATCCTGGCGAGCCTGCGTTCGGCGGAAAAGGAGCTGCAGCGGCCGCTTTCGGACGACGAGGAGCTTCAGGTGCTCCAGCGCGAGCGGAAACGGCGGGTCGAAGCAGCAGAAGCGTTCCGGGCCGGGGACCGAGAGGAGCAGGCCCAGGGCGAGGAGGCCGAGCTCGCGATCCTCGAGGAGTTCATGCCCGAGCCGCTCTCGGAGGAGGAGCTGGAACGTATCGTCGACGACGCGATCGCGGAGTGCGGCGCAACGAGCATGCGCGACCTCGGGCACGTGATGGCCGACGTGATGCCTCAGGTGGCAGGCCGTGCCGACGGCTCTGCGGTCGCCCAGCTCGTCCGCGAGAAACTCGCCTAACCGGCCCTGTTCCTGCCGGACCTGCCCGAAGGGGCGGGATCGACGGTGGACCCAGCCTCCTCCCCGCTGCGAGCGTAACGGGGAAATGCGGGCGCGTGGCGCACGAAAGTGTGAAAAGAGCGTCAACGGCAGGCGCCCCTACACTGATGTCATGCAGGAGGTTCTCTCCGTCTCGAACGACGTTGCCGCCGAGCTCGCCGGCGTTGCCGACGGCGTTCTTGACGCGCTGCGCGAGCGGCTTCGCTGCACGATCCTGCTCCGCGGGAACCGCCTGACGATCGAGGGGAAGGAGGAGCACGTCGCCGAGGCGCGCGCGGTCGTCGACGAGCTCGTCGAGCTGGTCGAGGGCGGGCACGAGATCGGCCCGGGCACGGTTGACGCCGTCCTCGGCGCGCTCGATCAGGCCGAGGACATCCGCGATGTCCTCGAGGACATCGTGTGGCGCCACCGCGGAAAGAAGATCGCTCCGAAGACCGTCACGCAGAAGCACTACGTGGACGCCATCCGCGCGCATACGGTCACGTTTGCGATCGGCCCGGCGGGAACGGGCAAGACGTATCTGGCCATGGCGCTCGCGGTCGCGGCGCTCGCCGAGCGCGAGGTGGGGCGGATCATCCTGACCAGGCCTGCCGTCGAGGCCGGCGAGCGGCTCGGCTTCCTCCCCGGCGACATGCTCGCGAAGGTCGACCCGTACCTGCGCCCGCTCTACGACGCCCTCTACGACATGCTCGACGCCGACCGCCTGGCCGCCTACATGGAGAAGGGGACGATCGAAGTGGCGCCGCTCGCGTTCATGCGCGGCCGCACCCTGAACGACAGCTTCATCATTCTCGACGAGGCCCAGAACACGAGCCCGGAGCAGATGCAGATGTTCCTGACGCGGCTCGGCTTCGGCTCCAAGGTCGTCGTCACGGGCGATGTCACGCAGATCGACCTGCCCCGCGACCAGGCCTCCGGATTGATCCAGGTGCAGAACATCCTCGGGACGATCGAGGGCATCTCCTTCATCCAGTTCAGCCACAAGGACGTCGTGCGGCACAAGCTCGTCCAGCGCATCGTCGAGGCGTACAAGCAGCACGCGGAGGAGACGGGCACGCAGCGCCGCACGTAGGGCCATGGTCGACGTCGAGGTCGCGAACCGAAGTGGGCAGCAAGTGGACGAAGAGGCGGCGGTAGACCTGGCGCGGCAGGTGCTGGCCGGCGAGGGCATCGACGAGGGCGAGCTCGGCCTTGCGTTCGTGGAGCCGGAGGAGATGCGACGCCTGAAACGCGACCACCTCGGCATCGACGAAGCTACCGACGTCCTCTCGTTCCCGATCGACGGTCTCGACCAGCTGCCCGCCGGAGTGCCGCGCCAGCTCGGCGATGCCGTGCTCTGTCCGGAGGTCGTAGGCGACGAGTGGCGTGCACCGCTCGTGCACGGGCTGCTGCACCTGCTCGGCTACGAGCACGGCGCAGAGATGGAGCAGCGGGAGGCGCGATGGCGCAGCTGAGGCCCACCAAGCCCTCGTCGATCCTCGAGAGCTTCAACTATGCGCTCGAAGGGTTGATCCACGTCGTCCGTACTCAGCGGAACATGCGGCTCCATTTCGCGATCGCCATTGCCGTCCTGGTGATCGGCCTCGTCACCGGCGTCAACCGGCTGGAGCTGATCGCTCTGCTCCTGGCGATCGCCTTCGTGCTGATCGCCGAGATGTTCAACTCGGCGGTCGAGCATGCAATCGACGTCGCGACAACGTCCTTCGACCCCCTCGCCAAGCTCGCGAAGGACATCGCTGCGGGCGCGGTGCTGATCGCCAGCGTCAACGCGATCGCGATCGGGTACCTGGTCTTCTCGGGCGGCTTCGCCGACCGCAGCGCGAAGCTGCTCGACCGGCTTCGGGACGCACCTGCCGAGTTGACGCTGATCGCGCTCGTCCTGACGATCCTGATCGTGATCGCGACGAAGGCCTACACCGGTCGCGGCACCCCGCTGCGAGGCGGGCTGCCTTCCGGCCACGCAGCGCTCGCGTTCAGCGGCTGGATGGCCGCGACCTACATCCTCCACGCCTCGAACCACCGCTTCCTGATCTCTTCCCTGACCTTCATGATGGCCTTGCTCGTGGCTCAAACCCGGGTCGAATCGGGAGTCCACTCGGCTCTCGAGGTCGTCTACGGCGGCGCGCTGGGGGCGCTCGTCACGCTCGTTTGCTTCCAGCTGTTTTGAGCGACGCCGACCGGGAGCTGTACGAGCAGGCCGTCGCAGTTGCCGAGCGGGCCTACGCGCCGTATTCGAACTACCTGGTCGGAGCGGTCGTAAGGGCGCGCGACGGCCGCAGCTTCGAGGGGGTGAACGTCGAGAACGCCGCGTACCCGCTCGGTGTCTGTGCCGAGAAGAGCGCGATCGTCAAGGCCGTCAGCGAAGGCTGCCGCCCCGGCGACCTCGAGGCGATCGGCATCACGGCCTCGCCGTGCGGGGGCTGCCGCCAGTGGCTGCATGAGTTCCGCCTCGATCGTGTGACCTTCAAGAGCTCGTCGGGTGAGGTCGTGACGTACACGCCGGCGGAGCTCCTTCCGGAGACCTGGGACTTCGACTGAGAGTCTCGGCGGGCTGTAGCTACCCTCGCGACATGAAGAGCGGTTTCGTCGCCGTCGCCGGACGGCCGAACGTGGGCAAGTCCACCCTCGTCAACGCTCTCTGCGGGAACAAGGTCGCGATCGTCTCGGACAAGCCGCAGACGACCCGCCGCCGGATCTTCGGGGTCGCCAACGGGGAGGACTACCAGCTCGTCCTCGCCGATCTGCCCGGCTTCCAGCGCCCGCAGGATGCTCTCACCGAGCACATGCAGCGCACCGTCGACTCCTCGCTCGAGGATGTCGACGCCATCCTCTTCGTCCTCTCGGCCCGCGAACGGATCGGTGCCGGCGACCGGTTCATCGCCAAGCGCGTGTTCGGGCTCGGCCGCCCTGTCGTGATCGCCCTGAACAAGATCGATCGGCTCAAACCCGGTCACGTCGCCTCGCAGATGGCCGCAGGCGCGCAGCTCGGCGACTTCCACGCGCTCCACCCCGTCAGCGCGAAGACCGGCGACGGCATCGGCGAGCTGCGCGACGAGCTCGCCGGGCTCCTACCCGAGGGGCCGTTCTACTTCCCGCCCGAGCAGCGGAGCGACCTGTCGCCCGAGGAGCAGATCGCCGAGCTGATCAGAGAGAAGGCGCTTCAGCTCACGCGCGAAGAGGTGCCCCATGCGATCACGGTCGAGATCGAGGAGATCGGGGACAAGGTCGTGCGCGCGAACCTGCTCGTCGAGACGGACTCCCAGAAGCAGATCCTCGTCGGCAAGGGCGGGGCGATGGTTCGCGAGATCGGCACCAGGGCGCGGCCCGAGATCGAGCTCGTCACCGGTCACCAGGTCTTCCTCGACCTCCAGGTGAAGGTGCGCCCGCGCTGGCGCCGCGACGAGGCGACGCTCGAGCGCCTCGGCATCTGAATCCGCCGAGGAAGAGTGTGGCTAGCCGTACTGTCAGCGCCTGAGGCCTGTGCCACGATGTACTCGTGCCAACCGTCCTCATCGTCGACGACCACCCGTCCTTCAGGACGACGGCGCGGGCGCTCCTGGAGGACGAGGGTTTCGAAGTCGTCGGTGAGGCGGCGGACGGCGAGGCGGCGATCGACGCGGCGGAGCGGCTTCGCCCGGACGTCGTGCTGCTCGACGTGCAACTGCCGGACATCGACGGCTTCGAGGTCGCCGCGAGGCTGCGCCGCAACGGCGGCAGTCCTCGGGTCGTCCTCGTTTCCAGTCGTGACGGGTCCGACTTCGGGCCGCTCGTCGAGCGCTGTGGGGCAGCGGGGTTCATTCCGAAGGCCGAGCTCTCCGCGTCGGCGCTCTCCGCACTGATCCAGTGACCCGCGCGCAAAAGCTTTGGCTCGGCGGCGGGCTCGTCGGCGCCGCGGCTGCGGCCGGCGTGGTGGTCGCAGCACTGACGAGCGATCACGAGAGCCAGCGCGTCCTGACCGCGACCCTCCTTCCGCTCGTCGGCCTCTCGTTCCTGACCGCCGGGCTCGTGGCTTGGACCCGTGCCTTCTTCGGGGCCGACCAGCCCGTCGTCTACACGATTGCCGCGGTCTTCGGCAGCGTCTTCTTCGGCGCGTTCATCCACCTTCTGCTCGCGTATCCGCGTGGGTGACGTGCCGGAGTTCTTGGCGGCGGTCAGACGCGTGGCGGCCGGCGGCTCGGCGCTCGACCCGGCGATCGTCGCGCACCTCGTCGGCCGCCGGCGCCGGGACGATCCGATCGATCAGTTGACGCCCCGCGAGCGGGAGGTGCTCGAGCTGATGGCGGAAGGCCTCTCCAACCAGGCGGTAGCGGAACGGCTCGTCGTCACCGAGCGAGCCGTCGAGAAGCACGTGACGAGCATCTTCGGGAAGCTGTGCCTGCCGCCGAGCCCCGAAAGCCACCGCCGGGTGCTCGCTTGCTATTCGAGCTCGAGGCGCTCGTAGGTCAGGGTCAGCGACTCCACCACAACCTCCTCACCCAGCCCGAGCAGCAGACCGTAGGCGATCCGCGTGGGCCACGCGCGCAGGAGCTTCCACGTCATCACCGGCCCGGTGTGGTCCTCGGCGAGGAGTGAGATCTGCACCGTTCGACGGGCGCCGACGTCGCCGTTCCGAACCTCGTTCCACCATTGGTACAGATCGAGGCGGCCAGTCACGCCCCGGCGCAGCACGACGTCGTCGCTATGTGGGCGCCCCATCAGCTTTCGCGCCTCGGAGACCTTGTCCGCCCCTTCGCGGTACTCCACCACGGTCACGGACGCTGCGGGCATCACGATCTCGCTGAAACCGAGCGGTTCGCCGGTTCCGAGATCGACGGCTCCAGGACACTTGTGCCTCCAGCCGAGTGGGCTCGCGGCGCGCGTAATAGGCCGCGCTGAAGTCGATGAAGGCTCTGATCTCCTTGTGCGGCGCGAGGAACGTGATCCTCCGGAAGAGGCGGAGCCCGTTCATCTCCTTCGCTCCGCCCACGCCGTGAAACGGCTTGTCGAACTTGGTGGAGACGTCATAGGCGGGCCGTCTGGATGTGTTCTGAACGGCGACGAACAGCAGCCCTTCCTCGAACTGGAAGTCGACAATCACCTCGGGATCTGGCGACTCATCCACGTCGAACGAGGCTAGACGGCGGTTCGGTCGGCGCCAGGCCTGGATGTCCGCTCGGCGGCGCGGACAGGCCGCTTCGCGGCCGGGGCTAGACTCATCGCCATGGCGAAGGCCCCGGCCCTTCCGGTCGGGTTCGAGCTTCCGCTCGAGCCTCGGCTCCCGCGCGTCGGCGCGGTCGACGCGGTCGCCGTCGAGGAGCGCGCGGCCACGCTCGCGAAGCGCTCGATCAAACGCGAGTCCAAGCTTTTCGCACTCGAGCTGGCCATCCGGATGATGGATCTGACCACGCTGGAAGGGGCGGATACGCCGGGCAAGGTCTCGGCGCTCTCGTCCAAGGCGATCCGCCCCGACCCGAGCGATCCTTCGATTCCGTCGGTCGCCGCCGTCTGCGTCTATCCGAACCTGGTGGCAACGGCGGTCGAACGCGTGCGGGGCACAGGAGTCAAGGTCGCCTCTGTGGCGACCGCGTTCCCCTCGGGGCAGTCGCCGACCCACCTGAAGGTGGCCGAGGTGCGCGACGTCGTCGAGCTGGGGGCAGACGAGGTCGACATGGTCATCGACCGCGGCGCGTTCCTGTCCGGCCGGTACGCCAAGGTCTACGACGAGGTCGTCCAGGTCAAGGAAGCCTGCGGCGACGCGCACCTCAAGGTGATCCTGGAGGTGGCCGAGCTCGGCACCTACGACAACGTGCGCCGGGCATCGCTACTGGCGATCGCGGGCGGCGCCGACTTCATCAAGACGTCGACGGGCAAGTTGCCCGGAGCGGCAACGCTGCCGGTGACGCTCGTCATGCTGGAGGCGATCCGGGACGTCCACGAGGAGACCGGGCGGGTGATCGGGATGAAGCCGGCCGGCGGGATCCGGACCGCAAAACAGGCGATCCAGTACCTCGTCCAGCTCTACGAGACGCTCGGGCCGGACTGGCTGACACCGGATCTCTACCGTCTCGGCGCGTCGTCACTCTTGAACGACGTGCTGATGCAGATCCGAACGCAGCGAACGGGCGCCTATCAAAGCCCGGATTACTTCACGGTGGATTGATGGCAGAGCTCGAAAGGAAACGTGGTGCCCACCCGGTTCCCACTTCGTGGGACTACGCTGCGGCGCCCGAGGCCCGCGACCTCGTCAGCCTTCGCGAACGGTACGGGCTCTACATCGGCGGGGAGTTCCTGGAGCCCCGCTCCGGCGACTACTACACGACGATCGACCCCTCGACGGAGGAGCCGCTCGCCGAGATCGCCCAGGCCCGACCGGAGGACGTTGCGCTCGCGGTGGAGGCCGCCCGGGCCGCGTACGCGAACGGCTGGTCCGACATCGCTCCGTCGGAACGGGCCAAGTATCTCATCCGGATCGCGCGCATCCTTCAGGAGCGCGCGCGCGAGTTCGCCGTCCTCGAATCGCTGAACGGCGGCAAGCCGATCCGTGAGTCCCGCGACGTCGACCTGCCGCTCGCCGCGGCGCACTTCTTCTACTACGCCGGCTGGGCCGACAAGCTGGAGTACGCCTTCCCCAACCGGAAGCCCCGGTCGCTGGGCGTCGCCGGGCAGATCATTCCGTGGAACTTCCCGCTCCTGATGCTGGCCTGGAAGGTCGCGCCCGCCCTTGCGGCCGGGAATACCGTCGTGCTCAAGCCGGCGGAGACCACTCCGCTCACCGCGTTGCACTTCTGCGATGTCCTGCGACAGGCCGAAGTCCCGCCCGGGGTCGTCAACATGGTGACGGGGGACGGCCGCACCGGCGCGGCTCTCGTCAAGTCCGACGTGGACAAGGTCGCCTTCACCGGCTCGACGGAGGTGGGCAAGGCGATCATGCGCGAGCTCGCCGGCACCGGTCGCCCGATGACGCTCGAGCTCGGCGGCAAGGCCGCGAACATCGTCTTCGACGACGCCGCGCTCGACCAGGCGGTCGAGGGGATCGTCAACGGCATCTACTTCAACCAGGGCCATGTCTGCTGCGCCGGCTCACGGCTCTTCGCCCAGGAATCGATCTACGAGCCGCTCGTCGCCAAGCTCAAGCGGCGCCTGAAGACGTTGCGCGTCGGCGATCCGCTCGACAAGAACACCGACGTGGGTGCGATCAACTCCCGGCAGCAGCTCGACAAGATCAAAGAGCTGGTCGCCGCGGGCGAGGCGGAGGGCGCCGAGATCTACCAGCCGCCCTGCCGCCTGCCGGAGAAGGGGTACTGGTTCGCTCCGACGGTCTTCACGAACGTCGCGCAGAGCTACCGGATCGCCCAGGAGGAGATCTTCGGCCCCGTGCTGTCCGTCCTTACCTTCCGCACGCCAGCCGAGGCGGTCGAGAAGGCGAACAACACGCCGTACGGTCTCTCCGCCGGCGTCTGGACGGAGAAGGGCTCACGCATCCTCTGGATGGCCGAGCGGCTCCGCGCAGGGGTGATCTGGGCGAACACCTTCAACCGCTTCGACCCTGCTTCGCCCTTCGGTGGATACAAGGAGTCGGGCTTTGGCCGCGAGGGCGGCCGTCACGGGCTCGAGCCCTACCTGCGCTTCGACGAGGGAGGGGAGGCGTGAGGCGGCTGATCGCGGCGGT
>JBBRYK010000016.1:0-44355 GCA_038237665.1 Gaiellales bacterium | reverse complement strand
CGGGACTCTCGAACCGGCTGAAGTCGCCGACCGCGGCGACAATCGAGATCGCAACGGTGACGTCGATCCCCGGCACGGTCATCAACCTGGCGACGATCGGATCGTCGAGCGCCTCCAGGGCGATGTCGCGGTCGACCTGGACGAGCTCTTCGCCGTGGAAGTCGAGCTGGCGTAGAAGCGCCTCGACGCTGCGCCACTCATCAGCCGGCAGGTCCTGCCTGCCAAGCCAGCGCTGACCGACACCGGAGAAGAGGTCGGCGTGTGGGCAGGTCGGGACGAGATTGCGCGCCATGATCGCATGCACCTGGTTCTTCACCCGGGTGCGCTGCTTGACCAGATGCATCCGTCGCATCACGAGCCGCCGCAGCATCCGGGTGCGGTCGTCGGCGACCCACGTCCCCGGCAGAAAGTCCGCGGCCAGTAGCTGCACGAGGATCCTGGCGTCGACCTTGTCGGTCTTCACCTTCGCCTCCGCGATCGCCCTCGTCTTGCGCGGGTTCGAGACAACGACCCGACGCACCAACGGCCGCAGCAGCGTCGCGATCGCATCCGAGTTCGTCGTCGCCTCCAAGGCGACCTCGTCATCAGGGCGAAGCCCGACCGCCCACGCGCGCAGCTCCTCCGGCCTGACGCCGATCCGGCCCTCATCACGACACATCCCATCCTCAACGACGGCGATCTGCGCGAACGACCGATGCACGTCCATCCCGATCGACCTCACCTTGCTCTCCTCTCTACTCGGTTGGATCGAGGAACCGGCCGGGCGGAAGCGACAGAAACGGATTCGCGCTCGCAGCGCAGTCGGGTCAGTCGCGGGGGCGGCCAAGTACTAACGCGAGCTCGCAGCTCAAGGTGTAGAACGGCCTGCCCTAGCTTGATTCCTCCACGACACCCCAGACCCGACCGGCAGATCCTAGAACCACGATCCGACGGCAAGCCCGAGGTGCCCGGATGTCATACCTGTTACGAACGCGATCGACGAACGCGATCGAGGCGCTGAATCGGCAGCTGCGCAAAGCGATCAAGACGAAAGGACACTTCCCTAACGAGGAGGCCGCCCGCAAGCTCATCTACCTCGCGATCACCAACGCGGTGCCGGCGTGGACGCGAACGCGCAACTGGACGACAGCCCTGCTCGCGTCCAAGATCCACTTCGGCGACCGACTACCCGAGTGAACCGCCTACACAGAAATTCGGACGCCCTCCGCTTTGCACTTCGAGTGCATCTGTGTCTCCTCGGCTATCGCGGTGAGTAGTTCTGTACGCGGCGGGCCGGGCGCGGTTCGTTAGCGCTCGATGGTGAGGCCGCGGCTGAGGCGGCGTTCGCGGACGAGCTGGCGTTCGACCTCGAGCATCCGTTGGAGGCGGTGGAGGCGTTCGATGTCTTCGGGGCGGGGGCTGGCGTCGAGCATGCGTGCCAGGTCGACGGCGGACGCGATCGGGGCGCGAATGCCGCGGCCGAGGTTTTCGCGGTTGGCGCGGATGCGCAGGTCGTCGTAGCCACGCGTCCCCCAGGGCGTCGGCACCACGCCGAGACTGCCGGCGCGCGTCTGTAGCCAGGTCCGTTCGGCCACTGCCAGCTGCTCGGGCCGGACCGGCTTTCCGTCCGCGGTCTTCGCTTCGAGGTCATCGAGCACGCGGGCGAGCCGGCGCAGGCTTTCTTCGCGCAGCGAGGGCACGATGTCGAGCCCGCGCGTCGTCTCGGCGCTGCCGTGGACGACGCGGGCGAAGGCGCCGATGACGACGTAGCCGAAGCGCTCGCGGTCGAGCGCCTCGAAGAGGGCGTAAGGGTCGAACGGCTGCCGGGGGCTCATCCTCTGTCGCCGAGCCCGTCGAGCAGCCCCTGCACTCGCTGCTGCGGGGCGTGCAGCAGGCTCGTCTCCAGCTCCGCGTCCAGTGCTGCGTCGACCTCGCGTTCGGCGATCTCGAGCTTGAGCACGAAGCCGCACGCCTCGACTGCCGCGCGCAGGTTCTCGAAGCTCGGCTCCTGTCCGCCGATCTCCCAGCGAGCGACCTGTGCCCGGTCCCGGCCGAGTCGCTGAGCGAGCTCGGTCTGGGTTAGTCCGGCCTTCAGTCGCGCCGCCCGAATGATCTGCGCGCTTGTCACCGCAGCGAGTTTACCCCGTGTTGACTATAGCGCGGGTGTCTGATAGGTTACGCGGCTCTCGCGAATGGTACGACAGGCCGAGCAGCTCTCGCTTCAGCTCCTCCACGCCGACGACAACGGATGCCGGCGGACGAAAGCGCCGACGAGCCGTGCTCTACCGCGTCTCTCGATCAGCCCGCGCGAGGCCGCGCAGATGCTCGGCGTTAGCCGCGACTTCTTCGACGAGCACGTCAAGCCTGAGCTACGTATCATCCGGCGCGGCTCGAAGACGATCCTGATCCCCGTCGCCGAACTCGAGCGTTGGGTCGACGAGAGCGCCGCGCGGTGGGCGAGTTGAGGCGATGGAATGTCGAGCTGTCTGCAGGCGCAGCCGTAAACTGATTCGAGATGGCGCACACACGGACCCCTGAGCTTGGTCCCGCGACGCGGCCGGTGGCCGTGCCCGCCGACTTCGGCTTCCCGGTGCCGAAGGCAAGCGGTCGAGTCGAACTTCCGCTCCACATTCGCTGGAGCGGGCCGACGGTTACGTACGACCTCGACGACCGCGCCGACCGAGCTCGTGTCTACGAGCAGGTCCTCCGCGAAGGAACCGAAGATGACGTGCGCTTCTACGTCGACGCCGACCAGCTCCTCGAGCTCTGGGACGAGCTCGTCTTGCCGCCCGCCGTTCGACAGCGGTGGGCGGGTTGGATCGCGCGTCATCGCGGCGCGTAGGTGCTCAGCCCGCTTCAGGAACAGGTCGCGGAGATCATCGCCGGCCTGGACGAGGCGGAAGGCTTCGCGCTTGCCGGTGGCGCTGCACTGATCGCTCGGGGTGACGTTCACCGACAGACGCGCGACCTCGACTTCTTCGGCTTGACCACGGATGCCGTAGACCGCCTGGTTCCGGCGGTCGACCGCGCCCTCCGCGATGCCGGCCTCGTCGTCCACCACGTCCAGGTGAATCCGGGATTCGCACGCTTGATCGTCGAGAGCGGCGACGACCGCACGGAGTTAGACCTGGGCGCGGACGCGCGTCTCTTCCCGGCGGAGCCCGGCCGACTTGCGCCAACGCTGAGCGGCGAGGAGCTTGCCGTCGACAAGGTGCTCGCGCTGTTCGGACGAGCCGAAGCCCGCGACTTCGTGGACCTGATGGCCGTCGAGCCGCGTTACGGTCTCGAACGACTATGCACACTCGCGGCCGAGAAGGACCTTGGCTTCAGTCTCGCCGTGTTCGCCGACATGCTCTCGCGGTTCGATCGACTCCGGCGGGACGAGTTCGAGCTGGACGACGCACAGTACGAGCAGCTACGGCTTCACACGGCACGCTGGCGCGAACAGTCGGTCGAGCTCGCGCGCCAACAGGAACGCGCCCGAGATCTCGGCGAGCGGCGAGGGCCCGACCTCGGTCGCGAGCTCTGAACTGCGGTTTCACTCAACCGGCGACGGCGCGAGCATCAGCTGCAGCGCGTCGACGACGTTCTCGCGCGCTTGTTCGCGCGTGCGGCCCTGACTCATCGCGCCGGGGACCTCGAGGATGCGCGCGACGATCCAACCGTCCTCGTCGGGCTCGTCGTACGCGATCGTCATCTGGAGCTTCTGGTTCATCGCACCAACGATAACCCGGCGCACTCAGCTTGCCGGCTCGCCGAGCTGAGCGAGCCTCGCCTGCGTGTCCGCACGGTTGAGGTAGGCATCGAGGAGCGCCGCTGCCTCCGTCTCGTTGCCCGGCATGAGATGGCCGTAGCGGTCGTAGGTGATCGTCACGGAGGCGTGTGGCCCATGTACGTCGCCAGCGCCGTCGCGTTGACGCCGGCGGCGATCATCAGGCTCGCGAACGTGTGCCTAGCCTAGTGCAGCGTGATCGGATCGAGTCCCGCGCGGCGCCACGCGTTCTTCGATCGCTCGCCGACGGTCACCGCATCGAACGGCTTTCCGTTCGCGCGCGCGAACACGTGACCGTCGCCCTCCGCTCGTTGCTTGTGCTCGACGAGGTAGTCGCGCAGCACGACCGCGATCGGGACCGAGCGTCGACCGGCGCGTGATTTCGGCTCGATCTGACCTTCGCGCACGTCCCACGCGCGTTCGACCCTGATGACGCCCTTCGCCAGGTCGACGTCGTCCCAGCGCAGTGCCTGCAGCTCGCCACGGCGGAGGCCGCCGTAGAGCGCCGTCGCCCACAGAGCTCGATCGCCTTCGGGTAGCCCGTCGAGGAGCTTCGCCGCCTGCTCCGGCGCAACGATGCGATCGCGGCGGCCGCGGACCGCGGGCAGCTCGAGGCCCGTCGTCGGATTGACGGCGACGTCACCACGCGCCACCGCGCGACGGAAGATGGCACGGAGCGGCATGAGCGTGTTGCGGATCGTCGACGCGTCCTCGCCGCCAGCAAGCAGGCGGTCGGCGAAGTCCTGCACGTCCCGGCGAATGTCGGAGAGACGCCGGCCGCCGAGTTCGGGCAGCAAGCGCAAGCGAAGCGCGATTTCGTAGCTGCGAAGGACGCTCGGCTTGTAGCGATCGCCTGAGCGGTTGCGGATGCTTCCCGCGCCGACGCCGACCAGCCACGCCTGCGCCGCCTCGCGAAGCGTTACCTGACTCGGCGCGCGCATTGTCCCCCGGCGGATCGCGGTCTGCGCTTCCGCGCGCCACGCCTTCGCCGCCGCGAGGGTGGGGAAAGACTTCTTGATGCGCCGCTGGTCGCGCACGCTCCAGACGCTCGCCTGGTAGCTCGGCTTGCAATTGCAGCAGCCTCCCGAGTGCGTCGCGCAGGCCTTCAGATGTCGCAGGACGACATCGGAAGCAAACAAACTTCCTGTAAAGAGGACGCTTTTTGTGAGACGGAGCGGCGCCGGGGTCGAACCGACCGAGCCGTGGGTTACACGACCGCACTAGTTTTGAAGGTCTGCCGAGCGAGGTGCATTTGGCTTCGGGAGCCGAGTTTCGGCGCCGCTCCCGCCTCTGAAATGCGCTGTGGGTGCGATCAGGTGGGTACCAAGTCCGGGTTGAATGAGCTTCGATGCTCGTATGCTCCGCCTCCACCTCGAAGAGCGGGATGGGACGCTGCGGAAGGCGGCGCTTGAGTCGCCTGAAGGTGCACGCGGCGTGGGCGCACACCGGTTGTGCAACCCGAGTGGGAGGGCTCATACTCGTTGGTTGCGTGAAGGCAAGGAAACTCCACGTAGTAGTCGTCGCAACGGCGGCGCTACTCGCGGCCGGGACGGCCTTGGCGCTTGCTGCGGAAACGACCGGGGCTCCGAGACAGGCTTCGGGAACGCTTCAGCTAAACGCCGTCTTCACCGTCAGGCCGCAATCCACCGTCTGCCCGCAGGGGACGCCCTCGACCACAAGCTGCTTCCTAGACGTCGCCAAAGGCGTCGTGCCCGGCCTCGGCGATGTAACAGAGACGCTCACGCTCCTGTTCGAGGCTGCTGACCCCAACTGCGCGCACGTGAGCTTCACGTCCGCTGCGATCGCAGTCGCGGGCAAGGGTGCGATCAAAATGGCGCTGACCGACAGGTACCGCTGCGTTCCTCCGGTGGAGGCTGCCGGGGTGATCTTCGATTCACGGTCACCGGCGGCGCGGCGAAATTCGAAGGAACCTCGGGGAAGGGCACGTTCGAGGTTAACTCCGCGGGCGGGGACGTGAGGCGGCACACCTGGAGGGGGGCGCTGACCGTCCCCGGCCTCGAGTTCGACCTGACGCCGCCCACGATCAAGGGTGCCGTCTCGAAGACGGTGTGGGCTCCGAAGCGGGCGAAGCGCGTACGCGTTACCTATACGGTCAAAGCCCAAGACAACGTGGACGACTCGGTCGCGGCCACCTGCGAGCCGCGCTCGCGCAGCCTGTTTAAGATCGGGCGCACGCAGGTCACCTGCTCAGCGACCGACTCGAGCGGGAACGCGGCGAAGGCGAAGTTCACCATCACCGTCAAGCGTCGCTGAGCTTCGCCACGCAAGCTGGCAGCTGGCCTTGCTGTTCCCGCGGCTGAACCGCTGGCAATGGGTCAGACTCATCCGGATTCGTGGGAAGCTGCGTGCGCCGCTTCCCTCGGAAACCGCATGGACAAACGGCTACAGCGTTTCGCTGCCGCTCACCGGCCTCCATGCCTTGCAGACCCTCTCCGGCAGCAGGACGAGTTCCGGATGGCGCCCCGACGCTTTACGCACGGCTACGCCTCCTCGCTCAGATCGTCTTGCCGACACGAAGCTCGAAAGGGACTACCTCTACGCACGCGCGCTCGGGACGCTGCCGAGCGGATGAGAGAAACCGTGCGGAGGCACCTAGACTAGGGGTCTGTTCGGCCGCTGCGCGGCAGTGATTTTCCGGGGGCTCTCGCCCCCCCGAGACCCCCGGCGTTTCCATGGACCGTGGTTATCGCGGAGCAAGCTCCGCTCGAATGGGGGGACTCCCGTCCGCCCATTGGCCCCCTGGCTGGTATGGCTCCGCGGAGTGAGGAAAACCTGCGGAGAGCCGCCGGGCTGCCGTGCCGTTCCTTCCAAGGAATTCTTCCTCCCGCCGGCGGCGGGCGTGCCCGTCCGCCGGCGCAGCCGGCGGACAAACTTGATCCGCGCGTAAGCCGCGGTGTGGCAGGGGGGACGTGGGGGGACGCAGTCCCCCCACCGAGCGGAGCGCAGCGGAGCGACAACTTTCCAATGGTCTGGGAAACACCGGGGGGACTCGGGGGGCGTGAGCCCCCGGAAGAGCGCAGCGATTGACCCGGGTCTAGGTAAACGGCCGTGCCGACCCTAGGGGAGGCCATCAGACAACCGACGCGAACCCGTGTGTCGTGGATCCCCCGCGTCGCGACCCGGCCCTCGACCGCTTTCTCGCCGTTCTCGCGACCCGGCGGGCGGCGCGGACGGTGGAGGCCTACCGGCGTGACCTCACTGCGTTCAGCGCGTGGTTCGGCCGACCGGTCGGCGAATCGACGACGGAGGAGCTCGAGCGCTACCTCGCCGAGGCGCGGGCCGAGGGCCTCGCACCCGCGACGATCGCGCGGCGGCTCGCCGCGATCCGCTCCTTCTTTCGCCACGAGCAGCTGATCGGGTCGCGGGCAGACAACCCGGCGGCGGCGCTCGCTCCGCCGAGGCGGGTCCGGCGGCTACCGAGGACGCTCTCGGCCTCCGAGGCCGAACGCCTGATCGAAGCCGCCGCCGGAACGGCCCCGCGGGCACTTCGCGACCATGCCCTCGTCGAGCTCCTGTACGGCGCCGGCCTCCGCGTCAGCGAGGCGGTCGGTCTCGATCGAACCGGCATCGACCTCGACGAGCGCTTCGTCTGCTGTGTCGGAAAGGGCGGGAAGGAGCGGATCGTCCCCATCGGCCGCCGGGCCGCGGATGCGTTGCGCCGCTACCTCGCCCGCGGACGTCCTTACCTCGACCGGCGGCACCGGCCCGAGCTCTTCCTCAATGCCCAGGGCGGCGGGCTCACGCGGGCCGGCGCCTTCCTGATCCTGCGCCGGCTTGCCGAGAAGGCAGGGCTCGAGCCGGAGCGCATCCACCCGCACCTGCTGCGGCACTCCTTCGCCACGCACCTGCTCGAGGGCGGGGCCGATCTCCGCTCGGTCCAGGAGATGCTGGGCCACGCCGACCTGGCCACGACCGAGCTCTACACCCATGTCACGGACGCGCGCCGGCGGAAGATGTACTTCGAGGCCCACCCGCACGCACGACGCACGGTTTCGGGATCCCCCGCGCGCGCGACAAGCACGGGTGATGACGGTTGATCCGCAGCTCGCCGGCCTAGCGGATGTTCGACTTCCGTTTCAGCTGCGCACCGATGCGCGCGGCAGCCGTGCGGAGATCGGCCTCCTGGCGGTCGTCCTCGGCGAGGCCGGCGAGGAGGACGAGCGTGTCGCGCTGGGGGGAGCCGTTCCGCAACGAGACGATCGCCAGCCGCCGAACTGCCTGATTCGGGTCCGTGGTCGCGATCTGGTGCAGCCGCGACCGAAACGAGTTGACGGGCGCAGGCCCATCACGGGAGAGCAGCTCGAGCGAGACGAGGGCCGATCCGCGGCAGGCGGGGCTCTCGTCCTCGAGCCCGCGGCCGATCAACTCCAGCTTCTGGCGGAAGCGGAACTGCCCGATTGCGCGGTAGGCGACCGCCCGCTCGCGATAGTCCTGGCTCCTGGCCAATCCTTCGACCTCGTCCGCCCACTGCAGGCGAAGTTGAGCCAGCTCGCGCTCCTTGCCCTCCTCGGCGAGCGCGTCCGCCTGTGCGGCCGCCTCTGCGAGCGTCACACCGAGGCCAGCGAGCGTGCGCCGGGCCCCACGTAACGGGCGGAGGGCCGGAACAGACGCCCGGTCTTCTTCTGCTCGAGGATGTGCGCCGACCAACCCGCGACGCGCGAGCACGCGAACATCGCAGGCGCGAGCCGCGGCGGAATGTCGGCGATCTCGAGCAGCACGGCCGAGTAGTACTCGACGTTCGTCGCCAGCACGCGCTCGGGATGGCGCCTGGTCAGCTCCTGGAGCGCGGCCTCCTCCAGGCGCTCGGCGACCTCGACACGAGGCGAGCCGAGCTCGCTGGCCGTCCGTTTGAGGATCCGCGAGCGCGGATCCTCAGCGCGGTAGATGCGGTGGCCGAAGCCCATGATCCGTCCACCCCGGTCGAGCAAGTCCTTGACGTACTGGGCGGCGTCGCCGGCCTTCGCGAACTCGTCCAGCATTGGAATCACATACGCCGGGGCGCCTCCGTGCAACGGCCCCGAGAGCGCGCCCACGGCCGATGAGAGCGCCGCACCGCAATCGGCCCCGGTCGAGGCGACGATGCGTGCCGTGAAGGTCGAGGCGTTGAGGCCGTGCTCGGCGGTGCACGTCCAGTAGGTGTCGATCGCTTCGACGGCCCGGGGATCGGCCTCGCCGCGCCAGCGGAGCAGGAACTTCTCGGCCGCGGTCTCGCCCCTGGCGACGACGTCGTCCGGCACGGGATCGGTATACCCGTCGGCAACCCGCGCCGAGCGGGCGACGATCGACATCATCTGCGCGGAGAGCCGGCCGAGATCCTCGCGAGCCTGCTCGTCGGAGATCTCGTTCAACTTGCCGAGCTTCCACTCGCCGGCGAGGCGCGCAGTCTCGGCCTGGAGGTCCGCGGGTGCGTTGCCGGTCAGCCGCGCAGGCTCGTACGGCTCCGGATCAGGCATCCGCGACTCGAGGTCGTTGTCGACGAGCAGGCCCCAGACGTTCTCGTAGTGGTAGTGGCCGACCAGCTCCTCGATGTCGACGCCGCGATAGCGAAGCGAGCCCCCCTCGCGGTCGGGCTCGGCGATCTCGGTCTCGACGGCCACGACGCCTTCGAGACCCGGCTTGAACTCACTGCTCACGGCCCTGGACTGTAACTACCGTCGGTAGAGTCCTGCGGCCGATGGCGCACCGAGTCACGCTCATCCCCGGGGACGGAACCGGGCCCGAACTCACCGAAGCGACGAGACGGGTCCTCGAGGCTACAGGCGTCGAATTCGAGTGGGATGTCCAGCACGCCGGAACGGACGTGATGGCCCAGTACGGCGGGAATCCGCTCCCCGATCACGTCCTCGACTCGATCCGCGAGAACGGGGTTGCGCTCAAGGGCCCGATCACCACGCCGATCGGGGGCGGCTTCCGCTCCGTCAATGTCGGCCTGCGCAAGAGCCTCGACCTCTATGCGCAGGTCCGGCCGTGCAAGACCTACCCCGGTGTTCGGTCCCGGTTCGAGGACATCGACCTGATCATCATCCGGGAGAACACCGAGGATCTGTACGCCGGCGTCGAGTTCGAGGAGGGCACGGACGACGCCAAGGAGCTGATCGGCTGGCTCGCGGAGAAGGGCAGCACCGTCCGGCCCGATTCGGGGATCTCGATCAAACCGATCTCGATCGGAGGGACGCGCCGCATCGTCGAGTTCGCCTTCGACTATGCCCGCCGCAACCACCGGCGCAAGGTCACGGCGGTGCACAAGGCGAACATCATGAAGTTCTCGGACGGCCTTTACCTTCGCGTCGCACGCGAGGTCGCGGCCGAGAACACGGACGTCGTCTTCGACGACCGGATCGTGGACAACATGTGCATGCAGCTTGTGCAGCGTCCGGAGGAGTACGACGTGCTCGTGCTGCCGAACCTCTACGGTGACGTCGTCTCCGACCTCTGTGCCGGGATGATCGGCGGGCTCGGCCTCGCCCCGGGCGGGAACTTCGGAGCGGACGTCGCCGTCTTCGAGCCGACCCACGGGTCAGCGCCCAAGTACAAGGGCATGAACAAGGTCAACCCGATGGCCCAGATGCTCTCCGGGATGCTGATGCTCCGTCATCTCGGTGAAATGTCGGCCTCGGACCGCCTCGAGCGCGCGATTGCCGACGTGATCCGTCAGGGCGACAGCGTGACCTATGACATGAAGCCCTCACGCGACGACCCGACCTCGGTCGGAACGAGCGAGGTGGCGGACGCGATCATCGACAAGCTGGGGGTGGCGGTTTCGTGAGCGAGAGGCGTAAGGTGACTGTTGTCGGTGCAGGCAACGTGGGCGCGACCTGCGCACAGGTTCTCGCCCAGCGCGACTACGCGGACGTCGTCCTGGTCGACATCAAGGAGGGCCTGCCTCAGGGCAAGGCGCTCGACATCGACCAGATGGGCGCCGTCCTGGGCTACGAGCCGAACGTCTCCGGCTCGAACGGCTACGAGGAGACCGCCGGCTCCGACGTGATCGTGATCACCGCCGGCCTGCCGCGCTCGCCCGGCATGAGCCGCGACGACCTGGTGACGACGAACGAGAAGATCGTCGGGGATGTGACCGAGAAGGTGGTCGCGCAGTCGAAGGACGCGATCCTGATCGTCGTCTCCAACCCGCTCGACGCCATGTGCCACGTGGCCAAACACACCAGCGGGTGGCCCAAGGAGCGGGTCTTCGGGATGGCCGGCATTCTGGACACCGCCCGGTTCTCGACGTTCATCGCGTGGGAGACGGGTGCCTCGGTCAAGGACGTCACCGCGATGGTCCTCGGCGGCCACGGCGACCAGATGGTCCCCGTCGTCTCGGCGACGGCGGTCGGCGGCATCCCGTTGCGCAAGCTCGTCGCCGAGGACCGGATCCAGGCGATGGTCGAGCGAACGGCCAAGGGCGGCGGCGAGCTCGTCAACCTGCTCGGGACCTCGGCCTGGTACGCACCGGGCGCGGCGGCGGCGCAGATGGTCGACGCGATCATGCTCGACGAGAAGCGTGTTCTTCCCTGCACGGCCCTGCTCGAGGGCGAGTACGGAATCGACGGCCTGTACATGGGTGTGGCGGTGAAGCTCGGCGCAGCCGGAATCGAGCAGATCGTCGAGCTCGACCTCGACGACCCCGAGCGCTCGCTACTCGAGCAGTCCGCGGCAGCCGTGCGCGAGGTGGTCGGGGTCCTGACGCTGAAGTGACCACAGCGGCCCGGCCGTGGCATTTCGGCACACAATCGACACAGATACGAGACGAAGTTCCCGGTAGCCTCGACGGCGAGGGAGGCGGGTCGAAGCCCCACCCAGGGTGGGGGAGTGGGGCGAGGTGGCTGCGATGAACCTCGGGCTGGAAGGCCGGACCGCGATCGTCACCGGGGCGTCGGCCGGCATGGGCCTGGCCGTCGCCGAGTCCCTGATCGGGGAGCACGCGAACGTGGCGATGTTCGCCCGGCGCCGCGAGCTCCTCGAAGTGGAGGCCGAGCGGCTCGGCGCCCTGGCCGTGCGGGGAGACCTGACCGTTCCGGCCGACCTGGAGCGGCTCGTCGACCAGACCGTGACCGCCTTCGGCGGAGTGGACGTGCTCGTGCTGAACGGCGGCGGGCCGCCGCCCGGTACCGCGCTCGAGCTCGAGCCCGAGCAGATCGAGGAGGCAGTAGAACTGCTTCTCGTCCCCTTCGTCCGGCTGGCCCGGCTCTGCCTTCCGCTGCTCGGCAACAGCGGGCAGGGCCGCGTGATCCTGATCGAGTCGATGTCCGTCAAGCAGCCGGTCGATCACCTCGTCCTCTCGAACGCGATCAGGCCGGGCGTCGTCGGCTGGGCGAAGACGCTGTCCCGCGAGGTCGGTGCGCAGGGAATCACGGTGAACACGATCGCGCCGGGGCGGATCGACACCGACCGGGTTCGCCAGATCTACGGCCCCGACGGCCCTTCTCCAGAGGCTCTGCAGGACATCCCGGTCGGCCGGCTCGGCACGCCGCGGGAGATCGGGGACGTCGCCTGCTTTCTTGCCTCGGAGCGGGCCTCGTACGTGACCGGCACCGTGATCGCCGTCGACGGTGGAGCGGGCAGGTCACTCTGGTGAGGGCCCTGCTACGGCCGACGCGGGTCGCGGCCGGGCTGCTGCTGGCCGCGGCGGTCACTCTCGGCGTTCTCTGGCTCTTTCCGTCGAGCGACTATCTGCTCCTCCCGGACCCGGCGCACCCGGTCGGCCCGAAGGTCTTCGTTCCGAACGCCCACCCCGACCACGACGGCGGCGGCATCTATTTCGTCGACGTGATCATCCGCAAGGCGAGGCTGTTCGAGAGCATCTTTCCGGGCATCCACTCCGGAGCCACCCTCCTGCCCGCGAGCGTGATCAACCCGCCCGGTGCCGACGAGAAGGCCCGGCGGGAGGAGGACGCCCGGGACATGGTGCGCTCGCAGTCGATCGCGGCGGCCGTGGCACTCAACGCGCTCGGGTACCACGTGGTCGCCAAGCCGACCGGGGTGCTCGTGACGAGCGTCGACCCAGCGCTGCCTGCAGCCGGGAAGCTGCTGCCGACCGACGTGATCGTGGCCGTCGACGGGAAGCCGGTTCGCACCCCCATCGGCCTCCGCCGGATCATGGCCCGACACCGGCCGGGCGACCGCGTCCGCTTCACTGTTCACCGGGGCCGAGACGTGCGCCTGGTGACGATCCGGACCGTGGCCGCGCCGGACGACCCGAAGCGGCCAATCGTCGGAATCGCGGTCAATCAGGCGGCCGACATCAAGCTGCCGATCAAAGTGCGGATCAACCTCGGCGACGTGGGCGGGCCTTCGGCCGGCCTTGCCTTCGCGCTCGAGGTCATGGAGAAGCTGGGGCGAGACGTCGACCACGGTTACAGGGTGGCCGCGACGGGCGAGATCGCGCTGGACGGGTCCGTTGGCCCGATCGGAGGGGTGAAGCAGAAGACGATGGGCGCACGCCGGGCGCATGTGGACGTCTTCGTCGTCCCGGCTGGGGAGAACGCACAGCAGGCCCGACGGTATGCCGGGGGGCTGCGCATCATCGCTGTGCACAGCTTTCCACAGGCGTTGCAAGCGCTGGCAACGCTCCCGCGCAAGATGTAAGAAATCCCTGCTCAACGCGCTTTTTGATTCCCCCGGAAATAGCGCGTATTTCTGTTTGTTCACCCCTTGCGCGCGGTCTCGCCAGGGCGAAGAATCATCGACGGTCGGCGGGTCGTAAAAACGAGAGGGGCAAGGTGGGTAAGAGCGCAGCGACATGCGAGGACTGCTATTTCCGGCGCGAGGGTCTCTGCGCGCTGCAACTTGAGCGACCGTGTCCGACGTTTCGGCTGGTCGCGAAGGGCGCGCTGGCACCGCCGCGCCAGGCGCAGCTCATCTTGCGGCCGGCCGTGATCGGCCGCGCCGCAGCCTAGGTCTCGCTCGCCTGGACGATCCTGCTAACGCTCTCGATCGGCGTGATCGGCGGCGTCGCGCTCTCGCAGCTATACCGCCACCGGCGCCGCCGACGGCTGGTGAAGCAGCGTGCTCAGGCGCTCGATCCCGGTCCCGATCTCGGCGGGCGAAGCGAAGCTGTAGGCGAGCCGCGCTGAGGCTTCCCCGCCGCTCATCGGCGGGAAGAAGTCGGCACCTTTCACGAACGTGACCCCGGCTGTGGTCGCCCGCTCGAGCAGGTCGCGAGCGTCCGCTCCTTCCGGAAGCTCGAGCCAGAGGAAGTAGCCGCCCTCGGGATGCGACCAGCGGGCGCCTTCCGGGAAATGAGCCTCGAGCGCGGCGAGCATGGCGTCACGGCGCTCGCGCAGCAGCCCGCAGACGCGCTCGAGATGGGGCCCGAGCAGCCCGCGGCGCAGAAACTCGTAGACCGTCGCCTGGGCGACGAGCGACGGCGTCAGATACACGTTCGTCGCCACGGTCTCGATCGCTGCTGCGAGCTCCGGGGTGAGGATGAAGTACCCGACCCGGGCCCCCGGCGAGATCACCTTGGAGAACGACGAGGAGCGAAGCACGTGCTCAGGGTCGAGCTCGTGCAAGGTGGGAAGAACATCGCCTTCGAACCGGACTTCCCCGTAGGGGTCGTCCTCGAGGACCGTCAGGGGGTGCTCGTGCTCGCGCGCGAGCTCGAGCAGGCGGCGACGCCGCTCGAGCGGCAGCGTCCGCCCGGTCGGGTTCTGGAACGTCGGCAGGACGTAGAGCAGGGCGGGACCGGCGTCGCGCCGAAGCTCCTCTTCGAGCGCGTCCACGTCGAGGCCGTCCGCGTCCTGAGGGATCGCCGTGACCCTGGCACCGAGGCGTGCGGCGATCTTCAGCGGCCGGTCGTAGGTCGGTGCCTCGACGAGGATCCGGCCTCGCTCGGCGAAGTGCGCCAGCAGAAGGTTCAGCCCCTCGAGCGATCCGTTCGTGACCAGCACGCGGCTCGCGTCGACACCGTTCCGCTCCGCGATCCACTCGCGCAGCGGGCCGTAGCCGCCAACCGGGCCGTAGTTGAGCACGGTCGCGCCGTCCCGTTCGATCGCCGCGCGGGCGCAATCGGCGAGCTCCTCGACCGGAAGGGCCTGAACAGGAGGGATGCCTCGCGCGAAGGAGATCAGAGACACGGGTACCAGTCTAGAAACACCACCGGCCTCGACAGGAGGGCAACGCGACGGAGGAACGGAGAACGTCCGACCAGAACCGGGAACGGCAGCAAGAGTTCGTCCAGACGATCCAGAGCGACGGCGAGATCGACCGCGCCGACGACTTCATCGCCCCGATTTCGTCAACCACACCTCGTTTCCAGGCGTGCCGCGGACGCGCGAGGGGGCGAAGCAGATCTTCGGCATGATCCGCGGCGCCTTTCCCGACCACGATGCGCAGGTGATTCACGTCGTGGCCGAGGGCGATCTCGTCGCGACCTACAAGACCTTCACGGGGACGCACGAGGGCGAGTTCATGGGCGTTCCGCCGACGGGGCGGCGAGCGACGATCCGGGTGATGGACTTCGTGCGCTACGGGGACGGGAAGATCGTCGAGCACTGGAGCGTTACCCGCGTAGGCCTCGCGCGGCGTCAGGCGCCGCGCGCGACCTCGGCCACGAACTGCGCAGCCTCGGTCGGAGAGGTGGCGACACGGACGCCGGCCGCCTCGAGCGCCTCCTTCTTGGCCTGAGCCGTGCCGGACGAGCCGGAGATGATCGCACCCGCGTGACCCATCGTCTTCCCGGGCGGCGCGGTGAAGCCGGCGATGTACCCGACGACCGGCTTCGTCACGCGCGCCTCGATGAAGCGCGCCGCCTTCTCCTCCTCGTCGCCGCCGATCTCGCCGACCATGACGACGATCTCCGTCTCGGAATCGGCCTCGAAACGTTCGAGGATGTCGATGAAGGAAGAGCCGACGACCGGATCGCCGCCGATGCCGACGATCGTCGAGTTGCCGAGCCCGAGCTGGGCGAGCTCGTGGCCGATCTGGTAGGTGAGCGTGCCCGAGCGCGAGACGAGGCCGACGCTCCCCTCGTGGAAGATCTCGGCGGGAATGATCCCCACGTTCGCCTTCCCCGGCGAGAGCGCGCCCGGACAGTTGGGCCCGAGCATGGTGATGCCGCGCGGCCGGATGTAGGTGTAGACGCGAAGCATGTCGTGGGCCGGCAGGCCCTCGGCGATGCAGATCACGGTTTCGATCCCCGAGTCGACCGCCTCGTAGATCGCGTCAGCCGCGAACCGGGCCGGAACGAAGACCATGGCCGTGTTCGCGCCCGCCTCGTCGACCGCCTCGGCGACGGTGTTGAAGACCGGGATGCCCTCCACGTCCTGGCCGCCCTTTCCCGGAGTGACCCCGGCGACCACGCTCGTCCCGTAGTGCTTGTTCCGCAGGCCGTGGAACGACCCCTCGCTGCCGGTCAGGCCCTGCACGACGAGGCGGGTCTCCCCGTCGACGATGATCGCCACTAGTGGACGCTGCCTTTGAGGACGATGCGCGGCAGCGCGAGCCGCCCGTCGCGGACGCGGTCGGAGAGGAGCGTGCGTACGCGATCGGCCTCGGCGTCGTGGCAGCCCGTCCGATCGAGCCAGGGCTCGAAGGCGACGCTGTGCACCATCGGGACGGCTTCCTCGACGCGCAGCTCGGACTCGCCGAAGAACGATTCCCATTCGGCTTGCGAGTAGTTGCGGACGTGAGTCGGGTCGCGGAGCCGATCTGCCTCCTCGCCCTGCTCGGAGACGAACAGGTTGTCGGAGACGAGCACAAGCCGGCTGCTAACCCGGGCCATCGCGGCGACGGCGGCGCGCCCGTTCTCGAAGTGGTGCGCCGCCACCCGGCACGCGACGACGTCGAAGGCCCCCTCGGCAAAGGGCAGGTCCTCGGCGCGGCAGACCACGTCGGGGTTCATGCCCGGCGCCGGGTCGGAGGTGACGACCTCGACGCCCGCCTCGCGGAGCCGACGGGCAACGTGGCCCCCGCCCGTCGCGACGTCCAGCGCAGTGCCGGCACCCGCGGCCCACTCGACGAAGAGGTCGAGATCGGCGCCCTCACGGTGCGCCTCGCTGTCGCGATACGCGGCGGCACGGTCGCTCCAGAGCTCGGTCACTTGGCCAGCTCCACGGCACGTTTCGCCGCAGCCAGCATCGTCGGCTCGACGTAGAGATTCGGTGGTGCGGCCTCGGCGAGCAGCCGGCGCCCCTCCTCGGCGTTCGTCCCGTCGAGGCGGACGACGATCGGATGCTCGATCGTCATCTGCCCGAGCGCCTGGAGGATCCCGCGGGCGACCTCGTCGCAGCGGGTGATGCCGCCGAAGATGTTGAAGAGGATCGAGCGCACCTGCGGGTCGGCGGTGATCACCCCGAGTGCGTCGACAACGCCTTGCGCGTCTCCGCCGCCGCCGAGGTCGCAGAAGTTCGCCGGCCGCCCGCCGGCCAGCGCGATCACGTCCAGAGTGGACATGACGAGACCGGCACCGTTCCCGAGGATGCCGACCTCGCCGTCGAGCTTGACGTACGTGACGCCTTTCTCGCGCGCGGCGCGTTCTTCCGGCGGGTACGCCTCGGGGTCTCGCATCTCCTCGATGTCGGGGTGCCTGTAGAGAGCGTTGTCGTCGACCGTGAACTTCGAGTCGAGCGCCTTGACCTCTCCGGCCGGCGTCACGATCAGCGGATTGATCTCGCAGAGCATGGCGTCCGAGGAGACGAAGCACTCGTAGAGTGAGCCGATGATGGCGAGGATCTGTTTCTGCTCGCTCGGGTCGTCGATCCCGGCTCCGTAGATCAGACGCCGGCCCTGCCAGGGCTGGAAGCCCTCGAACGGATCGACGTGGAGCCGGGCGAGCGCGTCGGGCTTGGTCGCCGCGACCTCCTCGATGTCGATTCCACCCTCGGTCGTGAGCATGAAGAGCGGCTTCTTCTCGCCGCGGTCGAAGGTGATCGAGAGGTAGTACTCCGCGGCGATTTCCGATGCCTTCTCGATCCAGAGCTTGCGGACGACGTGGCCGCGGATGTCGAGCCCGAGGATGTCGCGCGCCTTCGCCTCCGCGTCCTCGGCGCCTTCGGCAAGCTTGATCCCGCCGGCCTTGCCGCGCCCGCCGGTCAGCACCTGGGCCTTGACGACGACCTCGCCGCCGAGCTCGGCGGCAGCGGCCCCGGCCTCTTCGGGCGTGGTCGCGAGCCGGCCCTCCGACACCGGGATGCCGAAGCGACGGAAGAGCTTTTTCCCCTGATACTCGTACAGATCCACGGCCGCGCGGGACTGTACCTCGACGGTGCGAGAGACGTCCGCAAAACCCCCAGCAGAAGGCTTGCGACGTCCACGGGAAACCGATGCGTGGCATGCGACGCTTAGACTCGGGCCTCCGCCATCGACCCAGGAGGAGTAATGAACGAGGAAAAAACGACCCTGACCGACGACGAGATCGACTCCACGCCAAGCGGCAGCGGTTTGAGCGAGGAGACGGACGCCGACGGCACGGACGGCGACACCGACACGACGGACACGGACACGGACGACACCGATTCGGACAGCGACGGCACCGACAGCTAGTCCACTCGGCCGAAGCGTCGAGCCGGTCGAGGCGAGCGAGTTCTTCGACCGGTACTGGGAGCAGCAACCGCTCGTAGTTCCGCGGGGGGAGGCGGGTCGCTTCGACGACCTGCTCTCCACCGCGGACCTCGAGCGACTGGTCTGTTCCGGGGGGCTTCGCTTCCCGGGCTTTCGCCTCGTCAAGGCGGGCGCCCAGATCCCGCTTTCCGAGTACGCAACGGACGTGTCCTGGCGTCCGTCGCCCTTTACGGGCTCGGCCGAGCCCGGACGCGTGGCGGCGCTCTTCGCCGACGGTGCCACGATCGTGCTCCAGGCGCTGCACCACACGTGGCCGCCTCTCGCCGAGTTCTGCCGGGGGCTCGAGGCAGAGCTCGGTCATCCCGTCCAGGCCAACGCCTACTACACGCCGGCGGGCTCGCAGGGCTTCGGCGTCCACCACGACAGCCACGACGTGCTCTGCCTGCAGGTCGCCGGCGAGAAGAGCTGGCTGGTCTACGAGCCCCTCCTCGAACTCCCGCTCAAGGAACAGCGCTACTCGAAGCACCTGGGAGAGGCGGGGCCCGTCACCCACGACCTCACGCTTCGCGCCGGCGACACGCTCTACCTGCCGCGGGGCTGGCTGCATGAGGCGCTCACGTCGGAGAGCGATTCGCTGCACATCACGATCGGCATCAACGTGTACACGCGACTTGATGCGCTTCGCGCGGCGGTCGAAAGCCTCGCCGACGACGTGGAGCTGCGCCGCACCCTGGACGAGGACGGAGAGCTGCCCGCCGGCCTGCTCGAGCGGCTGGAGGCGAGGCTCGCGCCCGAGGAGGTGCTGCGACGGCAGCGCCGGCGGTTCGTGGCCACCCGCCGGCCGATCCTTCCGGGCCAGTTGACGGAAGCGCGCGCCGAGGTCGAGCTCAAGACGGCGCTCGAGCGGCGACCGACTGTCATTGCCGAGCTCGAGGGGACGACGCTCGTTTTCGAGGGCAAGCGCGTCGCCTTTCCGGAGCGCGTGCGTGACGAGCTCGAGGCCCTCTTTGCCGCAGAGGATGGGTTCCGGGCCGCAGAGCTCCCCGGTGAGCTCGACGCGGCGGGCCGCCTCGTGCTGGTCAGGCGCCTGATTCGGGAAGGCTTCTTACGACGTAGCGCGGCGGGCGACTGAGGGTCTCAGCACCGCAGGTGAGGTAGGTCAGCGGGCCTTCTTCGACGTCGACCTCGAGCTCGTGGCGGCGGCCGTCGGAGACGCGCAGCGAGGCCGCCCAGCGGCCGTCGAGGCGCGCCACCGACTCGACCGCGATATCCGCGAGACCCCGAAGCTCGGATTCGGTACGAAGAGCGATCTCGGCGGCCTGAACCGGAAACGGCTGCGTCGACCGTCCACGAAAGCGCTCGAGGTAGATCCGCCCGGCGAGATGCTCGTCCAGGAGCGTCCAGGCTTCCTCGGGCGAGACACGCCCGTAGTAGAGCCCTTCGGGCAGAACGATCACGTTGCCCGCGAAGCGGTCGCCGCCGACGTGGCTCGCCTGCCAGACCCAGCTCTCGCCCGCCTGATCGAGGAGCACGTCGTAGAGCGGCCGGCCATGTAGCGCGCAACACCGGTCGTGCTTTCCGTGCGTGCACACGAGGAAGAGCGGGTGATCGAGCTGCTCACCCGGGGGCTCGAGGGCTGTGAAGTCCAGCCGCAGCAGGTCCTCGTACCCGCCCAGCTCGATCCGCGTCAGGCACTCGGCGCCGGGCGTCGACCGGGCGAAGAACGCCGTCGCCCCCTCGTGTCTACGCCGCTCGCGCCGCCGGACGAAGAGCAGCTTGGCCGGGCGGAGCGCGCTGACCTGCCGCCGGAGAGCGGCCTTGATCTGGTCGGACAGCCCGCTGCCGTCAAACGCGTTCGCACCCCAGACGCCGCGATATTCGACCAGGATCCAGTGGTCGACCCGGCTGGCGGTACCGGCCAGCGGCTCGCCGCTGTCGGCCGAGATCTCGGAGCAGAACGGCCTACTCGGCTGCGGTGCCATCCGCCCCCGAGGACACCACGCAGACGACCTGACCGGTCTTGACCGGCTGCCCCGGCTCCACGGTCAGCCCGGAGACGACGCCGTCGCGAGGGGCGCGCACCTCGTTCTCCATCTTCATCGCCTCGACGATGCAGAGCACCTGGCCGCCCTGGACTTCGTCGCCCTCCTCGACCCGCACGGCGAGGACCGTGCCCTGCATCGGACTGACGACGGCGTCGCGGGTGGCGCCGTCGGTCGCCTGAGAGGCGACGCGTTCGCGGCGGCGGCGTGCCAGCTCGGCGTGGGGAGGCTCCGGCACGAGCAGCTTCACTTCGAACCTCCGCCCGTCGACCTCCACGGTCGTCGTCCGCTCGCGCACGGCGCCGTCCAGGGAGGCACTCACCACCGTTGTCTCCTGCGACAACTGCTCGGCCTGCTCGGCGAGAAGCTCCGATTCCACGACTCCTTCGCACGTCCCGGCCTCAACGAAGCAGGGATGTCGAAGCAGCGCACGATGAAAGCCGAGCAGCGTCTTGACGCCGCCAATCTCGAACTCGTCGAGGGCGCGCAGCATGCGCCGCCGCGCATGCTCGCGATCGGTACCGAGGACGATCAGCTTCGCGATCATCGGGTCGTAGAGGCCCGTGATCTCCGAGCCTGCCGTCACGCCCGAGTCCACGCGGACGCCCGGTCCCGCCGGCTCCCGGTAGCTCGTGATCCGCCCGGGCGAAGGCAGAAAGCCGGAGGAAGGATACTCCGCGTTAATGCGGCACTCGATCGCGTGGCCGCGGAGCACGAGGTCCTCCTGCCGGAGCGTTAGCGGCTCGCCCGCGGCGATCAGAATCTGCTCACGAACGAGATCGAGGCCCGTGACCACCTCCGTCACCGTGTGCTCGACCTGGATCCGCGTGTTCATCTCCATGAAGAAGTACTCGCCCGCCGGCGAGAGCAGGCCCTCGATCGTCCCGGCCGAGCGGTAGCCCGCGGCGCGGGTGGCGTCCACTGCAATGCGCCCGATGCGATCGCGAAGCTCTTCGTCCACGGCAGGTGAGGGCGTCTCCTCGACGAGCTTCTGATGCCGGCGCTGAATCGTGCAGTCCCGCTCCCCGAGATGGATGACCGAGCCGTGCGCATCGGCGAGAACCTGGACCTCGACGTGGCGGGGGTCCTCCAGGTACCGCTCGACATAAACGGACGCGTCCGCGAAGTACTTCTCGCCCTCGCGCCGGGCGGACTCGAAGGCCTCTTCGATCTCGTCGGCCGCACGGACGACCTTCATGCCCTTCCCTCCGCCCCCCGCGGCCGCCTTGATCAGGAGCGGGTAGCCGATCTCCTCGCTCAGGGCAGCGATCTCCGCCGCGGACCCGACCGGTTCCGTTGTGCCCGGGATGATCGGCACACCCGCCTCGCGCATGCGCGCGCGCGCGGCCGTCTTCGAGCCCATCAGCCGGATCGCCGAGGCCGGCGGTCCAATCCACTGGAGCCCTGCATCCTCCACCGCCTGGGCAAAGGCGGCGTTCTCCGCCAAAAAGCCGTAGCCGGGATGCACCGCCTCGGCGCCGGCACGCGCCGCGACCTCGACGATCCGCTCACCGACGAGGTAGCTCTCCGCCGCCGGCCCGGGGCCGATCAGGAAGGCCTCGTCGGCGGCACGCACGTGCAGCGCGTCGCGGTCGGCCTCGGAGTAGACAGCCACCGCGCCGATGCCGAGCTCCCGGAGCGTCCGGAAGATGCGGATCGCGATCTCTCCGCGGTTGGCGACGAGGACTTTCGTGAACACGACCCGTATTCTCCCTGTCCTCATGGGGCTCGCCGATCTTCTGACCGTCGCGCGGGCGGCTTCGGTGCCGCCGGTGGTCGCTCTCTACGTGTGGGACTTCCCAGGCCACAACTACTGGGCGACGGCGCTCTTCGTCGCCGCAATGAGCACGGATTGGTTCGACGGCCGAATCGCACGCAGCAGAGGGCGGACCTCCCCGCTCGGCTCGCTCCTCGACCCTATCGCCGACAAGCTCCTGGTCCTCGCCGTTCTGATCGTCCTGATCGACCAGGAGATCTTTGCCGGGTGGATGGTGGCGGCGATCGTCGCCCGCGAGTTCCTCGTGTCCGGGCTCCGGCTTGCCGCGATCGAGCGCGGCGTCGTGCTCCACGCGCGGGACCTGGGGAAGCTCAAGACGTGGTCTCAGGCGATCGCCGCAGCGCTCGGCGGATTCGCCGCCGCGGGCGCGTGGGACCAATCGATCGCCTGGTGGTCGCTGCTGGTGGCGGTCGTGTTCACATGGGTCTCGGGCATCGACTACGCCCGCGTCGCGCCCGGACTCCTGCGCGGGCGCGCGGTCGCCTGAGCTAACGCTCGGGCGCCTCGGGCGATTCGGGCTCGGGCGCCAGATTCTCGGCCAGCCCCGCTTCCCACCAGGCACCCGGCCCCACGCCGTTCGACTCCGCAAGCGCCCGCAGCGCGGCCTCGATCGCCGCGCGCTCGCCGGGCGACGGCTCGGGTGAGATCTCGAGGATCACGTGTACAGCCTAAAGCCGTCCAGCCGACACTCCGATACCGGGATCGGATGAGACGGTGCGCCACGATCCTGACGCTGGCCGTCCACCAGCGCCGGCCGCTTCCTCACGGCCGCTCGCGCAGCCGGCCTCACGCCCCCGAATCGGTTCGGCACCGAGGCCGTCGCTCGACTGCTCGGCCTACGCATCAACCACCCCGCCGCGCAGGACGACCTCGAATTGCTGCCCACGGATCCGGCCACGAGGGCGGAGACCGCCTTCTCAGCCGCTCGAATGCTGCAACTGGGCACCGGCGACCTCGAGTCGCTGAAGACCGCCGCCGCAGCCTTCGCGGTCCCCGAGCTGACCGAATGGCAGCGGCGCGTTCTCGATGTTGCCTTCGGGTTGATCGGATACCCGTACGTGTGGGGCGGGACGAGCGAGCTGACCGAAGCTCCGTTCGGCGTCCAGTCACACGGAGGGTTCGACTGCTCGGGCTTCATCTGGCGTGTGTACAAGCTCGAGCGCTACGACGGCGGCACGGCACTGGCCGGCACCCTGAAGGGACGGACCACGTACGCGATGAGCGGCGAGGTCCCGAAAGCACGCCGGATCCGGTTCGCAAAGCTCCGCCCGGCGGACCTGCTCTTCTTCGGCAATGCCCGCCCGAAATCCCTGCCCGACCGTTTTGCGTGGGGCAGGCGCCCGCTGGCCGAGGCCGGGCTCGATTCTTTGGCGTAGCGCGACGAAATCACCCCTTTTGGGGATGAGATGTGGAGCCTGGCCTGCGCAGAATGGTCAAGGGCAAGGGCAGGGGAGTTTCCAAGGGAGGTTCGGGTGCCAGAGTCAAAGCTTCGCCGCATCGCAGCACTGGCTCTGCTCGTGCTAGCGGTGGTCATGCTCGCCTTCGCCGGCGGTGCAAGCGCCTCCGCCGGTGGCCCCAAAGCTGCCAAGGGAGCGAAGAGCACCGCGAGCGCGAAGGGCAAGGCGGCGAAGGTTGGTACGCGAGCGCGGTTGTACGACGCCGGGCCGCCGACCGATCCAGGTGACGACGGTCGTGGCTGGGTAGACCCGCCCGGCGACATTCACTTTGGCTGGTAGTCGAACGCCGATGCGCGAACGCCGACTGCTGTCGCCGCGACTGCTGGCTCTCGTCGGGCCGACGTGCCTGGCCGGCTTTGGCGTTGTCGTGGCCGCGGCCGTCTGGTTCGTCGCCGATCCGCCCGCCCTGGGTGCTCTCGCGGGAATCGTCGCCCTCTTCGCAGCATCCGCCTTCGCCGAGCGCTTTCCGGTTCCGCTCGAGAACATCGACGCGGGCGGCGTCTCGCTCTCGTTCGTGTTCGGCGTCGGCGTGCTGGTGCTCTACGGCTGGGCCGCGGGCGCGCTCGTCTGCTTCGCTGCGGCGGCCGTCACGCAGCTGCTCGATCGCCGGCCGCTGCTGCGCGTCGCCTACAACTCGTCGTCCTTCGCTCTCGCCGCAGTCGCGACCGGCTCGGCACTGACGCTCGTCGAGCGCGCCGGTTCGGGCGGCGCGCTGGTCGGCCGCGTCGGGCTGGCGGGGGCCGTGCAGTACGGGGTCAACATCGCGCTGGTCGGCTCGGTGGTCGCCGTCCATTCGCGCCGGTCGCTCCTCGCCACGCTCCGTTCGAGCATTCGCGGGACGGTCCTGCCGTTCACGCTGATGACCTCGACCGCCCTCGTGCTGGTAGTCCTCTGGCAGCGTTCGCCGTACTTCGCCGGAGCGCTGATCGGCCCACTGCTCGCGCTCGGGCTCTATCAGCGCTCGAACTACCGTGCGCTGCGCGCCATCCGCCTGGCGCTCACGGATCCGCTGACGGGGCTGGGCAACCACCGCTCGTTCCGCGAGTCGCTCGTTCGGGAGCTCGAACGATCCCGCACTACGGGCGAGCCGCTGACGTTGTGCCTGCTCGACGTCGACGACTTCAAGCGCGTGAACGATCGCTTCGGCCATCCGGTCGGCGACCAGGTGCTCGTGCGTGTGGCGGGGCGCCTTCGCCAGGGCGGCGAGACGTTCCGGGTCGGCGGCGACGAGTTCGCGATCCTCCTCCCGGGCCAGGACGAGCAGGGCGGCCTGGTGACGGCGACGACGATCGCCGAGCGGATCGAGGCGCTTCACGCGGAGTTCGGCTCGGTGATCTCGATCAGCGCCGGAATCGCGACGTGCCCCACGCAGTCCACCGACCGGGAAGAGCTGATTCGACTGGCCGACGAGGCACTCTACCGCGCCAAGCGCTTCGGCAAGAACCGGGTCGCCGCCGCCGCCGCGACGGCGCGCACCCCGGGCGACTCGCTCGCCGTCCTGGCCTAGCTTCCCTACCCCTAGAGCGGGATGTTGCCGTGCTTCCGGGCGGGGCGCCGCTCGCGTTTCGGCAGCGCGGTCCGGAGCGCGTCGATGAGCACCGGACGCGTTCGCCGCGGCTCGATCACGTCGTCGACGTAGCCGCGCTCGGCCGCCGTGTACGGGTTCGCGAACCGCTCGCGATAGTCGGCGATCAGCTCGGCGCGCTTGCTCTCGGCGTCGTCGGCTTCGGCAAGCTCGTCGCGAAAGATGATGTTCACCGCACCCTCGGGGCCCATGACGGCCACCTCGGAGGTCGGCCAGGCGAAGTTGAAATCGGCGCGGATGTGCTTCGAGCTCATAACGTCGTAGGCGCCGCCGTAGGCCTTGCGCGTGATCACGGCCAGCTTCGGCACTGTCGCCTCGCTGTAGGCGTAGAGAAGCTTTGCGCCGTGGCGGATGATTCCGCCCCACTCCTGATCGGTTCCCGGCAGGAAACCGGGGACGTCCACGAAGGTGATCAGCGGGATGTTGAAGGCATCGCACGTCCGGACGAATCGCGACGCCTTTACCGACGAGTTGATGTCGAGCACGCCTGCGAGCGAGCGCGGCTGATTCCCGACCACGCCGACCGAGTGACCGCCGAGCCGGGCGAACCCGCAGACGATGTTCTCGGCGAAGCGCTCGTGCACCTCGAGGAACTCCCCGTCGTCGACAACCCGGGTGACGACGTCCTTGATGTCGTACGGCTTGTTCGGGTTGTCGGGGATCAGCGTGTCGAGGTCGGCGTCCTCGCGGTCGATCGGATCGGTCGGCTCGGAGAATGGAGCCGGCTCGGTGTTGTTCTGGGGCAGGAACGAGACCAGATAGCGCGCGTCCTCGAGGCACGCTTCCTCGGTGGGCTCGAGGAAGTGCGCGACTCCGGACTTGGTCGCGTGCGTGGCGGCGCCCCCGAGCTCCTCGAAGGAGACCTCCTCGCCCGTCACCGTCTTCACGACGTCGGGGCCAGTGATGAACATGTACGAGGTCTTGTCGACCATGAAGACGAAGTCCGTCATCGCCGGCGAGTAGACCGCTCCGCCGGCGCAGGGGCCCATCACGAGCGAGACCTGCGGGATGACGCCCGATGCCTGAACGTTTCGCCAGAAGATCTCCGCGTAGCCGGCGAGGGAGACAACCCCCTCCTGGATGCGCGCGCCCCCGGAGTCGTTGATCCCGATCACGGGGCAGCCGTACTTCACGGCCAGATCCATCACCTTGCACACCTTCTCCGCGAAGACCTCCGAGAGGCTCCCGCCGAAGACGGTGAAGTCCTGCGAGAAGACGAAGACCTTGCGGCCGAGAACCGTCCCGTAGCCGGTGACGACGGCGTCGCCGTACGGCCGGTTCTCCAGCATCCCGAACTCGGCCGAGCGATGGCGGACGTAGCGGTCGAGCTCCACGAACGAACCCGGGTCGAGGAGCTTCTCCAGGCGCTCGCGCGCGAGCAGCTTCCCCCGTGCGCGCTGCCGCTCGACGGCCTTCTCGGTGCCTTCGTGGAGAGCCTGCTCGCGGAGCCGCTGGAGCTGCTCCAGCTTGGCGGCGGTCGAGTCCTCCGTGGTGGCCATGGATCCGGAGCCTAGATCAGTAGAGTCGATGGCGTGAAGCTCGATCGCTCGACGATCTGGCCCTACGTGGACGGGCGTCCCGGCGAGTTCTACTACGCGCGCTACGACCACCCCGCGGGAGTCGAGGCAGAGCAGGCCCTGGGCGCCCTCGACGGCGGGCGCGCGCTGCTGTACTCGTCCGGCGCGGCCGCTTCCACGGCGGCGGCGCTCGCCCTGCTCGAGCCTGGCCAGACCGTCGCCCTCGCTCAGGGTTGCTACTACGGAACGCCGCTGCTGCTCGAGGAGTTGGGCCGGTGGGGACTTCGGGTCGTCGAGTTCGACCAGACGGGCGAGCCTCCGCCCGGCGTCGACCTGATCTGGCTCGAGGCGCCCTCGAATCCCTTCCTGAGCTTTCCAGACCTGGCCGCGGCGGCCGCCCACCCCGCGCGCGTGCTGGTCGATGCGACGGCCTCCACCCCGGTCCTCTTCCGGCCGCTCGAGCACGGAGCCGACGTCGTCCTCCACAGCGCGACGAAGTACCTCGGCGGCCATTCAGACGTGCTGCTCGGCGCGCTCATCTGCCGCTCCGACGACGACTGGGATCGGCTCAAGCGCCTGCGGGGACTGACGGGGCCGATCGCTTCGCCCGACGGCGCCTTGCTGCTGCTGCGGGGCCTGAAGACGCTCGCAGCGCGCGTCCCACGCCAGTCGGCGACCGCACTGGATCTCGCCGGGCGTCTGGACGGTCATCCGAAGGTGGAGCGGGTGCGGTATCCCGGCCTCGGGGACGACCTAGCGGCCCGTTACATGCAGGGCGGCTTCTGCGGCCTGCTCTCGTTCGACGTCGCCGGCGGGGCGGACGCCGCGCTGGCGGTGGAGACCTCCACCCGCTTGATCGTCAATGCGACGAGCCTCGGCGGCACCCAGTCGACGATGGAATCGCGGCACCGCTGGGAGGGCAACCGGGTGCCCGAAGGGCTGCTCCGCCTGAGCGTCGGCCTCGAGGACGTCGAGGAGCTCTGGTCCGACCTGGAACAGGCGCTGGGCTAGCCGGCGGCGCTCACCCAAGCCGCACGCGCGGCAAGCGTCCGGCTGCGCGGCCCTGTGGGCGGCCGCGCAGCCGATTTCCGCCCTAGTGCTGGTGCTTGCCGCTCGCGTACGGTTCCATCAGCCGTACCTCACGCTGCTGGGACGTGATGATTGCCCGAGCGAGCGTCTTGACCTCGGCATGCTGCGCTCGCTTCAAGGCCAGCCGGGCCATTCGAATCGCGCCCTGGTGATGCGGGATCATCATCTGAGCGAACACCTTGTTGACGTCGGCAGCCCGACGCAGCTCGCCGAGATCGTGATCCATCCCCATCGCGTGTTCGCTAAGGCCGAGCTCCATCGCTCCATCGGGATCCACCTTTGCCGAGCCATACCAGCGCTTGCGCCAGGTGAGCATCTGGCCGATCTCCTTGTTCTGCGACGCGACGATGTCGCGGCCGACGCTAATCAAGACGGGTTCACTCAAGCCATACCGCCGGGCAACTCGCACCATTTCGATCGCCGAGCGATGGTGCGGAACCATCGCGTCGATGAAGGCGCGATCGAACGGTGCCTTGGCGGCCAAGCTCTGGCCGGCCGGGCTCGCTACTGCGCCAGCGCCAGCGGTGAGACCCGCGGTCAGCGCGACGAGCGCGGCCAGTACTGCAAACAGCTTTCTCATCTGAATCTCCTTTGTCGACGTTTTCGCGGAAACCCGCGCTCAACGGCGACCTGTCAGTTGAGAAAGCGATTCAGCCAGGCAGGGGACAGCCGCGGCCCCGTCGCCGACGCCAGGTCGGGCGCCAGCTGTGCCGCAGAGGTAATCCGTCCCAGCCGACGTGCCGGCACGGGAGGCGATTCGCCGCCGAGCATGGTCGCGGCAAGGGCGAAGATGATCAGGCAGAGGCCGACCCCTTCGAGGCCGTGGGCCGCGAACCCCCATTCATGACCGTGGTGTCCGGACAGGCTGTAGGCGGCGACAGCACCAACGGCGAGGACGACCGCAAGACGGCTGCGTAGCCGAAAGCGAGGCAGGGTCACGTCAGCGGGTGCGCGCGAAGCGGTGGACGGCCTCGAGCAGTTCCTTGCTCTTGGCGGCAGCGGCCTTCTCGTCGCCGGACGAGAGAGCGCCGGCGACGCAGTGCCGAACGTGCTCGTCGAGGATTCGGAAGGCAAGCGACTCGAGCGCTGTGTTGACGGCCGAGACCTGCGTGAGGATGTCGATGCAGTATCGGTCATCTTCGACCATTCGCTCGATGCCACGTACTTGGCCTTCGATGCGATGAAGCCGCTTCACGAGAGCTTCCTTGTCCTGGCTGTAGCCGTGCGTTTTCGGCTTGGTCGCAGCCATTAACCAATCTCCTCTCGCCTGCTCCTGAAGCGCTTCAGGCGCAAGCTGTTGGTGACGACGAAGAGCGACGAGGCGGCCATCGCGGCGGCGGCAGCGATCGGGCTCAAGAGCCCGCCGACGGCGAGGGGAATGGCAGCGACGTTGTAGATGAAAGCCCAGAAGAGGTTGCCCTTGATCGTGCGCAAGGTGCTTCGCGCGAGGCGGATGGCATCGACGGCGGCGCGCAAATCGCCGGACACGAGCGTCAGGTCACTAGCCTCGATCGCCACGTCGGTACCGGTGCCGATCGCCAGGCCCAAGTCGGCCTGCGCGAGCGCCGGCGCATCATTGATGCCGTCGCCGACCATGGCGACGACGAGGCCCTCGCCCTGGAGGCGCTTGACCTCGTTGACCTTGTCGTTGGGGTAAACCTCGGCGAGCACTCGCTCGATGCCGACTTCGCGACCAACGCGCTCGGCCGTCTCGCGCGCGTCGCCGGTTAAGAGCACCGGCTCGAGCCCGAGTGCCCTGAGCTGGCGAATGGCTTCGGCGCTTGTCGGTTTGACCGTGTCCCGCACAGTGAGAGCCGCCCGCGAAATCCCATCCCAGGCGACTTCGATTCGCCCGTCGCGTCGGCCGACGGTGACCTCATGGCCCTGCACGACGCCGGAAACGCCGACGCCCGGCTCGTTGCGAAAGCCCGAAACCGGCGGCAGTTCGCCGAGTTCTGCTCGCGCCGCCCTGGCGACGGCTTGGGCGATTGGATGCTCGGAGGCAGCTTCCAGAGCACCGGCCAAGCGGAGCACGTCGCGGCGGGCGGCCCCATTCAGGAGCGCAATGTCGGCGAGTTCCATCTTGCCCTCTGTGACCGTCCCAGTCTTGTCGAAAACGATGGTCGTAACCCGCCGCGTCTGCTCGAGGATCTCCGGCCCCTTGATCAAGACACCCATCTGCGCGCCGCGGCCGGTACCCACCATCAGCGCCGTCGGCGTCGCTAGACCCAACGCGCACGGGCAGGCGATGATCAGGACGGCGACACCTGCCGTGAAGGCTGTACTTGCAGTGGCGCCGAAGGCGAGCCAGCCGGAGAGTGTCGCGAGTGAGACGACGATGACTATGGGGACGAAGACCGCCGAGACGCGGTCGGCGAGCCGTTGCACCGGCGCCTTCCCGGATTGAGCCTGGTCGACGAGGCGGGCGATTTGAGCGAGCGCGGTATCTGCGCCGATCTTGGTCGCACGGACAACCAGGCGGCCGTAGCTGTTGACGGTCGCTCCGGCGACCTCGGAGCCCGGGTCGACCTCGACCGGCACGCTCTCCCCGGTCAGCATCGATTGATCGATCGCGGATGCACCCTCGACGACAACGCCGTCAGTGGCGATCTTCTCGCCGGGGCGGACGACGAACAGATCGGCGACCTGAAGCTCGGACGCGGGCACCAGCACCTCGCCGCCGTCGCGCAGCAGGCGCGCCTCCTTGGCGCCGAGCTCGAGCAGCTTCTTGATCGCCTGCGACGCCCGCCCCTTCGCACGGGCCTCGAGGTAACGGCCAAGAACGACCAGCGTGGTAACGACGGCCGCCACTTCGAAGTAGGTATCACTGGCAAGGCCGGCGACCATCACCACGACCGACCACAGCCAAGCGGCGAGCGTGCCCAGCGAGATCAGCGTGTCCATCGAGGCGGCCAGGTGCCGCGCGTTCTTGAGAGCCGCGCGGTGGAAAGCAAACCCAGAGTAAAAAACGACCGGTGTCGCCAAGCCAAGAGCGAGCCACTCCCAGCGGGCGAACTGCAGCGCCGACACCATCGCCACGAGGGCAACTGGCACGGTGAGGACGGCCGCGACGATAAGCCGCCGAGTAAGAGCCGCGCGCGACTCGTCGCGCTGGTGCTGACCCTCTCCCGCCTCGGGAGCCGACTGGGCGACGTGCGCGCCGTAGCCGACCGACTCGACGGCGCCGACGAGCTCTGCGAGGGAAACGGCCGAGTCGCAGCGCACTGTCGCCTGTTCGGTCGCGAAGTTGACGGTCGCCTCGACGCCGTCGAGCTTGTTCAGCTTGCGCTCGATCCGCGCCGCGCAAGAAGCACAGGTCATCCCCTCGAGCTCAAGCCTGACCTCGCCTGTCTCCGGCGCCCTTGTTTCGATTGTCGTCGCCAACCGTCCCGCCTCGGCTATGCCGCCTCGTAACCAGCCTCGGCGATGGCCGCTCTGAGCGCGGCATCGTCGAGCCGGTTGCCATGGACGACAACAAGCTTTGTGTCGAGGTCGACATCGACGGTCTGGACGCCCTCAACTGCTTCAAGCTCAGAGCTGACGGCCTGCTGGCAGTGGCCGCAGCTCATCGCCGGGACGCGATACGTGATCTCACTCATTCTCATCTCCTTCCAAGCTGAAATACCAGTATAGGGTATATGAATTCTTCGATGATCGAGTTCGTCATACACAGGTCAGGAACCGCAATCATCACGTCCGTCCAATTCCTGCCGCGAGCATCAACGAGAGGAGTGCCGTGATCGTCCCTGACTGGATGCTGATCGCCTGGTTCACGCTGGCCGGCCTTTCGACCATTTACGTGGCCTACGACAACTTCGTGTGCAAGAACCCCGAGGAGAAGGTCATGAAGTGGGGCTGGGTTCTGATCACGCTCTACATGGGCCCGATCGCCTTGGCCCTCTACGTTCTGGCCGACAAGGAGCCGGCGCCCGGCACGCACGAGGAGTTCGTCAAGCCGCTCTGGAAACAGGGCGTTGGCTCAACCGTTCACTGCATCGCCGGCGACGCGACCGGCATCATCGCTGCGGCGGCGATCACGGCGGTGCTCGGCCTGCCGATGTGGCTCGACTTCATCGTCGAGTATGTCGCCGGCTTCGCTTTTGGACTGTTCATCTTCCAGTCCTTGTTCATGAAGGACATGCTCGGCGGTTCCTACCCGCGAGCGGTGCGGTCGACGTTCGTTCCCGAGTGGCTATCGATGAACATGATGGCCGCCGGGATGTTCCCGACGATGGCTCTCCTGATGATGGGCCGCGATATGCGGGCGATGGAACCAACTGAGCCTCTCTTCTGGGCGGTGATGTCGGTCGGCGTCATCGTCGGGTTCGCGACGGCGTACCCGGTCAACGTCTGGATGGTCGCACGCAACATGAAACACGGGCTGATGACCGTTCGCCCGGCGGGCGAGGCGAAGCCTGCGAGCGGCGGTCACCACGGGACCGCCTCAGGGCACAAGGGGCACGTTATGCGGCCCGATGTAACCCGTCCGCAACTCGCCGTCGTCGCTCTCTTGACGATGCTGGCTTTGGTCGGCGGCGTCGTTTTGCCGGGCCAACGGGTCAACCTCAGCCTGAGCGCCCAGGACGTTGACGGGGCGATCATGCCGCCGGGAATGATCATGACCCGTGACACGCCGGCTCAGGCAATGCGTGACATGTCGGCGGTCGACCCTGACCTCGTCTCATACCGTGCTCCGGCATCTGCGCGTGGCGATCAACGGCTAGCGCCAACGATCGAAAACGGCGTCAAGGTCTTCGAGCTCGAGACGTCGGTCATTCGCTGGAACATCCTTCGGCACGAGCGCGTCGATGCTTATGCCTTCAACCGCCAGATACCTGGGCCGCAGATCCGCATAACCGTCGGCGACCGGCTGCGAATCCACGTCACGAACCGACTCCCCCAATCGACGACCGTCCACTGGCACGGCCTCGTGGTACCGAACGCGATGGACGGGCCGGCAGAGATCACCCAACCGCCCATTCCACCTGGAGGAAGCTTCACGTACGAGTTCACGGCGACGCGGCCCGGTACCTACTTCTACCACTCACACGATCACGCGGATCGCCAGCAGGCCCTGGGGCTCTACGGGGCGCTGATCGTCGAGGCGGCCAGGCCAAGCGACCAGATTGAGACCTATCAGCACGAGCTGATCGTCGAGCTGCAGGAGTGGCTCGAGCGTGAGGGATACACCTACCCGGCAATGCTGATGGAAGGTGGCCTTCCGAACTTCTTCACGATCAACGGCAAGGCGTATCCGGACACCGAGAGAGTTCACATGCGCGTTGGCGAGCGGGTCCTCGTCCGCTTCATAGGCTCGAACAACAACTTCGTCCACCCGATGCACATCCACGGCGGACCGTTCGAGATCGTCGCGACCGACGGCAATCCAGTCCCGACCGGAGCGCGACTCACGAAAGACACGGTCGATGTCGGCCCCGGCGAACGGTACGACGTGATCTGGATGGCCCGTCGGCCTGGCAAGTGGCTGCTTCACTGCCATATCCCTCACCACACGACCAACAACAACGTCGAGGAGGAGGGTGGCGGCGGTTTGACGATGATCATCGACGTACGCGCGTAAGGTCAGCTCGCCCCTGTTTACGCGCATCTCGGCGCGGGGAGCCGACTACCCGGCTAACGACAGTGAGCGCCGTGACAGCCCGATCGCCACGGCGAAAAGGCCGGCCACGATGAAGAGGTCGGCCAGGTTGAAAACGGGTAGAAGATGCAAACCGACGAAGTCGGTGATGTGACCGACCATGACACGATCGATCAGATTTGCTGCGCTTCCTCCAAGGAGGAGTCCAAACGAGAGCCACCTGGCCGGTCTGGCTCTGGCGCCCCGCGCGAACATTGCGACCGCGCCGGCGACAACGACGGCCACAGCAGCCAAAGTGAGCCAAGACCGAGGAGCAAGGAAACCGAGGGCCAGCCCGCGGTTGTCGATGTGACCAACCCAGAGGGGGCCGATGGCCTCGATTGACCGACCGACGGCCAGATGCGTCGAGATGATCTGCTTCGTTGCCTGGTCGGCCAGGATGGCGGCAGCGGCGACGGCGAAGAGCGCCAACCACTGAGCGCGCCGCGGGCGCGCTGGCGGAGCGGCTCGCTCAAGGAAGATGACCACGACACGAGTGTAGTTGCCAAGCGCGCGGACACCCGCTAGACCTCTGTTATGCCGCGCTGGCCGCGAACTGCATCGCTCCTCGCCGCCTTGGCAGCGCTCACGGTTTTCGCTGGCTGCGGGTCGGTTGCGCCCGAGGACAAAGCGTTGCGTGATCTAACTCACGGAGCCGCGGAAGGGGTTGTAACTATGGGAACGTCAGACCTCGCGATCGGTCCCGCGCGCTTAACCTTCGTTCTCGCGCGCGCGAACGGGCGACTTGTCGAGTCCAGCAAGATCGCCCTGTGGTTGGCGCGCCATGAGGATTCACCGCCACTTACGGAGGCGATTGCGAGACGCGAGCCGGTGACCGTTGCCGGCCTCGCGGCAAGTCCCTTTGGGACGAGGTTCTTGTATGTCGCTCACGTCCGCCTCAACGCCGGTAGCTATCGGGTACTCGTGCGTTCACGAGCGCCGAAACCTGTTCAGGCCGAGGTCGACATCAATGTGCGGCCTATCAGCAGGTCGCTGCCAGTGGGAGCCGCGGCGCCGCGCTCCAGAACGCCGACCATAGCGAGCAGCGGAAAGAACCTAGCCGCGATCACAACGCACGTCCCTCCCGATCGCAACCTGTTGCAATTTTAGGTCGCCGCTTCGCTAATCGCCCGTAAGCCCTTCGTCGTTGTCTTCGCGACCCCGAAGTTCTGCCCGAACCGCACGTGCGGTCCGATCGTCGACGTCGTCGATGCCGTTCGTCGCCGTTTCTTGCGCACCGGCGTTCGTTTCATCCATGTCGAGCCATTTCGTGGGAACGACCCTGGGCGAGGTCTCAACGTCTTCGCACGGCAGTGGCGGCTTCCAAGTGAGCCGTTCACGTTTCTCGTCGGCAGGGATGGTCGGGTCAAGGCCAAGTTCGAGGGCTCGCTCACGGCCGACGAGCTCTCGCGTGCGGTACGGGCCCTGGTGATTCAGCATCGCTAAGGTCTCGTGGAGCGCTAGGGCCCGCCTTTTCTCCGGCTGGTTCCGCCTCTCGAATCGGTGTCGATCGCCAATCCGGATCGCCGAGAAGCACCGCCGCCAACAAGCTCAGCCCTCGCTCGGCAACGGCTGAGGGGCGTAGCGCCGCGCGAGTCGCCGCTCCTCACGTGCATCAGGCCAGATGGCGACCAGCGAGCCGATAACGAAGACGAGCCCGCCGAGCCAGATCAGGTTGATGAGCGGCTTGACCCAGACCTTGAAGTAGACGGATCCATCGCGGTTGATCTGGTCGGCAACGAGATAGAGGTCTTCGCCGGTCAGCCAGTTGCTGCGGATCGCTACCTCGTTCGAGAAGAGGCCGGCAACCGGGAAGTACTGGTTCTTGCCTGGTCGCATGCGACCAACGAGATCAGATCCCCGGCTGACGTCGACAAGGGCGCGGAGTTCGTTGGCGTTTCCGACGCGTTGCTCTTCGAGGCGTCGGTAGGTGAGGTCATAGCCACCGATCGCCATCGTTTGTCCAGGTTTGAGCTTTCCTTCGCGCCCGGATTGGTAGGCGCTTGAACCGGCGACGCCGATTGCCAGGAAAACAACCGCGGCGTGAACGACGTAGCCGCCGTAGCGGCGGCGATTGCGGTTGACCAGAGCGGCGAAGGCGCGCGGCCAACTTCCGTCGCCAAGGGCCCGCCGTGCGCGAGTTCCCCGCGCGAACTCATGGACGATCGACGCGAGCACGAAGGCCGAGAAGGTGTAGGCGATGAGTCCCGGCTTCGATGAGCCGGCGCCGAGGAAGAGGAGCACCGTTCCGGCTAGGGCGGCGGCGATGAGCGGTACGAGCAGCGTCCTCGCCAAGGCCCGGAGGCTTGAGCGTCGCCAGGCAAACAGCGGGCCGAGGCCCATCAGCAGAAGGAGCGGGAGTCCGAAGGCGCGCAGGAAGAAGTTGTAGTAGGGCCGGCCAACGGTCACCGTCTCGCCGCGCACGGCTTCAGAGATGAGCGGGAAGAGGACGCCCCACAGGATGGTCAGGCAGAAGGCGACGAGGAGGAGGTTGTTGTACAGAAACGTCGCCTCACGCGAGGCGAGCGACTCGAGCCTGGTCCGCGTTCTGAGCAAAGGCAGGCGCCAGAAGAAGAGCGCCATAGACGTCAGAACGACGACGGCGATGAAGCCGATAAACCAGGGGCCGATCGGGCTTTGGGTGAAGGCGTGAACCGATTGCAGGACGCCGGAGCGGGTGAGGAAGGTTCCGAACAGCGAAAGGGCGAAGGTCAGGATGACGAGCAGCACGTTCCAGACGCGGAGCATCCCCTTCTTTTCCTCAACCATCACTGAGTGGAGGAAGGCTGTCGCCGCGAGCCAGGGCATGAGCGCCGCGTTTTCGACCGGATCCCAGCCGTAGTAGCCGCCCCAGCCGATCTCCTCGTACGCCCACTTGGCGCCAAGCAGCTGCCCGACGCCCAGAAAGGCCCAGGCGACGAGCGTCCAGCGACGTGTTGCGATGATCCAACGCTCGTCGCCTCGCCCGGCGAGCAGCGAGCCGATGGCAAACGCGAACGGAACGGTTAGTCCGACATAGCCGAGGTAGAGGAGCGGTGGGTGAGCCATCATGTAGGGGTTCTGCAGGCTGGCGTTCAAGCCCTGGCCGTCGAGCACGCGTGGCTGAAGATCGAAAGGACTGGCAACGGCGACGAGCAGAAACGCGAAGAAGAGCTCGACGAGCGCGATGACCGGCACCACCCAGGCGACAACCTCAGGGTGTTTCCTTCGGTTCATGTAGACGGCGCCGGCCCCGTAAGCGGCCAGGAGCAGGAACCAGAGGAGGAGCGAGCCCTCCTGGCCACTCCAGAAGGCCGATAGCGTGTAGAGGCGCGGCAACGTCCGATTCGAGTGTTCCGCAACGTAGGTGAAACTGAAGTCGTGGCGCAGGAAGGCAGCAGCGAGGACGCTGGCGGCGACGATGCTCGCGGCGGAGGAGGCGATCAGGGCATCCGCGGCCGACGCTGCCAGCCGCCGGCTTCTCGTCCGTGCGGCACAAGCTCCGCCAATCAGGGCGTACGCGGCCAGGCCCAAGGCGAGGATCAGCGAGGCGCGGCCGAGCTCAGCCATCGAACAGGTGCCTCATCGACGACAGCACTGTAGTCGCTGTCAGGCCAACGTCCGGCCTTTGTACGTATCGCCCGGTCCCGGTGCCGCCCGCGGACTTTGACCGGCGATGGCCAATGCTCGTCGGTCGGGGACGGCGCTGAGGCGGACCGTTCGAGGCCGGCGTGCCAGAGCAATGCCGGCCTCCTCCTTGACAACTCGCACGGCAATATCCGCAAAGTGGCGTCGGCTGAGCATCTCCTCCCACGCGTCCGTGGGTCGGCCTCAGCGAAGGCCCGTACCGCAGCTGGCTGACTCCGACCGGGCGACGGATCACCGTCAACTTCGGCGAGCATGCCGTAGTCCTCGTAGGCATGCGCGGAAGCACTATTCTCGCCAACGATCCGCTGAGCGGAGCACAGATCAGTTGGCCGACGAGCGAGTTTGAGACTCTGTGGTCACGCCTCGGGCGACGGGCGCTCGGAATCTGAAAGCCAAAGGCTGGAGACTACTCCCTTGTAGTAGTCGTTCCCGCTCCGACTTCGATCCGGCCAGGTCTTACAATCGCAGCTTGGCTACTTTCGATCGTAGGCCCCGGCAGCAGCGCAGCCGGCGCGATCCCGTCGAGCGCTATCTGGGCGAGCTGCAGGCGCGCGTTATGGCGGTCTTCTGGGGACGCGAAGACGCAACTGTCCGCGAGGTTGCTGACGCACTCAAACGCCGCCGGCGCGATCTGGCTTACACGACCGTTTTGACGCTCGTGACCCGTCTTTGGACGCGCGGACTGTTGACGAGAAAGCCTGACGGCCGTGGTTTCCGCTATCGCGCAGCCCGCACTCGCGACGAGTTCCTCACCGATCTGTCCGATGAGCTGATCGAGCAGCTATTCAAGGACTTCGGCGAGATCGCGTTGGCTCGCCTCGGCGAGCGGCTCGAGGCCCTCGATCCTCAGCGACGCCAGCTTCTCGACCGAGCAGGGCGCAACAAGTGAGCGAGCGGCCTAACGCCATCTTCGCTGGCCTTCTGGCCGCGACCGCCGCTGTCATCGTCGCCGCCATAGCAGCGCTTGCTATCAGCGGCACGTGTCATCTGCGAAGCGGCCTGGCCTTCGTTGTCGAGCTCCTCTCGGGATGCGTCGTCTTTGCCCACGGGCTTGAGCAGGTGCCGATCGGTGCCCCGGTGGCAGCTGCGCTTTTGCTTGCTTCTCTGGTCGGCCTTGCACGCACCCTTGCCGCCGCCGGTCGCGAGCGGCGCCTGCTCGGCTGTCTGCCGAGCCGCCGACTCGAGCAAGGTCGTCTGGCGGCGATCGCCAGTAGGGCCGGCTCACCCAATCTCTATCTGCTTCCTGCCCGGCGACCGACTGCCTTCAGCTTTGGGATTCTGCGCCCGCGAATCGTCGTTAGCTCCGCCCTTTTGGAACAGCTCAGCCCCGACGAGCAGGCAGCCGTCGTTTGGCATGAGGCTCATCACGTTCGCAACCGGGAGCCCCTCAAGTGTCTGGTCGTTCGCCTGATCGCGGCGGCCTTCTTCTGGCTCCCGTTACTCATCGACTTGCGCGACCGTTACCTGCTGGTCAAAGAGCTTGCCGCCGATCGTCTCGCCGCTGAGAAGGCAGGCGCGGCCGCGCTAGCGGGCGCCCTAGCGGCGGCGACCGCGCCGCCGGCGACGGCTCTTGGCTTGAGCGGATTTGCATCAGCCCGCGTCGAGCGGCTCTTCGACCCCCACGCCAAGTTGCCACCTCTGTTTCGCCCGAAACGACTCCTCGTAACAGCAGTGATTGTCGTGGGGTTCGTCCTCCTCCTCGTGTCGTCGATCAGAGTTGACCTGACCGAGCCAGCCCATTTCATTCCTCTCGTTGCGGCGACGGTCGGCCTTGCGGCGGCAACGCATAACGGCGCCCGCGTCCTCCTACTCGGCGATGCCGGCGGCACGTCGAGGCGCGTCGGAACGAGCCAAGCTCACCGACCGGCGCTCTGCGCCAGTGCCACGATCGCTTGCCGAAGGTCTCGTTTCGTCACAGGCCCCAGCGAGTGAAACAAAACTCGGCCCCCTCGATCGAGGTAATAGGTCTCCGGCACCCCCGTTAAGCCGTAGGCGTCAAAGGTCGAGCTGCCCTTGTCTTTTAGCGAAACGTAGTTGACGTGATAGCGGCGCAGGAAGCGGTGCGCGTCTGAGTCGAGATCCTGAACGTCGATGCCGAGCAGCATGACTTTCCCGCGGTATCTTCGTGCGGCTTCCGCGAAGAGCGGTGCCTCCTCCTTGCAAGGGATGCACCAGGACGCCCAGAAGTTGAGAACGACCGGATAGCCGCGTAGCTCATTCACCCCAAGGCGTCCATCCGCGAGTCTAGTTCGTTTGCTCGGCGGCCACGTCTCGCCGGCCGGCCAGATGACGGACAAGCTGAAGGCAGGGGCGGACGGTTTCTTGCCAGCAGCCACGTCTTTGACGAACGCCGCGCCTGAACCGGAGTGGATCACCTTCCAGATAAGCAAAGCGAGGAGTCCGAAGACGAGAAAAACCGCACTCGCTTGGAGCAGTCGCATCAGCGGAGGGGTGCGCCGCTTCTCCGGAACGGTTGAGCTCATGTCTTCCCCTTCCTTCTCCGTCGCCTCGCTGGGTGCCTCGAGCCGTCTAGCGAAGCACAGGCTTGGAATGAGCACCGGAACTGCCCTATCGCCACAAATGCGGACGGCAGGAAGCATGGCTGGTGGTGTCGCCTAAGCAACTACCGCATCGTAGTAACTTGAGTGGTGACGCGTCCGACGAGGAGACAAGCGATGCCCCGGTCAAGCGAGGAGGGAACTTCCTGACGCTCAGGCGCCTGCCGGTCAGGGCTGGATTTCGCTGCGTCAGCCGCCCACCTAAATCGCAAAGCGATAGCGGCAGCTATGCGTTTCCAGGGGTGTCGAACCCCAGCCGCGAGAGGCGGCGAGCGTGAAGCCTCGCACCAGGCCGGCTCAGCCAATCGATGTGTTCATCGCCGCGCCGGCTGCGAGCCAACTGCGCCAACTGCGCGCCCGCGGCGGCCTGCGCGGTGTACTGCCACTCCTAGGCCCGGCTGTCGGCCAAGGTCGGCATCGCAACGGATCGCAATTTGCCTGAGCTATGCCGCGAGCACTTTCCGCGCCAGTCTCGATCGCTCTTTGGCTGCAGGCAGAGGCGATTGCCATGGCCACTGACCTCGCCGAACTTCTCGGTGCGGCCATTGCCCTCAACCTCCTCTTCGGCATCCCACTGTTTGCCGCCGGGCTGATCGGGGGCGCCGGGGCCTTTGCGCTCCTGTCGATGCATGCTCTCGGCTACCGGCGCTTCGAAGCGGCGATCACGGCGCTGCTCGCGGTCATCCTCATCGTCTTTCTCTACGAGACGCTGAAGACAGGCCCCGCCGCCGGAAGCGCCATTCGTGGCTTTATTCCCCGCCTGGAGGGGTCAGGCAGTCTGCTATTGGCTGTCGGCATGGTCGGCGCGACGGTCATGCCGCACGTCATCTATCTGCATTCGGCTTTAACCCAAGGTCGCATCCACCCGCGAGACGAAGCCGAGCGCCGCGAGCTCACTCGTTTTGCCCGCCTGGACGTCGTCATCGCCATGACGATCGCCGGCGTTGTCAACCTGTCGATGCTGGCAGTAATCGCCTCGCTCTTCAACGGCGACAAGAACGCCGAAACGATCGCTGGCGCCCACGCAGGCCTGGCGTCGGTCGTCGGTTCCGGCGCCGCGCTGGCCTTCGCGCTGGCCCTCCTAGCTTCGGGGCTCTCGGCCTCCAGCGTCGCACGTACGCCGGTCAAGTCGTCATGCAGGGGTTCATCGACCGCGCCATCCCGCTCTTCCTGCGCCGGGCGATCACGATGGCTCCGGCGCTGATTGTCCTAGCTCTCGGTTTCGACCCGACCTTCACGCTCGTCGTCTCGCAGGTGGCGCTTTCGTTTGGTATCCCGTTCGCACTCGTACCTCTCGTTCTTTTCACCCGCCGGCGGGACATCATGGGCTCGCTCGTCAACCGACGCCTGACGAGCGTCGCGGCGGCGATGGTGGCCGTTGTCATCGTTTCGCTCAATGTCTTCCTGCTTGCGGCAACGGCCGCCGGCTAACGGGCGAGGCCGCGTCTGGGGGCGACGGCAAGACGCTCCGCGACCGCAACCGGGGCAGCTGACGCGGCCCCGAGGCCGTTTGCGTGGCGGAGCGGTCGGGCATAGCAAGGTGCGACGAACCAACGGGAGAGGAGAGACCATGATCCGCAAGGTGCTCGGGCTGGGTGCAGCCCTGACGTGTGTGGCGTTCTTGGTCGGTGCTGTTCGGGGCGGCGCCGCGCTGACCGATCCACTTGATCCGGTCCACGGGGTTCCTCTTCCCTGCGAGCTCGTGAGCACGTCCGGCACCGTCCCCCGCTCGTCGAAGAACATGACGCACGTCGCGAACGTCTGCGGTTTCGTCGGCACCGATATCGAGTTCCAATCGCGAATGGATTCGACCGGGAAGCTCCACGACTACTCCTTCGTCGGGTCGATGGGTGCCGGGCTGCGCATCTTCGACATCACGGATCCCACGCAGCCCAAGTTCGCCGGGGCATACCTGGATCCGGGGTGGGAGGACGATATCCAGGTTCGCGCCGACGTAGCCACTGTCGGCTTCGACCCGATCCTGGTCGGGATCAACGTCTCGACGTGTCTGAAGCAGAAGCAGCCGACGGGTGTCACGCGCGGCGGCTTCGACCTGATCGACCTGAACTTTGCTCCGGCCACGGCGACGTTTGCACCCTCGTTGCGCGACTGCTACCTGAACCAAGCGGGCGGGTCGCACAACTCCACGTTCAGCCCCAGCGGCCAGTGGATCGCCTCCGATACGGCCTCGACCAACGGCATCGAGGTCGTCGACCTGCGCGGCCTGACGCCTACGTACGTTCGCACGATCCCGACGGCCGTGAGCGACGAGCCGCACGACATCTTCTTCACGGCAGACGGGAACACGCTCTTCGACGCCGGGATTCGCTCGACGCGGATCATCGACGTCAGCGACATCTTCAACCGCGCCCCGACGCTGACAACGACGATTCCGAACATTCCCGCGCCCGACCAGAACCCGGACGGGCAGACGATCCAGATCTCCCACCAGTCCGAGACGACCGCCGACGGGAAGATCCTGGTGATCACCGACGAGCGCGGGGGCGGCCTGAGCAACACCGCCTGCAACACCGGCCCCTCCGGGGTGATCGGCGGCGCGCACTTCTGGGCGCTCGCCCCGATCCCCGGCATCGCCAACAGCACCGGCGCGAGCCTGACGATGCCGAAGAAGATCGGCACCTGGATCTATCCCAACCCGACGCTGGCGCTCGGCCCGATCGGGAGACTGGACCGGGCCTGCACGATCCACATGTTCCGCCTGGGCGGGAACGGCACGAACACGATCGGCCCGGTCGCCCCCGGCTTCGACGGCGTCTCGCGGCTGCCGATCAACCAGCTTGTCACCGCTCACTATGGCGCTGGCACCTGGTGGCTCGATTTCTCTGGGCCGCCTACCTCTGCGGACGGCACGGTCGAGGACGCCCGGACGACGTGGGGCAACACGCGCGGGTGGATCATCATGCCCGGCGCCGACACCTGGTCTACGAAGGAGTACAAGGGCTTCGTTTACACCGGTGACATGGGCCGCGGCTTCGACGTCTTCGCCTTCCAGGGTGGGCCGACGGCGGTAGCGGTCTCGGCGTTCACAGCCGTCCGCACCGCGCGGGGCGTGCGTCTCAGCTGGCGGACGGGAGCAGAGAGCAGCCTGATCGGCTTCAACGTGTACCGCGGCACCGTGAGGGTGAACCACGCGCTCGTACCAGCGCGCGGAGCAAACGGAGCGGCCTACCGGCTCCTCGACCGACGCGGCTCGAGCGGCAGCAGTTATCGGCTCCAGTCAGTCGGCCTCGACGGGTCCCGCGTCTGGTCTGCAACCGCGACGGTGACGCGCTAGCGGTCGCGATTTGCGGCCTAGAGAATCCTCCGCGCGCCGACGTACGAAGAGACGTAGTAGCCCGAATTGATGTCGGAGATCTTGACGACGTCACCGGTATGCGGGGCGTGGATCATCTGGCCGCCGCCCATGTAGATCCCCATGTGTCCGAGCCCGTTGAAGAAGACGAGATCGCCGGGTTGGAGCTGATCGCGAGACACGGGGACGCCCATGTTCCAGAGGTCGCCCGTGTAGTGCGGGAGCGAGACGCCGAACTGCGCGAAGACGTAGACGACGAGCCCGGAGCAGTCGAAGCCGGAAGGGCTCGCCCCTCCCCAGACGTAGGGCACGCCGAGGTACTGCATCGCTGCGCCCACAACGCCGCCATACCTGGAGGAAGGAGCGACCATCGCATCAGGAGTCGAGGCGACGACCCCGACGCCGGCACTCGGCGCGACAGCTTCGGCGACCGACTGCGCCTGCGCCTCGGAGGCGCCGTTTTGACGCGCCTGCGCCAGGGCGGCAACGCGCGCGAGCCGCTGCCTCTCGGCCTCGGCGCGCTGAGCGGCCAGCCGCGCCTCGGCCTCGCGCTTGAGCCGCAACTGCCGGGCCTCCTCCTCAGCCTGGAGCCGGGCGATCTCGCTCCTGATCGAGGCAACGAGCTGGCGGCGCTCGGCGAGCTGGTTATCGATCGCGGCCTTCTGTTCGGCCCGCTGGGCGACGAACTGATCCTGCCGCCGGCGGGCCTTCGCGAGCTCGCGCTTCTGACGCTCCACGCTTCGCTTGAACGTCTTGACCTCCCGCACGATCCGGGTGTCCTGGTCGGCTATGCGCTGAATCGTGTCGAGCCGGCCGACAAAGTCGCCAAAGCTGGTTGCACCCAGAAGCACACCCAGGCTCGAGTTGTCATCGGCCGAGGCATACATCGCAACAAGGTGACTGGCAAGCGCGTCCTGGGTCCGCTTCAGGTTTCGCCGGGCGATCGCGAGCTCGTTACGGTTCACTGCCTGCGCGTGCTTGATCTGCCCCAGGCGGACGGTGGCACGGTTGTAAGACTCGATCGCCCGCTCGAGCGAGACGTCAAGCTGGTCGATCTGGGCCAGCACCTGACGCGCCTCGTCCCGCTTGGCGGAAATCTGAGGCGGCTCCGCCAACGCCGCGACCGGCAAGAGTGCCAGGACGATGACCGCGAGCGCGAGCGCAGCGAAACGCCTCGGAGAGAGACGATTCGAGAAAAAGGCAAGCCCGCGGGACGGGCGCACCGGGAGGGGCCGGTACGTCACTGGCCCGGGACGCTAGCAGCCTTCCACGATAGACACAAGAAACTTCTGGCTGCAAAAGCTACTAAATAACAACTACAAGCCAGTCATGGTTCGGCCGAGGATGGTCGGGTAGGCGAGAGGCGCCCGCAGCCGCACAGCGGTAGCCGGCTGGTGCTGGTTTCCTCCCGCCCCCCATCGATCCGTGCATGCGGTTCTCCCGCACACGGCTCACCGACGTCCTTCACCGCCGGCATTCGG
>JBBRYK010000015.1:0-44732 GCA_038237665.1 Gaiellales bacterium | reverse complement strand
GACGGAGATCGACCTCGTGCGCCCGGACGGACAAGCCGTCGCCGTCATACCGAATGCGGCGGCACCAGCGTGGTCACCTGACGGGGCGCGCCTCGCCTTTCTTCGCATCACCGGCAAAGAGTCGTCGTTCTTCGGCGAGAACACGATCGCTTCTCTCTGGATTGGTGACCGGTACGGGAGGAATGCGCGGCTCGTCCGGAAGGAGTTCTGGGATCGTGTCTCCTGGCTTCCAAGCGGTCGCTGGCTCGTCTTCACGGGGGAGGGCGACATCTTCGCTATGCGCCGCGACGGTTCTGCGCTTCGCCGAGTTACGAACGACCCCTCGGGTGGCTCCATCGTCGGTTTGTGGTGGACGCGCGACGGCTCGCTCCTTCGCTACTTATGGGAATGCGACCAGGAGTTCCAGCCGTGCGAGTGATCGTCGTCGGCGTCCTCGTCGTCGCGACGCTTGGAGGCATCGCCCGCGAAGCCTCGCCCCAACGCTTCCAGCCGCGCTTCCTCCTACCGCGGGTCTGCGCCGCCAACAACTTCGACGAGGAGGCCGAGCTCTGCATCACGAACGATCGTCGGCAAATTCTGCGCACCGACGACCTCATCTGCTCGGTCGACGTCCACGTAGAGCGGCCCACGCGCTTCACCATCCGGATCCTCTATGACGGAAAGGTGCAGCGGAGCGAGTCGGAGCTCGTGACTACGCGGACCGAGGGGGCGAAGTACCTGCGGCTGCGCTTCCCCAACCTCGGGTTTCCGATCTCCGTCACCGAGCACTGGAACCTCCCGCGCGGAAGCTACGCCTGCGACTTCCGCCTCGGAAAGAAGCGCGTAGTCGTCCCGTTCCGGAGCGGTGGCTCCCCCGACACGATCCTCGCCCCCCACGCTTGCCGACCACTCGGGAACGGCACGCCCATCGAGAACGTCTGCGACGGGGCGTGGCAGGGCCGTTCGATCGCCTGTACCGCCGTCTTCGCCCGTCTTACGGGCCACCGCCTCGGTGTCCAGATCCTGCGTGGCCAGGGCGACGGGGCGACGCTGCTCTACGAGGGCAGCGATGTGGCGAAAGTGCCGATCGCGGCGGAATGGGCGTACACGTCCGCGCCGGACGGTGGCTTTCTGCCGCTCGGTCCGTACGAGTGCAGGTTCCTCGTCGACGGTCGCGTCGTGATGCGCAGCCCGTTCGAAATCAAGGACTAACCGACGGATATCCTGCAGCCGTGCCCTTCTACCAGCGCCTAGGCGACGTCCCCCGCAAACGGCACATCCAGTTCCGGGACAACGGCCGGCTCCTGACCGAGGAGGTCATGGGCCTCGAAGGCTTCTCCGGCAACGAGTCGATCCTGTACCACCTGCAGTCCCCGTGCCGGATCTCCAAGCTCGGGCCGTTCCAGCCGATCGAGCGCGAGGAATGGGTGCCCGAGGCCCACGCGCACAGGCACTTCCAGACGATGGGGATCGAGCCGGCGGGCAACGCCCTCAGCGGCCGCCGGCTGCTGATGTGGAACGACGACGTCGAGATCTCGCTCTGCCGGCCCGACGAGCAGACCGAGGCCTTCTACCGCAACGGCGAAGGGGACGAGGTCATCTTCGTCCACGAAGGCCAAGGCACGCTCGAGTCGATCTTCGGCGAGGTTGCCTACCGTCCCGGCGACTACGTCGTCATTCCGCGCGGAACGACGTACCGGTTCCGGGCCGACGGCCCTCAGCGCTACCTGGTCTTCGAGTCACCGGGGCTGATCGAGATCCCGAACCGCTACCGGAACGAGTACGGGCAGCTGATGGAGCATGCGCCCTACTACCAGCGGGACATCCATCCGCCGACCGAGCTGAACACGCACCGCGAGCGCGGCGAGTTCCTCGTCAAGGTGCGGGTCAAGGACGGGTACCAGGACTACATCCTCGACTACCACCCCTTCGACGTCGTGGGCTGGGACGGCTACGTCTATCCGTGGACGTTCAACATCAACGACTTCGAGCCGATCACCGGTCGCATCCACATGCCGCCGCCGTCCCACCAGACCTTCCAGGGCCGGAACTTCGTCATCTGCTCGTTCTGCCCGCGGAAGCTCGACTTCGACCCGCTTGCGATCCCGATCCCCTACCACCACTCGAACCTGAACTCGGAGGAGATGATCTATTACGTGTCCGGCAACTTCGGCTCTCGCAGGGGGATCGAGGTGGGCTCGGTCACGCTGCATCCCTCGGGTATCCCGCACGGGCCGCATCCCGGCCTGGCCGAGAAGTCGATCGGATTGACCGAGACCCACGAGCTGGCCGTCATGTGCGACACGTTCCACCCGCTGCGGTTGACCAAGCTCGCACAGGATCTGGACGACGGGAAGTACGCCTACTCGTGGAACGAGGATCTCGTCTCGGTCGACGGAGCGACTTCAGAAGAGGATCCCGCGGGGGTTACCTCGCACCTCTGAGCCTTGGGGCCCGCCGCGTCGCGGCCGGCCCCAAGGCAGCTCGATCTAGCAGAAGACCGAAACGAAGAACGGGATGTTGGCGAGCGCCGGAGCCGTGTTGAACGTTTGCACCCTCACTCCGGCTGGGACATTCAGCCGCTGAGCGACCGTGACGTAGCCTATGGCCGTGCTCGTGGTGGGGCCCCCGAGCGTGGCCTGGTACGAGCAGGCTGTGACGTCCGTGTTGAAGATCACCTGGAAGTCCCCGGTCGCGTTCTGCTGCGCCGACACGGCTCCCTTGTTCCGGATCAGCGTGCCGGTGCCGTCAACCACGGCCCACAGCGCCGTTGCTGCGGGGCCCGCCGGGCCTGCCGGACCCGCCGGACCCGCCGGGCCTGCCGAGCCAGCCGGGCCAGCCGGGCCACGTAGGCCGCGCGGACCGGCCGGGCCACGCCGGCCCCGCGGGCCACGCGGGCCAGTTGCAGACGGACCGCTGGCCTTGGCCGCGCCTGCCTTCTGAGCTCCGCCCGCCTTCCCCAACCTGGTAGAGCCCGCTGCCCAGCTCGTGCCGCCGAGCGCCACGACGAGCGCGATCGAGGCCACCATCATTGCCGGCGACGGGACGAAACGTTTGAGCCCCCTCATCTGAACCTCCATGCTTGGTTGACTGGGTGACGACTCGATCCTAACGAGGCCGGCGGCTCGACCACGCCTACGATTCCGCGATGGACGGGCTGAGCTTGGTTCTCGACTGGGACGGGACGGTGACCGAGGTCGACGGGCTGCACATGCTGCTCGAGGAGTTCGGCGACCTCGAGGTGTACAGCGGGATGGAAGGCGGGCTCGGCCCGAAGTTCACCCTCCACGAAGTGATCGGGGCCGAGATCGGAACCCTGACGCTGCCGCTCGAGCGGGCAATCGAGTTCATGCGGCGCAACGTCACCGTCCGGCCGGGATTCCACGAGCTGGCCGACCGATACCGGCCCGCCATCCTCTCGAGTGGATTCGTCGAATTGATCGAGCCTGTGCTCGAGCGCGAAGGAGTGGGCGGGCTTCGGATCCTCGCCAACCGCTTGGAGGCCGGGCCGGAAGGGTGGCGTCCGATCTGGCGAGACGAGGCCGTCTGCGCAGAATGCGGAGAAGCTTGCAAGCGGGCTTCGCTCGGGGACCGCCCGCTCGTCTTCGTCGGTGACGGCTACTCCGACCGCTGCGCCGCGCTGGCCGCCGACCGCGTGTTCGCGAGGGCCGGCCTCGCCGACTATCTCGACTCCGTCGGTGCCCTCTATGAGACGTTCTCCGACTTCGTCGACGTCGCACGGTTGCTGGACGGCTCCGCGCCGTAGGTTCGGAAAATGGCCCGCCTCGCCCTGCCGGACCCCTACGACTTCGAGCGCTCGACAGCGCGCTACCGCGCCTTCGGTCCGGACCATGCGAACCTCTGGCACGAGGGCGGGCTGCACCGGGTCGTCGCCGAGCGGGAGGTGCGGATCGAGGCTGCGCCAGGCGGCGTCGACGTCGAACCGCTCGACGAGGAGACCGGGCCGGTCGTCTGGACGCTGCTCGGCGGGCCGTTCGACCTCGCCTCCTTCTACGAGTTTGCAGCGGCCGAGCCGGTGCTGGGCCCGCTCGTCAACGAGCTACGCGGTCTCCGGCCGCCGCTCGCACCCGACCCGTTCGAGTCGCTGGTCACCTCGATCACGGCCCAGCAGGTGTCGCTCTTCGCTGCCTTCGCGATCAGGAACAGGCTGATCGACCGTTACGGCGAGCCGGGCGTCCACGCGATCGCCTTTCCGACCCGGGAACGGCTTGCCGCTGCGGAAACGGAGGAGCTGCTTGCGCTCGGCTTCTCCGGCCGGAAGGCCGAATACGTGGTCGGTCTGGCGCGCTCGGGCCTCGACCTCGACGGGCTGGCGCACCTGGACGACGACGAGATCAAGGCGCGGCTGACCACCGAGCGCGGGCTAGGCGAATGGACGGCCGACTGGTTCCTCGCCCGCCACCTCGCGCGTCCTCGGGCGTGGCCCGCCGGTGACCTCGCGCTGCGGAAGGCGGTGACGAGTTTCTATGGTGACGTCGACGTGCGAGCGATCGGAGCCCGCTTCGAGCCCTTCCAGAATCTGAGCGCGCATTACCTGCTCGCGGGCTTCATGACGCCCGGGGCGGCGACGTGAACATCCGGCGGGCGACCACCGCCGACCGCGCGGTCCTGCACGAGCTGTACGGCGAGTTCTTCACCGAGTTTCCACCGCCGGCATACCTCCCGGACACGCTGGAGAGCGAGTTGCGCGAGATCGACGAGCACCTCGAGCGTCCCGGCCATGTTGCGGTTCTTGCCGAGGACGACGCGGGTCCGACCGGCTTCGCGCTCGCCCGGATGCGCGGCCAGGGCTACGTCAGCGACCTGTACGTTCGCCCACCCGGGCGGCGTCAGGGGATCGCGAAGGCGCTGCTCGCCGAGACCGCCGCCGCACTACGAGAGAGTGGAGCGACCCATCTCACGCTCAACGTGGACGTGGCCAATAACGTCGCGCGGACGGTCTACCGGCGCCTCGGCTTCCAGGAGGACTCGCTGAACCTCGTCGTCGAGCTGGACGCGCTCGCCGGGCGGCTTCAGGGGCCCACGCGCGGCAGCAGCTTCGGCTCCATTCACGTACAGACCGACGACCGCGCGGCCGTCGAGCGCGCGGTGGCGACATTTCTGCCGCGGCTCGGAACGAGTGGAGGCACGGCCGTCTCGGAGGTGCGGAACGGCTGGGTCGCCGTCTACGACGAGCTCTGCGACCGCGAGCCGAGCCTCTTGCGCCGGCTCGCGCGGGAGCTCTCCGACCGCATGGGTGCGGTGGTCCTCTCGATCGGGCTGGAGGACGGCGCCGTCGTCCGCTACGTGCTGTTCGACCGCGGCCGCGTGGCCGACGAGTACGCGTCGCTGCCCGAGTACCAGGGCCCGCTCCCGCCCGGCGACGTGATCGCGATGCGGGCGAACCCGACCGTCGCGGCCCGTCTGACCGGAGCGGACCCGGGCCGCGTGCGGGCAGCGGCGCCGATGGCGGCGTCGCCTGGCGAGCTGCCGCCTCCCCTCGAGCTGCTCGAGCGGGTCGCCGCCGCGCTCGGGATCGAAGGCGCCGGGCACGGCTACAAGCCCGTCTGACGGCGTGCCGGTAGAGTCGCCCGCGTGGGCCTGACCCTCTACGACGCGGCGCGCTGTCCCTATTGCGCCCGGGCGCGGATCGCGCTTGCGGAGAAGGGGGTCGCGTACGAGTCCGTCGTGATCGACCTCGACGATCGGCCCGCCTGGATGTACGACAAGAACCCGAGCGGAAAGGTGCCGGTGCTCGAGGAGGGCAACTTCCTGCTCCCCGAGTCGGCGGTGATCATGGAGTACCTCGAAGAGCGCTGGCCCGACCCGGCTCTGCTGCCGGCCGATCGCGAGGCCCGTGCGCACGCTCGGGTCTGGATCGACCGTTTCGACGCACGGCTCGGCGACGTCTACTACGCGGTCCGTCGCCGCGACCGTCCGCCGGAGGACCTCGAGGCGAAGCTCGACGCCCTGGACGCGGCGCTGCTCGAGCGGCCGTACCTGTCCGGCCCGGACTACGGGCTGGCCGACATCGCCTACCTGCCCTGGGTGCTGCGCACCGAGCCGGTCCTCGGCATCGGGCTCGAGCGGTTCCCGGCCCTTCGGTCGTGGGTCGAGCGCCTGTCCGGGCGGCCGGCGATCGTGCCCGAGCTGGACATCGTCCAGGCGCTCGCGCGATGAACGTCGCGCTCCTGCACGCGCTCCCACTGGACGAGCGGATGTGGGAGCCGCAGCGTGCGGTGCTCACCGACCACGAGGTGGTTGCGCCGAACCTCTATCGGCTCGGCAACTCCGTCGACGGGTGGGCCGGAGCGGTGCTCGCCCAGGTCGAGGGGCGCGTGGTTGTCGTCGGCGCCTCGATGGGCGGCTACTGCGCGCTGGCGATGGCCCGGCAGGCCCCCGAGCGGGTCGCCGGCCTCGTCCTCGCGGGCTCGCCGATCGGCGCCGACCCACCCGAGCGCCGGCCGGTCCGCGAGCACTGGCTCGAGCTGATCGCCGAAGGCGGCGCCGCGGCGCTCTGGGAGGCCGCCGAGGCGACCATTTTCGCCGGGGTCGAGGGCGAGCTGCTCGAGCGTGTCCGGGCGATCGCGCTGGAGCAGGACCCGGAGGGGCTCGCGAACGCCGTCAAGGCGATCCGCGACCGCAGGGACTCGCGAGACGTCGTCGCTTCGCTCGCCTGTCCCCTGCTGGTCGCCGTCGGCTCGGCCGACCCCGTGCTGCCACTCGACGTGGCGCGGGAGGCTGCGGAGCTCGCTCCCGACGCCCGCCTCGAGGTCTTCGAGGGCGCGGGCCACGTGCCCAGCCTCCAGCAGCCCGACCGCTTCAACGAGCTCCTCCTCGACTTCCTCAAACCGCTCGCTTGAACGATCTGCCGAACGTCGTCGACGCGGCCTGGGTCGCGGAGCACTCCGGTGCCGAGGACGTCGTCGTCGGCGACGTCCGAGGGCCGAACGCGCACGCGCGCGGGCACATTCCGAACTCGATCCCGCTCGTCCTCGGCTCGCCGATGCCGCTCGCCGATCCCGCCGCGATCGACGCGTTCGCACGTGAGATCGGCCTCCGGCTCCGTCGGCACGGGATCACCGGCGAGGAGCGTCTCGTCGTCTACGACCGCGGCGACGGGATCGGCGCTGTCCCCGCCGCCCAGCTCGCCGAGCTCGCCGGGCATCCACGCGTCGCGATCCTGCTCGGCGGCATCGGCGGCTGGCCGGGCGAGCTGGAGGAGGGCCCGATCGAGCTTCAACCGGTGAAGGCGCAGCTGGAGCCGCGTCCCGAGGCGCTGCCCACCTATGCCGAGCTGGCCGGCCGGCTGGGCGATGCGCAGCTGGCGATCCTCGACGTCCGTCGCGACGAGGAGTACACGGGCCGGCAGGGCTCGCCGTGCGACCCGCGTCAGGGACACATTCCCGGGGCCAGGCACGTCGAGTTCTCCACGCTGTTCGCCGGGCCCGGAGAGCCGCTACCCGCCGAGGAGATCCGTGCGCTCGTCGGTCTGCCCGAGGGGGCCGACGTCGTTTCGTACTGCCACTCCGGCTCGCGCTCCGCGCTGGCCACACTCGCCCTCCGCGCCGCCGGCTATCGGGCGCGCAACTACCCGGGCTCGTGGCACGAGTGGTCGCGCCACGCCGAGCTTCCGCTCGAGCGCTAAGGGCTGGGCACTAGGCGGCCTTCGCCGCAGCAGCCTCTTCGGCCACGGCCAGAAAGCCCTCGCAGAGCGACCGTCCGAGCTCGTTCCACTCGCCGATCCGCCCGGCGGTCTGACGAATGAGCTCCCCCTCGGGCCCCGGAACCTCTTCCGGGTTGTCGGCGATCCAGCTGCCGATCTGCTGCTCGGTGACCTCGGCGTGGAACTGGATCCCCCAGACGACCGGGCCGAGACGGAACGCCTGCGTACAGACCGGGCTGGTCGCCAGCTCGACAGCGCCGCCCGGAAGCCCGTGCGTGTAGTAGTGCCACTCGAACGCCTCGAACCGCGCCGGCAGCCGGCCGAGCACCGGATCGTCCTGCGCAGCCGCAGTCAGCTCCACGTCCGCCCAGCCGATCTCGGGGTCCGACGACGGCCCGACGGTCGCATGGGCGGCCTTGGCGAGCAGCTGCGCCCCGAGGCAGACGCCGAGCACTGGCATCTGCAGGTTGAACAGCCGCTGGATGAGCATGTTCTCCTCGCGCAGCCACGGGTGCCGGTCGTCCTGGTCGGCGTGCATGGCCCCGCCGAAGATGAAGACCGCGCTGTAGCCGTCGATGGGCCGCGCCGGCGGCTTGTCCCAGGCCAGGCTCCACTCCTCCAGCCGGTGACCGCGCTGCTCGACCACCTGCCCGAAGACCCCCGACCGAACCTCCTCGCCGTGGATGACCGCGAGGACGTTCACGCGCCAACCCTACTGACCGGAACGGCCGAAGCCTGCAGGAGCCGCTGGAGCTGCACCGCGTTGGTCGCGGCCTGGGCGATGAAGCCTCCTCTGCCGTCGGGATTGGCCGCATTGTTGTTGAAGACCGCGTATGCGTTCTCCACCCGGCCCGAGAGCTCGCGGAGCGGCTCGACCCATTCCGCGAGCTCCTCCTCCGGATACAGGTAGTCGAAGCGCGCCGCGGCACTCTTCCCGCGCACGTTCCAGGTGGCGGCGTTCCGCCCGTGAAAGCGGAGGTAAAGGGTTGGGCTCGTCAGGGCGAGGACGGTCGGGACGAGGTTCTTCGCGGACGTCTTCAGCGCGTCGACGATCACGTGGGTGGCGCCGATCCGCTCGAGGAACGACAACGTCGCCTTGCGGTTCTCCTCGTCCAGCCAGCTTCGGTGCCGGAACTCGACCAGCATCTCGTCGCCGTCCATCTGCTCGCGAGCCCACTCCAGGTAGTCGAGGGAGTGCTGCCGGAAGACGATGTAGGACGGGAACTGGAAGAGGATCCCGCCGAGCTTGCCGGCCGAACGGAGCGGCTCCAGGGCCTCCCGAAAGCGTCGGAAGACCTCCGCGCGCAACTCCCGCGACGGGCGTTCGACGCGCCCCTTCTCGTCGGCGTTCGCCTCCTCGCGCAGGTCGGGTGGAAGCGCCTCGAGCTTCACTGGGTGCCTGGTCATGACGCCGAACGCCTTGACGTGCATGACGAAGCCCTCAGGTGTCCGCTCCGCCCAGCGCTCGACCATCTGCTCGGCCGGGAGCCGGTAGTAGGTCGAGTCGACCTCGACGGTGTCGAACCTCTCGGAGTAGTAGCCGAGCCGATCGGCGGGCCTCGTTCCCGGCGGATACCAGTGCTTGGAGAGCGATTCGTCGGCCCACGAGCACGTGCCGACACGGATTTCGGCCATGGCCGAAGGATATGGACGCCAGGATGGGGGCCGCGGCCCCCATCGTGGCTCCTCAAGGCGCTATTTCTTCGGCTTCGGAGCGGCCGGGATCGTCACCTTCACCACCGGGCTGGTGACGGAAACACCCGGGACCGTTGCGTCGACGCAGGGGATCGGGACCGGCGAGAGCGGCGGCACGAAGGTCGCGGTGCAGCCGGCGGTGCCGAGGTCCTCGTCGGCCGTCGTCGCCTTGGCGACGAGGTTGATCGACGCTGCCCTCTTGCCCTGCTTGACCGCGAACGAGCCCGAGAAGGCGCCGGTCGACCCCGTCGACTGCGTCTTGAACTTCTTGACGCCCTTCGCGGTCGAGCCCTTGAGCACGTCGACCGTTGCGCCCTCGACGCCCTGGGCGTTCGAGGTCACAGAGCCGCTGAAGGTGACCGTCTGCGTCGCCTTGGCCGCGGCCTTCTTCGCCTTCGCCTTCAGCGAAATCGAGGTGGGCAGGTTGACGATCGACTGTGCCTCGACGGTGCCTGCGCCGTCGACCTGGCCGTTACCGGTCTGGTACGGCGTGATCAGTGCGCGCCAGCGGTACGAGCCAGGAGCGCTCGGGTTCAGGAGCGCATTCGTCGTGAACTCTGCGGTGATCAGGCTCGCGCCCAGCGTCGCCCTGGCCGGGTTCCCGGCGGGGATGTCCGACGGTGGCAGGCAGAAGGTCACCGTCGCCAGCGCGAGTGCGGAGAGCGGCGGGGCGGTGATCGTGTCGATGAACGCCGGGACGGTCAGCGGTGTTCCGGCCGCCTGGAGCTTGAGCGCCCAGATCTGCGAGTGGTTCGGCGTGCCCGTGCACGCCGTCGCCTGGGCGGCGAGGTCCGCCGGGTTCGCGACGTCGACGGTTCCGGTGACGGGCACGATCGCGTTCAGGTCACGTGCGAAGACCGTTGCGGCCGCGGTCCCGATCTGAGTTCCGACGGCCGAGCTTGTGAGCTGGTACCCCTGCGGGACGTAGAAGACCGCCCGCGCCAGGTCGTTGTCGGCCTGCGACTTGACCAGCTTGAACTTCGTGCCGGCAGCGCCGAGTGTCTGGCCGGCGCTGCTCATCGTGATCTTCGCCGAGGTAATTCCTGCTGAGGCAGAACCGGCGAGCGCGAACGCAGCGAGCGCTGCGAGACCCACCGCCGCCGTGCGTAGTGAGCTCTTCATACCTATTCCATCCTTTCCTCGATCCTTACGGTTTAGCAGCGATCAACGCTCCCTGCGGCCGCCAGAGCCCCGCGTGGTAGCGGTACAGCTGCGCCTGCGTGAGCGGGAAGCGGAACGACGGAGTCGTCTTCAGAACGATCCCCGGCAGCAGGAACGGGTTGTCCTTCTCGTTCAGGTGCAGAGCGGCGTTCATCAGGCTCGACCGCGTCAAGTTCTTGCCCGCGTGCTTGATCGAGTCGACCATCGTGAAGGCGGCGGCCATGCCGTAGAAGTGGGCGACCGCCTTCGGGTCCGAGCCGGACGCGTAGCGCTTCATGATCTGTAGGTAGAGCTTCACGCCGGCGTCCTTGGCCCAGCGGGCATTGGTCGGGTCCTTCAGGAACGCCAGGCTCATCGACCCTTCGGTCGTCCGGTTCGAAGTGTTCAGCCGCGCGATCTGCATCACGGCGGGGTCGATCGAGATTGACGTGACGTAGACCTGCGGGTGCCAGCCGAGCTTGTCGATCCCGACGAAAGCCTGGATCGTCTGCTTCGGCAGTGCGAAGACCATGAGGATGTCGGCGTTCGAGGCGCGGAGCGCCGCGAGCGGCGAGTTGATGTCGGGATCGGTGACGTTGTACGTCTCCTTCGCGACGATCTTCCCCTTGCCCCCGAGCCCTTTCTGGAAGCCGGCGAGCAGCTCCTTGCCGTAGTCGCTCGCCTCGTAGAGGACGGCGATCTTCGCGGTCGGCTTCGTCTTCGCGACCTGGGCGCCGAAGACCTTGCCCTCCGCCGTGAAGTTGACGAGGTAGCCGATCGTCCAGGGGAACTGCTTCGAGTCCCGGCCGAGCGCGCTCAGGCCGCTGCCGACGAAGAGCTGCGGAACGCCCTGCTGCGTCAGGTACGGCCGGACGGCGAGCACCTCCTCGGTGCCGACGCTCCCGAAGATCGCGAAGACCCTGTCCTGCTCGACGAGCCGCCGGGTCTGAACGACCGTCTGCGCGGGGTCGTAAGCGTCGTCCAGGTACTCGTAGCGGATCTTCCGGCCGAAGACGCCGCCGTGGTCGTTGACGTACTTGAAGTAGGCGTCCGCCCCGGGAGCCACGACGCCGAAGGCGGCCTCGGGCCCGCTCAGCGGCACCGTCCCTCCGATCAGGATCTCGCCCGCGGTCACGCCCGTCGGTGCGCTCCCGAACGCGCCCGGGATGCTGATCGCCAGGGTCGCCAGCCCGAGGCCGACGAGAAGCCGGAGCCTCACTTCGAGATCGGCGTTTTCAGCACCGGCAGGTCGACGCGCACCTTGCCGATCGTCAGCTTCGAACCGTCGGGAAGCGGGGTCTGGAGATAGAGCAGGTTCTGCGGGTTCTGCGCCGTCGAGTTGGACGCGAGCGTGATCCGCAGCTTCGAGCGGGCGGGAATCGGAGTCGAGTCGCTGTCGAGCCGGAACGTGACCGTCTTCGCCGTCGACGAGTAGGTCGTCTGGATACCGCCCTCCGAGAGGATCACCTCGCCCCTGGGCGTGAGCGCGCTCAGGACCGCGACCAGGTGGGGGAACTGGCTCGTCGTCGAGACCGTGACCTGGACGCGTGGGGCGCCGAACTGTTCGAGCAAGGTCTTCGGCAGCGGCACGGTGCGCACGACCTTCCCGCTCTGATCGATTGTCGCCTGGCCGGAGAAGGTCAGGGTGATCGTCTTCGTGGGCGGCAGGCCCGGGTACGAGACCGCCTTGCCCTTGAACGGGGTGGGCGCGACCTCGACCTTGGGCCGGGTGTCGATGCCGTTCGGCTGGTTCTTCAGGAAGCGGTCGTACCAGAGCTGCGACTCGGTCAGGAAGTAGCTCGTGTCGTCCGAGGGGAAGGTCGACGGCGAGTGCCCGAGGTTCCCCAAGTACAGCCGCTTGGGCCCTTTCAGCTGGGCGAACGTGCGAGTCATCTGGCCCATGTCGAAGGCGAAGTCGCGCTTGCCCTGGTACATCGCTGCCGGCGTCGAAAGCGTTCCGATCCGCGAGAGCGACGATCGCTCCGTCGACAGCGCCTTGAGCGCCGGCAGGTTCGTGCTCTGGAGCAGGTCGCCCTTGATGCCCGCGATCAGCGGCGAGATCGCGGCCGGCGAAATCTCGCTCAGGAAGCCGAAGACCGCGCCCGACTTGCTCAGGTCGTTGGGGATCAGGGCGGCATAGAGGTCGGTCCAGGTCTCGAAGGTCTGGATGGCGGCGAACGGCACGCCGGCGACCGCGGAAAGCCAGGCCGCGCCGCCACCGTACGAGATGCCCCAGACGCCGATGTGGGAGCGGTCGATGCCCGGCTGCGCCGCGAGGTAGTCGAAGGCCGCCCGGACGTCGGCGATCTCGCGCGGCCCGTCGATCGTCACGACACCGCCGGACTGGCCGTGGCCCCGCGCGTCGTAGGTGAAGACGGCGTAGCCCCGAGGCACGTACCAGCTTTCGGCCAGGGCGTTCATGCCGATGCGGTTTCCACCGAGACCGTGCAGCATCATGATCGCGGGCCAGCCCGTCGACGGCGGTGTTCCGTCCGGCATGTACAGCGTCGTCCCGAACGTGACGCCGTCATCCATGACGAGCGTGCCGTCGGCCTTCGTGAACGCGCGCGCAGTCCCGGCTAGAGCGGCGGCGAGTGCAAAGGCGACTACGAGCGTGGCCAGACGGCGCACGAGGGCAAGCGTACCCCCCGCCTTGCATTTCTACAATTGAGCGATGGACGAACGCCCCGTCGGCGTCTTCGACTCGGGCATGGGCGGTCTGACCGTCCTGCACGAGTGCCTCGTGACCCTTCCGCACGAGGACTTCGTCTACCTGGGAGACGGAGCGCGCCTGCCCTACGGGCCGCGGCCGCTCGAGGACGTTCGTCGCTTCGCCGCCGAGATCGGGGCGTACCTGGAGACCCAGGACGTGAAGCTGATCGTGGTCGCCTGCAACACCGCAACCTCGGCGGCGCTCCCGGACTTGCAGGAGCGCCTCGCCGTCCCCGTCATCGGCGTGATCACTCCGGAGGCGCACGCAGCTGTCCTGACGACCCGAAACCGCCGCGTCGGCCTGATGGCGACCGAAGGAACGGTCCGGGCCGGCCGCTACGAGCGTCTCGTCGGCGACCTCGACGCCGGCGTTCGCCTGACCTCGGTCGCCTGCCCTCGACTGGTGACGCTGATCGAGAGCGACGATCCGTTCGGAGCGGAGACGACCGCCGCCGTGCGCGAGTACGCGGAGCCGCTGAAGGCGTCGAAGGTCGACACGGTCATCCTCGGCTGCACCCACTATCCGCTGATCCGGCCCATCCTCCAGCGCGTCTTCGGCCGCGAGGTCGCGCTCGTCTTCTCCGCCGAGGAGACCGCGCGCGAGGCGGCCGAGACGCTGGCGCGGAAGGGAATCGAGAACGCCGGCGGCCGCGAGGGGGCGTACCGGTTTCTGACCACCGGCGACGCGGACGTCTTCAAGACGAAGGGCGCCCGGTTCCTGCAGCTGCCGATCGACGAGGTCGAGGTGGTCGCGCTGTCAGAGCTGGAGGCGGCGGCGTGAGTCGCGCCAACGGCAGGCGGCCCGACCAGCTCCGGCCGCTCGAGATCGTCCCCGACTTCCTCGAGCAGCCGCACGGCGCCGTCCTCTGGAGCCAGGGCCGGACGCGGGTGCTCTGCACCGCCTCGATCGAGGAGGGCGTGCCTCGGTGGATGAAGGGCCGCGGACGCGGCTGGATGACGGCCGAGTACTCACTTCTGCCCGCATCGACGGGCGAGCGGACGCAACGCGAGGCGAGCGCGGGCCGGCAGAAGGGACGGACGGTCGAGATCCAGCGTCTGATCGGCCGCGCTCTCAGGGCGGTGATCGACTTCGAGGCCCTCGGCGAGCGAACCGTTTGGCTCGACTGCGACGTTCTGCAGGCCGACGGCGGGACTCGCTGCGCCGCAATCTCCGGCGCCTACGTCGCGGCCGCGCGGGCGCTCGACCGGTTCGGCCTCGGCCGCGCGCTCAGAGATTCGGTCGCGGCCGTCTCGGTCGGGATCGTGGCAGGCGTTCCGCTGCTCGATCTCGACTACGAGGAGGACTCGAGCGCCGACGCCGACCTGAACGTCGTCATGTCCGGCGACGGGCGCCTGATCGAGGTGCAGGCGACGGCCGAACGCGCACCCTTCTCTCGGGCCGAGCTCGACGAGCTAATCGACCTGGCCGCCGCCGGGATCGAGCAGATCGGCGCGGCCCAGACCGGGGCCGTGCAGGCAGAACGTGCCTGATCTGCCCTCGCTCGGCTGGGACGGCTCGCTTCTCCGCCTGGCCGTGGCCGCCGCATTCCTGACGAGCGGCGGCAACGTCGTCCGCACCGACCCGTCCCGGATTGCCGCCCAGAGCGAGCTTCCCGGCGTCCGGGAGGCCCGCTGGGCGTAGTCGCCAGGCTGGCTTCCGGGAACGCGCACAAGCTGGCCGAGCTTCGGTCGGCGCTACCCGGCTGGCGGATCGACCTCCTGGGCGCCGATCAGTTTCCGCCCGAGGAGGGGGCGACCTACTACGAGAACGCCCTCGCCAAGGCGCGGTTCGGCCGCTCGCTCGCGCCCGCTGACGCCTGGGTGCTGGGCGAGGACTCGGGTATCGAGGTCGAGTCCCTGGGCGGCCGGCCGGGCATCGAGTCTGCGCGCTGGGCAGCGGATCCGGTGGCAGCGCTGCTTCGCGAGCTGGAAGGCTCTCGGAACCGCGAAGTGCGCTACGTCTGCGAGCTCGTCGGCCTTTCGCCCGAGCACCGGGAGCTCCGCGGCACCGGCGTCCTCGAGGGCCGGCTCGCCGAGGCGCCTCGGGGAAGCGAAGGCTTCGGCTACGACCCGATCTTCATTCCCGAGGGCGAGGAGCAGACTGTTGCCGAATTGGGCAACGAGTGGAAGGCGAGGGACTCTCACCGCGCCCGCGCAGCGGCATCCCTGGCCGGGGCATTACGCCAGGCCGACCAGACCTGAGTCCTCGCCCGCTCGGCGCGAGAGCTCGTAGTTCACCTCGGCGCCCAAGACGATCACCATCGCCATCACGTAGAGCCAGATGAGGAGGATCACCGGCCCGCCGAAGGCCTGTGCGGCGGGGACGTGATTCGACAGGCGCAAGTAGATCGGCAGGACCTGGAAGGTGGTCTCGAGGCCGATCGTCGCCACGATTGCTCCCGGCAGCACCTGGCGGATGCTGAGCTTCAGGTTCGTGAGCCGGTAGTAGGCCGAGACGAGGAAGACGAAGACCGCGAGCGTCGAGACCAGCACCGAGACGATGTAGGCGACGACCGAATTGGCGATGAAACTGGGCGCGAAGTGCCTGAGCACGCCGATCCCGAGCGAACCGGCGAGGAGCCCGACAAAGAGGATCAGCAGGGACACCGTCATGAAAATGACCGCGAGCAACTTTCCGCGCCAGAAGGATCGGTTCGGAATGTCGTAGACGATGTTGAAGGCGGACTCGAGCACGCTGAAGAGCGAGAGCGATGCCCAGAGCAGGGCGATCCCGCCGATGATCCCGAGCGTGGTCGCGTTGTGCTGCACGCTCCTGACCGTCTTCACGATCCCGGAGATCGAGGCACTCGGAAACGCCCGCTTCAACTCCGTGACGACATAGCTCGACTCGTCGGCGCGACCGGTCAATCCGAGCAGCGCGAGCGCGAGAAAGGCGAGCGGGAAGAACGAGAGGAGCGCGTAGTAGGCGATCATCGCCGCCAGGTGCGTCCCGCGGTCACGAAAGAACTTCGTGACCGTCGCGTTCAACGTCGCCCGCAGTTTGGTCATCGACACTGCGCGGAGTATGGCGCGGGCCGGGGCGGGCGCCCTTCCGCGACGCCTTCCAGGTGTTAGCGTTGCCGCTCGATGGACGCCCAGCAGGCACTCGCCGACCTGACCGAGATCTCGTCCCAGATCCGCGCCGCAGTGCTGATCGACGGCAAGGGAACCGTCGTCGCCTCTACGCTCGGAGCGGAGCAGGCGGCCCGCATGGCAGAGGCTGCGGGCGAGCTCCTCTCGGCCGCCGAGCGCACGCGTCCGGGTCTCGGGCCGGGCACGCTGACCCAGCTCGAGGTCGCCACCCTCGAAGGCAGCGTGTTCGTCGTCCGCGACCACGGCCGGGTGATCGCGGCAACGACGAGCTCCGAGCCGACCGTCGGGCTCGTCTTCTACGACCTGAAGAGCTGCTTGCGCGGTGCGGCCGGCGACAAGCCGAAGGCCCCCGCGGCGAAACCGCCTCCCCGTGCGAAGCGCGAGCCCGCGAAGCCCGAGGCAGCCGCCGACGCGGCTGCGAAGCCCGCGCGCAAGCGTGCGCCGAAGAAGGACGACGATGGCGCGTCATAGGTTCTTCACGGGCGTTCTGCTCGCGGCCGGCTCCTTCGCAGGCGTGGTGCTCCTCCGCCGCCGCACGGCCAGGCGGCGAGAGCGTGCCGACCTCTACTTCGACGACGGTTCGATGGTGTCGCTCGTCGAGGGCACCGCCGAGGCCGAGCGCCTGCTGCCGCTCGCCCGCGACGTCCTCGAGGCCGCTCGACCCTGAGCCGCGAGGAGCTCATCGACGCGATTCGCGAGGCCGCATACCTCGAGGGCGACTTCGTGCTTCGCTCGGGCCGGCGTTCGCAGTACTACCTCGACAAGTACCGCTTCGAGGCTCAACCCGAGATTCTGCGAGCGCTCGGTGAGCTGATCGCAGGACGTGTCGAAGAGGTCGAGCCGGAGGCCGATCGGCTCGCGGGCCCCGAGCTCGGCGCGGTCGCGCTCGCCGCCTCCGCCTCGCTCGCTTCCGGCCGCCCCTTCTTGATCGTCCGCGGTGCGGCCAAGGAGTACGGCACCGCCAACCGGCTCGAAGGGGGCTTCGAGCCGGGGGAGTGCGTGTGCCTCGTCGAGGACGTCGTCACCTCCGGCGGGGCCGCCGTCGAAGCCGTCAAGGCGCTCCGCGAGGCGGGACTTCGCTGCGCAAACGCCGTCTGCGTGGTCGACCGCGAAGAGGGCGGAGTCGACGCCCTCGCGCGCCAGGCGGTGCGCTTGCACGCCCTTTTTCACGCCTCGGAGATCGCAAAGAGCGTAAAAGTCCCAGCAAAACCGCATGGTTGAGCCGAAAGCAAAGGCCTGTTAGGGTGCTTCGGTGTCTGGGTCGTCGACCAGGAGGAGAGGTTCGTGACTAAGCAGGAGTTCGTGGATGCGGTTGCTTCGAGAAGCGGACTGAGCAGGCGTGATGCGGCGAAGGCCGTCGATGCAGTGCTCGATTCGATCACCGATGCGCTCAAGCGCGGTGACCAGGTGAGCTTCACCGGATTCGGCAAGTTCTCGACGCAGCGGCGCGCCGAGCGCCAAGGTGTCAACCCCCGGAACCCGAGCCAGAAGGTGACCATCCCCGCGGCCACGGTGCCCAAGTTCTCGGCCGGCAGCACCTTGAAGTCCTCGGTGCGCGCCAGCGGCGCCTAAGCAACCCGCCCGCTTTTCCAGAAAGGGCCGCGGACGCGGCCCTTTCTGGTTGGTCTAGAGGGGAGTCGGTGCGCGCGGCTAACGTTGAGACGATGGCGCAGGACCTCGATGTCGGGCGGGCCGTCGTCACGGCCGCGTTCGCCGATCGCGTCGCCGAGGCGGTCGAGCGCAAGCGCAGCCAGCTGATCGTCGGCCTCGATCCGGTCCTCGATCTCCTGCCGGTGGAGCTCCGCGGAGACGCGCACCTGGGTGACGAAGCCGCGGCGGAGGCCGTCGCCCGGTTCTGCTGCGGGATCGTCGATGCCGTCGGTCCGGAGGCCGTGGGCGTCAAGCCGCAACTCGCCTTCTTCGAGGCGCTCGGGGCCCCCGGCTTTCGCGCGTTCGAAGAGATCTGCGACTACGCACGGGCTGCCGGCCTCCTCGTCATCGCCGACGGGAAGCGCGGGGACATCGGGTCGACCGCCCGCGCCTACGCCGCCGCGTACCTCGAGCCTCGCGGAGCTTCCCCGCCCCGAGCGGATGCCCTCACGGTCAACCCCTATCTCGGCCGGGAGTCGCTCGAGCCGCTCCTGGCTGCCTGCCGGCGAGAGGGCGGCGGTCTCTTCTGCCTCGTCAAGACCTCCAACGCGGGCGGCGACATCCAGGACCTGACGCTTTCCGATGGGCGCCCGCTCTGGCAGCAGGTGGCCGAGCTCGTGGCCGAATGGGGCGAGGAGCTCGTCGGCGAGCGAGGCCTGTCGAGCGTCGGAGCCGTCGTCGGCGCCACCCATCCTCGCGCGGTCGGCGAGGCTCGGCGCCTGCTCCCGCAATCGATCCTCCTGCTGCCCGGAATCGGCGCCCAGGGCGGCAGCGCCGCGGAGATCGCACGCGCGTTCACCAGCGGGCCGGCCAGCGCGCTCGTCAACGCGTCGCGCTCGGTGATCTATGCCTTCCGCGCTTCGGGCGCCGACTGGCGGGCCGCCGCGATTGCCGAGGCCGCACGGCTGAAGCGCGAGGTCTGGAAGGTCTCGGGCTGGTAGCGATGACGGGCGGCCGCGGGCTCGTGATCCGGTTCGGCGCTCCGGCGGCCTTTCTCGCCGCTGCGACGGCTGCCGTCCTGCTCGTGCGGTCCGGCCTCGACCGGAGCACGGTGCCGCCGCCGGCGCGAACGGGCGGGGTCGCCGCCGCGGTCGTTTCCCGGCGGGTGCCGCGGCCTGCGGCCACGCCCAAGAGGCGGTTCTACGTGATCCGGGCCGGCGACACGCTCGACGCGGTCGCCCTGCGGTTCAGGACGACGGTGGAACGGCTCCTGACGCTGAACCCGGGCGTTCGCCCCACATCCCTCCGGATCGGCGAGAAGATCAGAACGGGTTGAGTACCCTGCTCCGCGTGAGGCCGAGGCTCGCGCTAGTTGCCCTCGTGCTGGCGATCGCCGCACCTGCGCTCGCGGCCGGCCCCGGCGTCGTCGCTCATTCGTACCTGGTCGAAAACGGCCAGGACGGGGACGTGCTTCTCGCCTCTCACGCCTCCGACCGGGTCGGGATCGCGAGCATCACGAAGCTGATGACCGTGCTCGTCGCCCTCGAGCACGCCAAGCCGAGCGACGTCGTCACGGTCTCATCGGATGCGGCCGGGGTCGGCGAGTCCTCGATCCACCTCCGCGCCGGCGAGCAGCTGACGGTGCTCGAGCTCGTCAAGGCGGCATTGATCCAGAGCGCGAACGACGCCGCCTATGCACTGGCCGACCACGCGGGGCACGGCGACGTGTCCGCGTTCGTCACGCTGATGAACGAGCGGGCACACCGGCTCGGCCTGACCGACACCCACTTCGCGCGCCCCGACGGTCTCGACGCCTACGGCCACTATTCGAGCGCCAGGGACGTGACGAAGCTGGCACGGGTCGCCATGCGCATCCCGCTCGTCCGGAGCATCGTCCGCGAGCGGTTCGACACGATCAGCGGCGGCCGGATCCTGCACACCTGGAACGACCTGCTCGGGACGTTCCCGGGCCTGATCGGGGTGAAGACGGGCCACACCTCGCTCGCGGGCTGGTCGGAGGTGGCGGCCGCTCGGGGCGACGGGATCACGGTCTACGCGACGCTGCTCGGCAGCTCATCGCGCGGCCAGCGGAACGCCGACCTCGCGAAGCTCCTTGCCTACGGCCTCTCGCGCTACAGGTGGGTTGCGGTCGTCCAGCGCTCCCGGGTGTACGCCTGGGCCCGCGCGCCCTACGGGCGCAAGCCGCTCGCGCTCGTCGTGCCGCACCGTGTCCTGCGCGTCCTTCGAGTCGACCGGCCCCTCGTCGAGCGGCTGACGGCGCCGTACGCGATCTCCCTGCCGATCGAAAAAGGGCAACAATTGGGTGAGGTGCGAGTGTACGACCGAAGCCGTCTGATCGCGCGGAGCCCGTTGCTTGCGTCTCGGGAGATCAAGAAGCCGGGGGCGATCGGCCGGGCCGAGTGGTACGCGGGCCGCACGGTGCACCGGGTCTGGGGCTGGCTCACGTGATCGTGACGGTCACCATGAACGCGGCCATCGACCGGACGCTGACGGTCCCGAACTTCCAGCTCGGGATCCGGCACCGGGCGATCCAGGGGCTGACGCTGGCGGGCGGCAAGGGCGTGAACATCGCGCGCGCCCTGAGGCTGCTCGATGTCCCGGTGGTGACGACCGGCCTGGCCGGCGGGCGCGCCGGACGGCGGATCGTCGAGGAGCTGACGAGCGAGGCGATCCTGAACGACTTCGTCCGGATCGCCGGCGAGTCGCGGACGACGACTGCGGTCGTCGACCCGACCGGTGGCACCTTCACGGAGATCAACGAATGGGGCCCTGACGTCCAGCCCGACGAGCTCGAGATCCTGGCGGCGAAGCTGCTCTACCTCTCGAGGGGTGCAGACTTCGTCGTGTTCGCCGGCTCGCTGCCGCGCGGCGTCGACGACTCGTTCTACGCCGAGGCGATCCGCGACCTGAACCGGCGCGGGGTCCCATCGGTCCTCGACACCGAGGGCCAGCCGCTGCGGCTGGGCATGGAGGCCGAGCCCTTCCTGGTCTCGCCGAACCAGCGCGAGGCCGAGGCCCTCGTCGGTCAGGACTTCAGCGACGAGCAGGACATCGTCCAGGCGCTCGAGGACCTGGCCGGGCTCGGGGCACGGAACGTCCTGATCACGGGCGAGACCGGCTGCTACGCCCTGCTCCGCGAGAAACGGCGAGTGGCGCGCCTGCGCGCCTCGCTCCAGCGGATCGAGCCGCTCTCGGCGGTGGGGGCGGGCGACGTGCTCGTGGCTGCCTACCTGGCCGCGCATCTGGAGGGGCAGCCTCCGGAGGAGGCCCTCCGCGTCGCCGTCGCGACGGGCGCCGCGTCGACCCTGGCGCTGGGCCCGGGTCGCTTCGACCACCGCGAGGCGGGCAAGCTGGCGCCGGGCGTGGTCATCACGGAGCTCCAGCCCGTCGTCCTCGAGGGTTAGTCTCTCCAGATGGCGACCGAGTTTCGGCAGGAGGAGCTGGAACGGCTCCTCGCGCTGGACGAGAAGTTCGCCAAGGAAGGCCTTACGTTCGACGACGTCCTGCTCGTCCCGGCGCATTCCGAGGTGCTGCCGAACGACGTCTCGACGGCAACACAGCTGACGCGTTCGATCCGGCTGGAGATCCCGGTCGTCTCCGCGGCGATGGATACCGTCACGGAGGCCCGGCTGGCGATCGCGCTCGCCCGTGAGGGCGGCCTCGGGGTGATCCACCGCAACCTCTCGATCGAGGAGCAGGCCGCCGAGGTCGACAAGGTCAAGCGCTCCGAGTCGGGGATGATCGTCGAGCCCGTGACGCTGCCGCCCACCGCGACGATCGCGGATGCCCTGGCGCTGATGGCCAACTTCAGGATCTCCGGCGTCCCGATCACCGACGACGGCGGCCGGCTCGTCGGCATCCTCACGAACCGCGACCTCCGCTTCGAACGGGAGGTCGGACAGCCGGTGTCGACTCTGATGACCGCGCGCGACCTCGTCACGGCGCCGGTCGGCACCACGCTGGCGGAGGCCGAGGCGATCCTCCACCGGCACAAGATCGAGAAGCTGCCCGTCGTCGACGCCGAGGGGCGCCTGAAGGGCCTGATCACCGTCAAGGACATCCAGAAGCGGATCGACTTCCCCGGCGCGACCAAGGACGAGCAGGGGCGCCTGCGAGTAGGCGCCGCCGTCGGAGTCGGGCCTGACGCGCTCGACCGGGCGGCGGCCCTCGTCGACGCGGGCGTCGACGTCCTCGTTCTCGACACGGCCCACGGCCACACGCACGGGGTGATCGAGATGGCGGGGAGGCTGAAGGAACGTTTCGACGTCGACCTGATGGCCGGCAACGTCGCCACGGGCGAGGCGACCGAGGCGCTGATCGACGCCGGAGTTGACGCGGTCAAGTGCGGCGTCGGCCCCGGCGCGACGTGCACGACGCGGGTCGTGGCCGGCGTCGGCGTCCCGCAGGTGAGTGCCGTGTACGACTGTGCGCGGGCGGCCGCACCGCTCGAGGTACCGGTCATCTCCGACGGCGGTCTCACCTCGTCGGGCGACGTGGCGAAGGCGATTGCCGCCGGCGCCAACGCGGTCATGACCGGCTCGCTCCTGGCCGGAACGGACGAGGCTCCGGGGGACGTCGTCTTCCACCAGGGCGAGCGTTTCAAGGAGTACCGCGGGATGGGATCCCTCGGCGCGATGAAGGCGCGCGGGTACTCGAAGGACCGCTACTTCCAGGGCGACGTCGAGGACGTGCAGAAGCTCGTCCCCGAGGGGATCGAGGGCCGCGTTCCCTACAAGGGCTCGCTGGCGCCGATCCTGCACCAGCTCGTCGGCGGCCTGCGCCAGGCGATGGGGTACTGCGGTGCGGCCTCCGTCGACGAGATGAAGCACGCGCGCTTCGTGCGGATCACGGCCGCCGGGCTGCGCGAAAGCCACCCGCACGACATGACGATCACGAAGGAGTCGCCGAACTATCGGCGCTGAGGTAATACCTCTGCCGATTCGGGCTTCCGGTCCCGAGGAGAGGCCCGTCCTGGTCGTCGATCTGGGCGGCCAGTACTCGCAGCTGATCGCACGGCGCGTCCGCGAATGCCGCGTGTACTCGGAGCTCGTCAGCCACCGGGCGAGCGCCGACGAGCTCCGCGCGAGAAACCCCGTCGCCCTGATCCTCTCGGGCGGCCCCGCCTCGGTCTATGCCGATGATGCCCCGCGGGTCGATCCGGCGCTCTTCGAGCTCGGCGTGCCGACGCTCGGCATCTGCTACGGGATGCAGCTGATGGCGCAGGAGCTCGACGGCCGCGTCGAGCGCACGGGCGTGTCCGAGTTCGGCAAGACGGCCCTGACCGCGGAGCCCGGCGCGCTCTTCGAAGGGCTCGGAGCAGAACAGACCGTCTGGATGAGCCACCGCGACTCGGTGACGGCGGCGCCGAGCGGCGCACGCGTCGTCGCCGGTTCGCCCTCCACCCCGATCGCCGCCTTCGAGGCGCCCGAGCGGGGGCTCTACGGCGTCCAGTTCCACCCCGAGGTCGTGCACACGCCGCACGGCACGGAGATCCTGAAGAACTTCCTCTACGGGATCGCCGAGGCGCCGCCGGTCTGGACGGCCGCCGCCGTGATCGAGGAGCAGGTCGAGCGGATCCAGGCCCAGGTCGGCCGCGAGCGCGTGCTCTGCGCCCTCTCGGGCGGGGTCGACTCCGCCGTCGCGGCCCTGCTCGTCCACAAGGCGGTCGGCGACCAGCTGACCTGCGTCTTCGTCGATCACGGGCTGCTCCGCAAGGACGAGGCCGTCCAGGTGATCGATACGTTTCGCGGGCACTTCCACGTTCCGCTCGTGCACATCGAGGCGGAGGAACGGTTCCTCGCGCGGCTCGAGGGCGTGACCGACCCGGAGGAGAAGCGCCGGCGGGTGGGGGAGGAGTTCATCCGCGTCTTCGAGCAGGAGGCCGAGCGTCTGGGCCAGACGCGCTTCCTCGTCCAGGGCACGCTCTACTCGGACGTGATCGAGTCGGGCGGGGGCGAGGACGGCGTGGCCGCGAAGATCAAGTCCCACCACAACGTCGGCGGGCTCCCCGAGGACATGGAGGTGGAGCTGGTCGAGCCGTTACGGCTGCTGTTTAAGGACGAGGTGCGCCGCGTCGGCGAGGAGCTCGGGCTTCCCGAGCGGATGGTCTGGCGCCAGCCCTTCCCAGGCCCGGGTCTCTCGATCCGGATCATCGGCGAGGTCACGCGCGAACGCCTCGAGATCCTGCGCCAGGCCGACGCGATCGTCCAGGAGGAGGTGCGGCGCGCCGGGCTCTACCGCGAGCTCTGGCAGTCCTTCGCCGTCCTTCCGGCGATCCGCTCGGTCGGCGTCCAGGGAGACGAGCGGACGTACGCCTACCCGATCGTGATCCGTGCCGTCACCTCGGAGGATGCGATGACCGCCGACTGGGCGCGGCTGCCCTACGACCTGCTGGAGACGATCTCGAGCCGGATCATCAACGAGATCCCGGGAGTCAACCGCGTAGCGCTCGACCTGAGCTCGAAGCCGCCGGCAACGATCGAGTGGGAGTAATGGAGTTCCGCGACGTTCTCGGGGCGCGGCGCAGCGTGCGGACGTACGAGCCGCGGCCCGTGCCGCGCGACGTGCTCGAGCGGATCACGAACGCGGCCGTCGTCCGTGCTCCGAGCGCCGGGTTCAGCCAGGGCCTGCGACTCGTCGTCGTCACCGATCCGGAAACGCGTCAGAAGATCGCCGTCGCGGCTGCGGAGGAGGAGCTCGCCCAGCACGGCCGTGCGCGGTGGAAGGCCGCCGCCCCGGTCCACGTCGTCGTCCTCGTCCGGGAGGACGACTACCACGACCGCTACCGCAGTGCCGACAAGCTCGCGATCACTGGAGGCAAGGAGATCGAATGGCCAGCTCCGTACTGGTTCGTCGACGCGGGTGCGGCGATGATGGCGCTGATGCTGGCCGCGATCGACGAGGGCCTCGCGGCGGCCGTCTTCGGAGTGACCGACTTGCCGGCCCTATGGGAAGCACTCGAGCTCCCCGACGACCTCCACTTCGTCGCCGTGGTGGCGATGGGCTATCCAAGCGGCGAGGCCTTTCCCGAGCGCGAGACGAGCGCCTTCCGTGAGCGGCGCAAGCCGAGAGCCGACGTCGTCCGTTGGGAGCGCTGGGCCTAGACGCGGTTAGTTGGGCCTGAGCGGCTCCAGGCTTCGCTCGCGCCAGGCGCGGCGCAGGCGCGCCCGGTTCGGCGGCTGCGCGAGCCAGCGGTAGGCCGCGACCGCTCCGACCACCAGGACGACCAGCGCGCCGAGCGCCAGCGACCCCTTCTTGGCGAACGAGACGACGGTGCCGAAGCTCCGCCAGAACACGTACCCGAGCCCGACGAAGGTCGCGCTCCAGATCGCGGCCGCGGCATAGTCGTAGAGGATGAAGCGGCGGGCCGAAACACCGGACGAACCGGCCAGAAACGGTGCCAGTGCCCGCACCAGGCCGATGAATCGGCCGACCAGGATGGTCTTGCCCGTATGGCCGGCGAAGAGCCGGTCGACCTGCTCCAGGCGTTTCTCCGAGATCCCGAACTGCGGACCGTGCCGCTCGAGGAACCTGCGACCGAGGCGCCGTCCGAGCACGAAGCTCGTCGTATCGCCCGCGGCCGCGCAGACGAAGACCAGCCCGGCGAGCAGAAAGACGTTGACGTGGCCCTGCCCGGCGATAAACCCGCCGAGGATGACCGTGAACTCGCCGGGTGCGACCAGGCCGACGAAGAACGCCGTCTCGAGATACGCCAGTGCGCCGACCAGGAGATAGGTCCAGGCGCCGAGCGTGGGGCCGACGCGCCTCGCCATGTGCTCGAAGTTCGGCAGCTCGACGGCCCCGGTGCCGCGCAGGGTCAGCCACACGACGGCAGCGAGGCCGACGGCGATTTGCACCCCCGTCAGCCGTTTGCGCAGGAGTGCGACGGCGACCAGGATCAGGCCGGCGAAGACGAGCGAGGACGGCTTCACGCCGGAGTTTTGTCGACGAAGGCAGGGTGGTTCAGGTCGGGGACACCGATCGCCGGATAGCGCGCGCGCACCTCGTCCACGAACGCGGCCAGCCGGTCGGCGACCGCTGCGTCGTGGATCTCGAGCACGTTCTCGGCGTTCTGCTCCCCCGAGTGCGAGAGGTTGAAGCTGCCGAGCAGGACGGCGTCGTCGGCGACGGTCACCTTCGCGTGCATGAAGTTGTGGAGGCTTCCCTGCGGCTCCCAGGGCACCGACCGCTTGCCCGAGAACCCGGTCGAGAGCGCCCGGCGGAGGAGCGGGAGCTTCCAGGCGGCGTTGCCGTTGTTGTGCCACTGATAGACGACTCCCTGGATCTGCGTCAGGTCGACGCAGCCCGCGACGTGGTTCCGGCCGTCGGAGACGAACTGCGCCAGGGTTGCGAGCACGGGCGCCGCCGTGATCACGGGTGAGCAGATCCGCACCCGGCGCCGGGCGCAGCCGATCAGCTGCGCGTAGCGATGCGAGAGGTCCTCGCCGTGACCCGGGCAGAACCAGGGCCGCACGGTGACCCCGCCGACGTCGATGGGGTCGTGGCTCTCGAAGCCGGTCTTCTCGACGTCCTCCTCCGTCCACAGCGCCTCGAAGTTGGCCGTGAACCGCTCCGCCAGCGCCTCCGACTCGACGACCGTGAGGACGTTCTCCTGCCGCGACCACGACTCGTCCGTCCAGTTCGACGAGCCCGTCCACACGGCCGCGCCGTCGCGGACGGCGTACTTGTGGTGCATCAGGTCGGGGATGCCGGCAATCGCCTTGCCCTCGACCGGAAGGGTCGCGATCAGCTGCACGTCCGGCTCCGGTGGTGGCGGAACGGGGATCGGCAGCCGGTGATCGACGTTGTAGAGGAGGCGGATCCGCACGCCTCGGGCGGCGGCTTCGCGGATCGCTCCGGCAACGATCGCCGTGGTCTCGGGCCCCAGGTGGAAGTCGTACTGCGCGATGTCGAGCGTCTTCTTCGCGCCATGCAGGAACTCGGCCACCCAACCGGCCACCTCGAGCGCCGGCTGGCCGCCGTCGGTCAGGGTGCGGATCGTGATCCCGGAGGCCATCGTCCCGAGTCTCCCCGAAACGACCTCGCCGTGTGACGGCTGCTACCATTCCGCCCCGGCGGACGGGATTGTCCGCCGCTTTTTCGCATGCAGAAGACCTGGAACGCAAAGCCCGGCGAGCTCGATCGCCGCTGGTACCTCGTCGATGCCGAGGGCAAGACGCTTGGACGTCTGGCTACACAGATCGCCGACCTGCTGCGGGGCAAGGGCAAGCCGGAATACACGCCGCACGTCGACACGGGCGACTTCATCGTCGTCGTCAACGCCGAGAAGATCGCGGTCACCGGCAAGAAGCTCGACCAGAAGATCTACTACCGGCACTCGGGCTATCCCGGTGGGCTCAAGCAGCGGACGCTGCGCGAGCAGCTGTCGCGCCGGCCGACCGAGGTGCTGCGCAAGGCTGTGAAGGGCATGCTTCCCCGGAACCGGCTGGCCAACCAGCAGATCACCAAGCTGAAGATCTACGCAGGGCCGGAGCATCCGCACGAGGCGCAGAAGCCGGAGCCACTGGAGGTTCGCAACTGATGACAGAAATCGCGCAGTACCAGGGAACGGGCAAGCGTAAGACCTCGGTCGCGCGCGTCATCCTTCGTCCCGGCGACGGGACCACCTGGTTCAACGGGAAGCCGATCGAGCAGTACTTCCCCCGTCTGACCCATCGCTCGATGGTGCTGGCACCGCTTCGCGTCGCGGGCCTCGAGGGCCAGTACGACGTCCGCGTCCGTGTTCACGGCGGCGGCCCGAGCGGCCAGGCCGGCGCCACGCGCCACGGAATCGCCCGCGCTCTCGTCGAGCTCGATCCCAACCTGCGCGTTCCCCTCAAGCGCGAGGGCTTCCTCGCCCGCGATGCCCGCATCGTGGAGCGCAAGAAGGCCGGCCTCCACAAGGCCCGCAAAGCACCGCAGTTCTCCAAGCGCTGATTGGCTCGTAAGTACTTCGGGACCGACGGGGTCCGGGGGGTTGTCGGCGTGGACTTGACACCCGAGCTCGTCGAGCAGCTCGGCAGTGCCGTCACGCTCTGGTCGGAGGGCGGGCGGATCTTCGTCGGCCGGGATACCCGTGCGTCCGGCCCGGAGCTCGAGGCTGCCTTCGCCCGAGGGGTCGTTGCCGCTGGAGGCAACGTGATCCTCGGCGGCGTTCTGCCCACACCCGCGGTCGCGCTACTTGCGCTCGACCTCGGCGCCGTCATCTCGGCCTCGCACAACCCGCCCGAGTACAACGGGGTCAAGTTCTTCAATCGCCACGGCCGAAAGCTGAGTGACGCCGCCGAGGAGGAGATCGAGAGCCTGTTGGACGTTCCGGGCTCCGGAGGAGGCAAGGTCGACCGAGTCGGTGTGGCCACGGACAGCTACCTCGAGCACGTGGTCGAGCGCTTCGGCTCCGATCTGTCGGGGCTTCGGATCGCCGTCGACTGTGCGAACGGCGCCTATTCCGACATCGCTCCGAACGCGTTCGAGCAACTCGGAGCCGAGGTGATTGCGATCGGCTCGGAGCCTGACGGCTCGAACATCAACGTCGGCTGCGGGGCCACCGATCTGAGCCTGCTCGCCGGCGTGGTGCGCGACACCGGGGTCGATCTCGGAGTTGCGTTCGACGGCGACGGTGACCGGATGCTCGCGGTCGACGAGCGAGGCGAGCCTCTCGACGGGGATCAGATCGTCGCTCTGCTCGCCCTCGACCTCGGCGTCGAGCTCGTCGCCGTCACCTCGATGACCAATCTCGGCTTCCATCGCCTGATGGCCGAGCGCGGTGTCCGGGTGATCACGACGGATATCGGCGACCGGTACGTGCTCGAAGCGCTCCACAGCGAAGGTGGCCTCCTGGGCGGCGAGCAATCGGGTCACATCATCTTCCTACGCGACCACGTCACCGGCGACGGCCTGGCCGCGGCGATGCTGCTCTGTGCCGCCCTCCACGGACGGCCCCTTTCAGAGGTCGCCGCCGTCATGCCGAAGTTCCCCCAGGCGAAGGAGAACGTGCCGGTCCGCAGGAAGGACGTGTCCCCGGCCATCCTCGAAGAGGTCGAGCGGGTCAACGCCGCCCTGGCCGGGAAAGGGCGCGTTCTTGTCCGTCCCTCGGGTACCGAGCCGGTCGTGCGGGTGCTTGCCGAGGCCGAAAACGACGCGGAAACCGAGGTCTTGTGTGCTAGGATCGCCGCTCTCGTCAGACGAGAGCTCGGCTGACCGCATCCGACGCTGGACGCGGGACACTTGGCCGGGCTTTCGGCATTTTTGCAGGACTTTCCAGGCAAACGGTCAACAAAGGTTCCACCCAGGACTCTGAACCGAGGAAGGGAGCTTTTGGGTGTGCGGGATCATCGGCTACGTCGGCCCAAGGGCCTGTAAATCGGTTCTTCTCGAGGGGCTCGAACGGCTCGAATATCGCGGCTACGACTCCGCGGGCATCGCGCTGCTCGAGGACGGAGGGCTGGAGTATGTCCGCGCCGTCGGGAACCTCCAGAACCTGAAGCGCGCCGCCGGTCCGAACACGTCAGTGTCGACGACAGGGCTGGGCCACACTCGGTGGGCCACGCACGGCGCGGTCAACATAGAGAACGCGCATCCGCTCACCGGCTGCGACGAGGGCAAGCTCGCGATCGTCCTGAACGGGATCGTGGAGAACTACCGCGAGCTGAAGGATTCGCTCCAGGCTGACGGACACACCTTCTCGTCGGAGACCGACGCCGAGGTCGTGGCCCATCTGATCGAGCGCCACTACGAGGGGGATCTCGCGGAGGCCGTGCGGAATGCCTACTCCGAGCTCGAGGGTCACTTCTCGATCGTGGCCATTCACCGCGACCACCCGGGGATGCTGATCGGCGCCCGCTGCCAGACGCCGCTCGTCGTCGGCGTCGGCGAGGGTGAGATGTTCCTCGCCTCGTCGATCGCCGCGTTCCTGCGCGAGACCAGGCGCGTGCAGTTCATCGAGGATCACGACGTCGTCGAGCTGACGGCGGAGGGTGCGGTCTTCCATCACGCCGACGGGTCGACGGTCTCGCCCGAGATCACGGAAGTGGACTGGGACGACGAGAGCGCCGAGAAGGGGGGTTACGAGACGTTCATGCTCAAGGAGATCTACGAGCAGCCCGAGGCGGTGCGCGAGACGATCGGTGACCGCGTCCGCGGCCATCAGCTGATCCTCGACGGCTTCGGGATGAGCGAGACCGAGATCCAGAACCTGCGCCGGATCGTCATCGTCGCCTGCGGCACGGCGTACCACGCCGGGGTCTGCGGCCGTTACATCATCGAGGAGTGGGCCCGCGTTCCGGTCGAGCCCGACATCGCCAGCGAGTGGATCTACCGCAATCCGGTCCTGACCAAGGACACGCTGGTGATCGGGATCTCCCAGTCCGGCGAGACGCGCGACACCGTGAAGGCCCTGGAGCTCGCGCGAGAGAGCGGCGCACGCACCCTCGCGATCACGAACCAGATGGGGACGCAGATCACGCGCGAGGCCGATGCCGTCCTCTACACCCGCTGCGGCATGGAGGTGGGCGTGGCGGCGTCGAAGACCTTCACCGCCCAGGTCGCCTTGCTCTCGTTGATCGCGCTGCAGCTCGCCCAGATCCGGAAATGCCTGCCCCAGGAGGAGATCGACTTCATTCTCGATCGCCTGCACGAGCTGCCGGACAAGATGGCCGAGTTCCTCGCCGGCGACCACCCGATCGACGAGATCGCCCAGCGCGTCTACGACAAGCCGTTCTTCCTCTACCTCGGCCGGCACATCGGCCTGCCGGTCGCGCTCGAGGGAGCGCTGAAGCTGAAGGAGATCTCCTACATCCCGACCGACGCGTACTCGGCCGGCGAGATGAAGCACGGCCCGATCGCCCTGCTCGAGGAAGGGACCCCCGTCGTCGTCGTCGCGATCAAGCAGCAGGGGATCTACGACAAGGTCGTCTCGAACATCCAGGAGACGCGGGCGCGAGGCGCGCACGTGATCGCAGTCGCGACCAGTGGGGACGAGGAGATCCAGCACCACGCCGACGACGTGATCTTCATCCCCAAGACTCCGGCCTTCCTCCAGGCGGCGCTGGCCGTTGTCCCGCTGCAGCTGCTGGCGTACCGGATCGCGCGGCTGCGCGGCCTGAACGTGGACCAGCCGCGGAACCTGGCGAAGACCGTTACCGTCGAGTAGCCGCTACTTCGTCGCCCGGCGCCAGCCCTCGTCGAACTGGGCCCTCGTGGCGGCGCCGGCGATCGCGTAGGCGACCTTGTGCTGCTTGTCGAGGAAGATCGACGAGGGCAGGCCGATCGCCTTCAGCTTGCCCGTCAGCTTCCCCTTCGGATCGAAGATGCTCGGGTGGTCGAGGTCGTAGCGGGCGTAGAACGCCCGGGCGCCGGACTTCGAGTCCTGGTAGTCGATCCCGAGCACCGAGCGTGGGTGCGCCTTCTCGAAGGCCTTCAGCGCCTTCGCCTCCTTCGTGCAGCCCTCGCACCACGAGGCCCATACGTTGATCATCACGGGGCGGCCCTGCCACTGGTCGAGGCTGACCTTCTTGCCGGTCAGCGGGTCGTTGCCGGACAGGCCGGTGATCGGCGCGGCGAGCCCGAGTGCCACCGCGAATGGGGCCAGCGCGCGCAGCATCGCCGCCTACTGTAGCGGCGGCGTTACTTGACAGAGACCAGCGTCAGCGTGCGCTTGATGTGGATGCCGCTCGAGTCGCCGAGGTCGAAGTTCGCCGTGTAGCTCCGCTTCGGCTCCGGGTTGAAGTCGAGCGTGAGCGTTACCCAGCCGTCGGGGTCGATCGTCTTCAGCGGCTGTTCGACCGCGACGACCGAGGTCTTGAAGAGCACCTTGTAGTACACGCCGACCTTGGAGCCGGGGCCATTCCGGGCGCCCAGCTCGAGCGCCGACACACGGACGGTCGGCTTGCCTTTGTTCGCGTGCACCGGGACGATCGCGTTTCGTGCGTCGAGTGCGGCCGCCGCGGTCGCGAACGTCGCAAACGCCGGCTTGCGCGAGCCGGTCTCGTCGAGCAGTCCGCTCTGCCACGGATCGGACGGATCGTCGCGGAGGACGAACCAGATGAACATCGTGATTGCCGGGTTGCTCTTGGCGATCGCCAGCGCTTTCTGGGCGTACGCCGCCTGGGTCGCGTACGAGACTCCGCGCGAGTCCTGGGGCTTCGTCTCGTGGCTGTACTCGGTGATCCAGATCTGGGTGCCGTTCCGGTGGAAGGCCTTGTCGATCAGCTTCTGGAAGCCCGAGATCTGCCCGAGGCTCACGTTCGGAAGCTGGACGCGCGCGGTTGGAGCCTGCGAGGGCGTGAACGGGTATGGATGCTCGGCCCAGCCGTCGAAGCGGAGGGTGGAGTCGGCCTTGGCGACGAGCTGCGCGAACTTTCCGGGCGAGTGCGAGTCCTGGACGACGCCGCCCGTCGGCTTGTCGTGGCCGCGCGCGGAGGTCTCGCCGATGCCGACCAGGGCCTTCGCGTTCCCCGCCTTGATCCCCGCGTAGGCGGCCCGGTACATGCGGGCATAGGTCGCGGGCGCGACGTCCCGGCCTCCGGCCCCGAACTGCGGCGACAGGAACTGGTTCAGGTTCGGCTCGTTCCAGACCGTGAAGAAGCGAACATAGGGATAGCCGGCATAGCGGCCCGAGTACCGCGCTGCCAGAGCGCGCGAGAAGTCGGTCAGGTCCTTCATGTTCGTCGGGGCCACGTTGGGCTTCTTGCCCCCGTTCGCCCATTCGGGCGTCCCGTAGATGGTCAGCAGCACCTCCATCCCGCGGCGTTCCGCGCTGCGCACGAATTCGTCGACGTCGGCGAGGCGGCTGTAGGCCGGGTCGAAGGGGTCGGCGCCGTTGCTCGGGCGGGTCGGCGCGACCGCGGCCCACGTGATCTGCGAGCGAATGATGGTGGCGTTTGCCGCCTGCGCCTGGTCGAGGTTGTTCTGCCGCGTGTCCCGGAACCGGAAGCTGGGGTCGTCCTGGAAGCCCACGTACATGCGGTCGGCAGCTGCGGCGGCTTGCGCAGCGAGAATGGTCGCCGACGCGCAGGCAAACAGCATCAACCACTTGAATCGATTCACAGGCTCTCCTCGGCGCGTCTCGGGTTCGGGGCACCGTAGCGAACCGTTTGTGAGGAAGGTGTTATCAACTGTCCGCCGGCGGCCGGCGGAGGCGTTTCGTCTGGCTGCGGCGCTGCTTCGACTCCCGGCGGCGCCGCCGCGCCTCGGCGCGTGGCTTCGTCGGCACGCGCCGGCGCGGGACCCGCAGCGCCTCGCGCAGCGCCTCGACCAGCCGCTCCGTCGCCAGCTCCCGGTTCCGCCACTGGCTCCGCTCATCCTGCGCGATCGCGCGGAGCACCGGGCCGGCCCGCGCGACCACGCGGCGCTTCTGCACGGGCGTCAACGACTCGGACGCCTCGACGTCGAACAAGGCCTCCACACGCGACTCGGTTCGCTGCGCATGCTGCCCGCCAGGGCCGCTCGAACGCGAAAAGCGCAACTCGATCTCCGAAACCGGAATGGAGACCGACCGCGTCACCCGAATAGAGTCTCCGGCGATGGCAGCCATACTGCTTGACGTCGACGGCGTCTTCCACGTTTCGGGGGAACCGATCCCCGGCGGCGCCGATGCCGTTCGAGCCCTGCGCGAGGCCGGCCACCGGCTGCGCTTCGTCACGAACAACACCACCAAGTCGCGCGCTCAGCTCGCCGAGGAGCTCCGCGGCTTCGGTGTTGCATGCGAGGACGAGGAGCTCCAGACCACGCCTCGCGCAGCAGCCCACGCCCTTGCCGGCCGGCGCGTGCTCGCCCTGACGATGCAGGCGATCGTCCAGGACCTGGAGGGTGTCGAGCTGGTCGGAGAGAGCGCCGCCGCCGTGCTCCTCGGCGGGGCCGACGAGACCGAGGAGACCGGCCGCGTCTTCAGCTACATGAACCTCGCCCGCGCATTCGCCGAGCTCGAGGGCGGAGCGGAGCTCTATTGCCTGCACAAGAACCGCTGGTGGCAGACGGCGCGGGGCCCGCTGCTCGACGCCGGGATGTTCGTCGCCGGCCTCGAGTACGCGGCCGGGATCGAGGCAACGGTGCTCGGCAAGCCGAGCGTGGCCTTCTTCGCGGCGGCGCTCGAGGCTCTCGACGCCGACCCCGAGCGCACCTGGATCGTCGGCGACGACGTCGAGACGGACATCGCCGCCCAGCGCTTTGGCCTGCGCACGGTCCTCGTGCGGACGGGCAAGTTCCGCCCCGACACCGTCGAGCGGTCCGGGGTCTATCCGGAGATGATCATCAGCTCGATCGCCGACCTCCCCGAGCAGATCGAGCGGGCGGAGCGCGCGTCGTGAAGGTCGGTGTCGACCTGATCGAGATCGAGCGCATTCGCCGCACCCTCGAGCGCTACCCGACCTTTCGCGCCCGTTGCTTCACGGAGGCCGAGCGCGCCTATTGCGACTCCCGGCCGAACCCACCCCAGCACTACGCGGCACGCTTCGCCGGCAAGGAGGCGGTCGGCAAGGCTCTCGGCTTCGGCGTTGCGCGGGCGTTCGCCTGGCGCGACGTGGAGATCCACGGCCGGCCGAAGCCCGCCGTGCAGCTCTCCGGCCGCGTCGAGTCCTGGGCCCGCAAGCACGGCGCGGACGCCATCGACCTGTCGATGACGCACTCGCGCGAGCTCGCCGCCGCGGTGGCCGTCGTCCATGTGGACTGAGCCCCTCTATACGGCCGAGGAGATGAAGCAGGCCGAGGCCGGCCACGATGTCTCGGCGCTGATGGAGCGCGCCGGCAAGGCCGTGGCCGACTACGCGCTCGACCAGTTCGCCGAGTTCCGGACGATCACCGTTGTCTGCGGCCCCGGCAACAACGGGGGGGACGGGCGCATAGCCGCGCGGCTGCTCGAGGGCGCAGGGCGGAGTGTGCGCATTGTCGAGGCGAAGCCCGAGGACGAGCCGAAGGAGCTCGGAGAGCCCGGGCTGATCATCGACGCGCTGTTCGGAACCGGATTCACCGGCGAGCCGAGGCCGGCCGCAGCTCGCCTGATCGAGCAGATGAACGCGGCGGACGCCGAGATCGTGGCCGTGGACATCCCGTCGGGCGTCGACGCATCGACCGGCGAGGTCGCCGGTGCGGCGGTCGAGGCCGCTGCGACCATCGGGCTCCACGGCGAGAAGGTCGGCGTCTGGGTCTCGCCCGGAAAGTTCCTGGCCGGCCTGTCGGAGCGCGCCGACATCGGCCTGGAGGACGTCGAAACCGCGCACGCCCGGGTGACGAAAGAGGTGATCCATGAGGTGCCGCTGAAAGGCCGGCACCGGCCGGAGACCAAGTACACGGCCGGATCTGTGCTCGTCGTCGGCGGTTCGCCCGGCATGACCGGCGCCGCGGCCCTCACCTCGAGGGCCGCGTTGCGCGCGGACGCCGGCTACGTCGCGGTCGCGGCTCCGGCGGCCTCGCTGCCGGTGCTGGAGACCCTCGTCATCGAGGCGGTCAAACGGCCGCTCGAGCAGGCGTTCGAGGCGGCAGAGCGGGCCGGCGCCCTCGCAATCGGCCCCGGCCTGGGACGCGGCGAGGAGCAGCAGCGGCTGGTTCGACGGCTCCTGGAGGAGGTCGACTTGCCGGCCGTTGTCGACGCGGACGCGCTCCACCAGCTGGAGCCGTTCTCGCGGCGCGCGGCGACGGTCTTGACGCCGCACGCGGGGGAGCTCGCCCGGTTGCTCGGCGTCGAGTCGGCCTGGGTCGACGCACATCGGCTCGAAGCCCTCCGGCGTGCGGTCGATCGTTTCCAGTGCGTCGTGCTCTTGAAGGGCAGCGACACGCTGATCGGCTCGCCGGGAGCCCAGGTTCTCGTCTCGACGGGTTTCACGTCGCTCGCCACGGCCGGCACCGGGGACGTGCTCACCGGGATCATCAGTGCCTTCCTCGCCAAGGGAATGGAGCCCCGGCTCGCCGCCGCGGCGGCCACGATGGCGCACTCGGGGGCCGCGGTCATTGCGCTGGTCGAAGACAACATCCGGGCGGGGATGATCGCGAGCGACGTGGTCGAAGCTCTGCCTCGAGTGTTCCGCTAGCTCCGCCTCCGCTGAGAGACTTGGCCCGATGCACCGGTCCGAGATCCAGATCGACCTCGGCGCCCTCCGCCGCAACGTCCGAGTCCTGCTCCGCGAGCTCGACGGCGCCGAGCTCTGGGCGGTCGTGAAGGCCAACGCGTACGGCCACGGTGCGACCGAGGTCGCCGGCGCGGCGCTCGGCGCCGGAGCCACCGCGCTCTGCGTGGCGACCGTCGCCGAGGCCCTGCCGCTGCGCCGTGAGTTCCCGGACCCGCGGATCCTCGTCATGGGTCCCACCGAGGGCCGCGAGATTGCAGAGGCGAGGGAGGCACGGCTCGAGCTCACCGTCTCGGACGAGGCTCCACCGGAGGGCGTTCCCGTCCACCTGAAGCTGGACACGGGCATGGGGCGGTGGGGGCTCGGTGAGCTGACCGCGCGTCCGGCCGAGCTGGTCGGTGTGATGAGCCACCTGGCCACCGCCGACTGCGACGAGGCCTTCGCGCGCGCCCAGCTCGAGCGCTTTCTGGAGGCGACATCGGGCTACGAGAGCCTCACCCGCCACATCGCGAACAGCGCCGCGGCCCTGCGCCTCCCGGAGGCCCGCCTCGACGCCGTGCGCTGCGGAATCGCCCTCTACGGGCTATCGCCTTTCGGCACCGACCCGGCCGATGACGGCCTCGAGCCCGTCCTGCGCTGGCACAGCCACCTTGCGCAGGTGAAGCTCCTCGAGCCGGGCGAGAGCACGGGCTACGGCCGCCGTTTCGTCGCCGAGCGCCCGACCTGGATCGGGATCGTGCCCGTGGGCTACGCGGACGGCTTCCGGCGCGACCTGACGGGGACCGAGGTTCGGGTCGGCGGCGAGCTCCGGCGCGTCGTCGGAACCATCTCGATGGACGCGTTCGCCGTCCAGCTCGACCACGACCTCCCGCCGGGCACCCCGGTGACGCTGATCGGCCACGGGGTCCTCGCCGAAGATCATGCGCGGTTGGCCGGGACGATCACGTACGAGCTCGTCTCTCGGATCGAGTCGGGCCCTCACCGAGCCAGGCGGACGGTGGTCGATGATTGAGCCGATCCGGGAGGTGCTCCACGGCGAGGAGGCCTGGATCGTCGGTGGGGCAGTCCGCGACGAGCTGCTCGGCCGGCCGATCGTCGACCTCGACGTCGCCTGCGCGGAGCCGGAGCGAGCGGCGCGGGCCTTCGCAAAGCGGGTCGGCGGCGCTCCGTTCCCACTCTCGGAGCGGCACGGAGCCTGGCGGGTCGTTCACGACGAACGCACGGTCGACTTCACGCCGCTCCCGGGCGCGATCGAGGACGACCTGGCGACGCGCGACTTCACGATCAACGCAATCGCGCTTCCGCTGGCCGGCGGCGAGCCGGCCGACCCCTTCGAGGGTCGAAGCGACCTCGAGGAGCGGATCGTCCGGGCCGTGTCGGCACGCGTCTTCGAGAACGACCCCCTGCGGCTGCTCCGCGCCGTCAGGTTCGAGGACGAGCTCGGCTTCCGGCTCGAGCCGCGAACGGAGCGGCTGGTGGGCGAGCAGGCAGCCCTCGTCACGCGCGCCGCGGGAGAGCGGATCCTCGGCGAGCTCGAGCGCCTCTCCGTGAGCGGCTGGCGCCGCCTCGACGAGCTGGGGCTGCTCGAACAGCTCGGCGGGAGCCTCGAGCGCGCCGACCGCGCCGGAGCGATCGACACGCCTGAGTACCGGCTCGTCGCGTTTCTCGGGGACAGCGTCGGCCAGCTGCCGATCTCGCGCCGGCTGCGCCAGTACGCGATCACGCTGCTGCGACGGAGCACGCCGCCGGAGGAGGGCTCCCCCAGGGCCGTTCACCGTTTCCGCCGCCGGACCGAGCCGTGGGCGCTCGAGGCGCTCGCGCTTCAGGGCGCCGAGGAGCACGCGGACGCGGTGCGGCGGGCCCGGGAAGAGGAGCCGGCGAAGCCGCTGCTTCGCGGGGACGAGCTCGGCCTGCCCGCCGGGCCCGAGATCGGCCGGGCCCTCGAGCGGATCGCCGAGGAGCGAGCGGTCGGGACGATCACGACCCGTGACGACGCGATGGCGCTCGTCCGGCGAGAATTCAGCGTATGAGCGACGATCCGCTCCACGCGCGCTTCTCGGCAACGGCCGAGAAGATCGGCAAGCTCGAGGAAACCCGGCGCGAAGCTCTGCGCGCCGACCTCCAGAGCTTTCTCGCTCCGAGCGGCGACGAGCGCGTGCTCGACGCCGGCACGGGGACCGGCGCCCTGGCTTTTGCGCTCGCTCCGCTCGTTCGCGAGGTGGTCGCCGTCGATCTCGTTCCGGAGCTTCTCGAGCAGGGACGCCGCCGCGGTGGGGAGTTCCCCAACGTCCAGTTCGTCGAAGGCAACGTGACGAGCCTCGACCTGGACGGCGGATCCTTCGACGTCGCCGGCAGCCTGCGGACGCTCCACCATGTCGCGCGCCCGGAGCTCGCCGTCGCCGAGCTGGCACGGGTGACGAGGCCGGGCGGGCTCGTTCTCGTCATCGACCAGATCGCGCCTGTCGACCCGATTGCGGCCTTCGAGCTCAACCGCTTCGAGCGTGCCCGCGACGCCTCGACGACCCGAGTCCTCGCCGATGTCGACCTGATCGGCCTGTTCGAATCGAACGACCTCGTCCTGAGGAACGCGCGAGTGGTGACGGAACCGCGGGAGCTGGAGTCCTACCTCGACCTGGCCGCCTGTGAGGGCGACGATCGCGAGCGGGCGCGGGCGCTTGCGCCGCCCGGCTACGCGGCGACGGTCGCCTGGTACCTGCTCCGGAAGCCCGGTATCTAGGCCCGAAACTTGATGGTGCAGCCGACCGGCATCGTGTCGGCGACCGCCGGTGCGTGCCCCGCGAGGACGGCGTCGATCGCGTCGCGGAGGTAGTGCGTCGTAACCGCGTCCTCGTTCCGCGAGTCGTCGATCGCGCCGTGGTAGACCAGCCTGCGATCGCCGTCGAAGAGGAAGACCTCGGGCGTGCGCTCCGCGCCGTAGGCGTTCACGACCGACTGGTCCTCGTCGGAGAGGTAGGCGAAGTTGAAGCCCTGCTCCTGCGCCCGGCCGCACATCTCCTCGAACGAATCCTCCGGGTAGGCACGGGCGTCGTTCGAGTTGATCGCGACGAGGCGGAACCCGCGGTCGGCGTAGTCGGACTGGATCTGCTTCATCCGGCCTTCCCAGGCCTGGACGTACGGACAGTGGTTGCACGACCAGACCACGGCCAGCGCCGGGAACTCCGAGTAGTCGCTGAGCGCGTGGTTCGCCCCGTCGACGCCGGGGAGATCGAACGGCGGGGCTTCGGCTCCGAGCGCGATCGTCATCGAAGCGCGCCTTCCAGCACCTCGCGGCTCGGCACCGGCGAGACGCGACCGTCAGGGAGGTAGTAGATGCGGCAACTGAGCGATGCCCGCCCCTTGGCACCCTCGGGGTCGACGTCGACGCCGTCGACACGGATCGTCGGCGAGCCCGGGAAGCGGAGCGCGTCGGCCTCCTCCTGCGTCGTGACCTCGAGCATCTCGACATCGCCCGAGCCGTTGATGATGTCCTCGAGCAGTTGCCGCGCCTCGGGGTACGACGGGCACCCCTCCCAGTACAGGAGTTCGATCTTCACGGAAAGAGCCTAGCGTTAGGGCCGGTTTCCGCTGCGCCAGTCCCGGCGCGCGAGCAACCGGGTGAGCAGACGCGGAGCGAGCGCCTGGAGGAGGGCAGGGCCGCGGTAGATCCTCGGAACGTAGACCTCGATGCGGTCGCGCTCGATCGCCCGCACGATCGCGCGGGCGACGTCCTCGGGCTCCAGCACGAGCCGGCGGGCGAGCCGGCTCTGCAGCTTCGTGCGCTGGGGGAACCCTTCGGTCTCGACGAAGCCCGGGAGGATCGTGTGCACGCGGATCCCGCGCCCTCGGAGCTCGGCCGCGGTCGAGCGCGAAAACGCCAGCTGGGCATGCTTCGTCGCCGCGTACGGGCCGCCCGCCGGATAGGCGACCGTCCCGGCGACCGAGACCACGTTGACGACATCGGACGGCGTCGCAGCCTCAAGTGCAGGCAGGAACGCACGAAGGCACCACACGCCGCCGAGGTAGTTGACTCGCATCACCTCCTCGATCCGATCGGGATCGCTCCCGAAGAAGCTCGTCCGGGCCGGAATTCCCGCGTTGTTGACCAGCAGGTGGACGGCCGGATGGCGCTCGGTCACCGCCGCGGCCAGGCGATCGACGGCAGCCCAGTCGGCGACGTCGCAGACCTCGTACTCGCCGCCGATCTCGGCGACGAGCTCCTGCAGGCGCTCCTCGCGGCGGGCGACGCCGACGACCAACCAGCCGCGGGCGGCGAGTTGACGCGCGAGGGCCGCCCCGATCCCGCTCGAGGCGCCGGTGATCACGGCGACCTGGCGCGAGTCGCGGCCGGTTACTTGCACCTGCGGACGGTGCGCGTCGCCGACGCCGTGCGTCCGGCCCCGTCGACGGCGAGCACGCGCAGGACGTGCTTGCTGCCCTTTGCCCCCTGCGGCTTCCAGGTCGCCGCGTACAGGCCCAGCACGCCCTTCTTGACGACGGCGATCTTGCGGTTGCCGTCGAAGAACGCGACGGCCGTGAGCGGCTTCGTCGAGCCGGCGGCGGCCAGAAGCCGCGTCGACGCGGGTGCGCACGCGTCCGAGACGGGCAGAAGCCACGTCGCGGTTGGGCCGTTCACGACCGTGAGCCGACTCGGGCGGAAGGTCGTGTTCGGCAGCGGATTCGCGGTCGCCTGGTCGAGGTTCTTGGTCTCCTGGTAGTCGCTTGCGACCGAGATCGTTGCCGTCTTACCTGCGCTGAGCGCGGGAGCCGCCGCGGGCAGGGGAAGGAACACCAGGCCGGACACCGGGTCGTACGCGGCCGCACCGATCAGGACGCGCGCATAGGCGAAGACGAGCGAAAACGGGTCGACCCCCGAGCCCGCGTCAGTCGCGCGGACGACGATCATCGGGTGCCCGGCGGTGACCCGCTGGGTCACGACCTGCACCTTCGGCGGCTTCACGTCGTTCACCCACGAGTGCAGCAGGAACGAACCGGCCAGACGCTTGCCGGTGACCCGGTCGCGGCCCGAGTCGACCGAGATGTAGTACGTGCCCGGCTGCGGGTTCTGCTGGCCGGCGGCGCCGATGTCGAACCGGAAGTCGAACATGTAGGCGTTGACGTTGACCGGCGTGCCCATGTAGCCGAGCACGTCGTCCTCGTTCGGCGAGCCGAGGAACCACGGGTCGATCAGCGAGCCTGCCGACTCGGCCGTCACCGACACGCCGATGTTGGCCGCTTTCTTGTTCAGGTGCGTGACGTAAAGCTTCTCTGCGCCGTCCTCGTTCATGGTCGGCCCGACGAAGTTCGAGGCCGCGCCGAACGGCGTGCTCGGATACTTGTAGACGTTCGCCCGCGACGTGCCCTGCACGGTCGAGCCGATCTGGAACGGCTTGAGCTCCACGGCCTTGGCGCTTTCGAGCCCGGACCGCGAGACGAGCAGAAAGTACGGGATCCGTCGCACGTCCGAGCCGCGCGTCAGGACGATGAAGCCGAACTGCTCGCCCGGCGCTGCGTCGGCGTTCACGTGCGCGCCGATCGGCAGCGACACGACGCCGCCTGGCGGCACCGAGACGAAGCCGGCGACATCGATGCCGACACCGGTAGTTGCCGACTGAGGCAACACACTCACGGACCAGGTGCCGGCGCCGTCACCCGCATCGGTGATCTGAACGAGCTGGCTCTCCGTGGCCGCACCATGATTTGCGTTCACGTCGGGCAGTGAGACCGACTGGGGCTCGGTGAAGATCTTCGGGTCGTCGGCTGCCGGCAGATAGGCGAGCCCGGCGCCCTCCAGGAGCACCGGTGCCTCGGCCGTTCGACCCGTGTCGGCGTAGGCGGGTCGTGCGCTCACCATCAGCGCCGACTTGATCTGCCCGGGCGTCCAGCCGGGGTGGCGCTGCCGCAGGATGGCCGCGGCGCCGGCGATGTGCGGCGCTGCCATGCTCGTCCCGTCGAAGACGGCGAACGGCGAGCCGGCGAACTCGGGCAGGGTCGAGGAGAGGATCTGCTGGCCGGGCGCGGCGATGTCCGGCTTCAGCGCGTGCGCGTACGAGGTGGGGCCGCCCGAGGAGAAGTACGCCGGAATGCCGCTGCGGCCGGTCTCGATCTGCAGGGGATCGACGCCGACCTTGATCTGCGCGCGGCCGCCGCTCGACTGCATCGCCGCGCGAAGCTTCTGGCCGTCCAGGTCGGAGATCATCCCGCCCGGAACGACCAGCGGCACGGGAACGATCGACGTCTCGCCCGGCCGGTTGTCGATCAGGATGATCCCGGTCGCCCCCGCGGCCTTGGCGCGCTGCGACTTGGAGAGGAAGGAGCAGTAGCCGCGCGAGACGAAGGCGATCGAGCCGGAGAGCGAGCCGCTCGGAAGCGTCGAGACGACCTTGTTCGGGTCGCTCGCCGGGCCGCAGAGGTACGGATCGACCGGCTTCCCGTCCGTCCCCTGGATCGTCGAGACGTCGACGAGCGTCTGGTCGGCGGTCACCCAGGCGGGCGGAACCGGGGTGAAGCTCGGCTCGAACGGGATCTGCGGCAGGCCTCCCGGCACGGGAGGGCTGGTCACGGTCAACGCCTGCGCGAACACGTGCGTGTTCGAGACCGCGGCGACGGTGATCGCGTCCGGCGCCGTGCCGGGCGTGCCGACGGAGCCGAGACCGAACTCCGAACGGTCGTTGCCGGCGGAGATCGAGACCACGACTCCCGCCTTCGTCGTGCCGTGCGTTGCCTCGATCAGCGCGTCGCTCAGCGGCGGGAGCTCGGGCGCCCCGCCGGAGAAGTTGATCACCTGCATCCCATCGGATACGGCCGACTCGAAGGCGGCCACGATCTGCGCCGTCGTCGCGCTGTTGCCGGCGGGCGTCGGTGTGTTGAAGACGCGGTAGTTGCCGATGTACGCGCGCGGAGCGATCCCGGTCAGGCCGGCAATCGGAGGATGGTCGCGCCCGGCGGGCGCGGAGGTGCCCGCGTCGCCGGCGGCGATCCCGGACACGTGCGTACCGTGGAACGAGGCCTTGCGGTCGAGCGCCAGCTTCCCGCCGGCTCCGGAGCCTGGGCCGGGGAACGCCCGGGCCACGATCACCTTCGGCGTCGTGAACTGCGTCTGACCCCGCGGGAAGCCGGCCGGGTACTGGAAGCCGGCCGGATTGAAGAACGGGTTGGTCGGATCGACCCCGTCGTCGACGATTCCGATCTTGATCCCGTCGCCTCGGGCGCCGGTTGCCGACTCGAGCAGCTCCGCCCCGATCACCGAGGGGCTCTCGTTCAGGTCGAGCGTGTAGCGGGCGGACGGGTAGACGCGCTTGACGAAACTCTGCCCGATCAGGGTCGGCAGCTTCCGGTTCGGCAGCGTCACGGCGAGTGCGTCCATGATCACGCGATACCGGTAGTCGACCGTCGCCTCTGGCACGGCGGCCTTGAGCTGCGAGATCGCTCGCGTCTGCGCCGCGTCCACGCGCGCGAGATACGCCTGCGACGAGCGGGCGGAGACGTCCAGGACGTCGGCGTGCATCGCGTTGTCCGCCCGGAGAGCGAGCGCCGGCAGAGGCAGGTCGACGATCACGGTGACGAGCGACTGCGCATGGCCCTTGGGGATCTGGATCGTGCCGGTGCGCAGCCGCGGGAGCTGCCGCCCGTCGCGGCTCCGGTCGAGCGGGTACGCGCCCAGCGAGCGGAAGCCCGGCCTGGTGGCGGCTGCAGCGTTCGCGGTGGTGATCAGCGCCGCAACGAGAACGAGGAGCACGATGGGGCGGCGCAAGGCGTGAACGGTAGCCGAAAAAACGTCCCTCCTCCGTGGTTGAATCCCCGGGTGGCCGACTTCTCCGGCAAGCGCGGTCTGATCTTCGGAGTGGCGAACAAACGCTCGATCGCGTGGGCGATCGCCCGCCGCCTGGCCGGTGCGGGAGCACGCCTCGCGTTCACCTACCAGGGCGAGCGGATCGAAAGCGCCGTTCGGGAGCTCGCCGGCTCGGTCGACAGCCCGCTCGTCACCGAGTGCGACGTTCGCTCCGACGACGACGTCACGCGTGTCGTCGCCGAGGCGGGTGAGGCGCTCGGCGGCCTCGACCTCGTCGTGCACTCGGTCGCCTTCGCGGCCGCCGAGGACCTCGAGGGCCGGTTCACGGATACGCCGCGCGATCGCTTCTGGCTCGCCGTGGATGTGAGCGCGTACTCGCTCGTCGCCGTCTCGCGGGCGGCAGAGCCGCTGCTGGAGGCGGCCGGGGGCGGCGCGATCGTGACGATGACCTACCTCGGCGGGGAGCGCGCCGTGCCCCATTACAACGTGATGGGGGTCGCCAAGGCCGCCCTCGATGCATCGGTTCGCTACCTCGCCTGGGACCTGGGCCCGAAGAACATCCGCGTGAACGCGATCTCCGCCGGCCCCGTGCGGACGCTCGCCGCGCGCTCGATCGCAGGCTTCCCGACGATGGAGGCGATCGTCGAGGAGCGCTCACCTCTCCGCCGGCACATCACCGCCGACGACGTGGCGGCCGCGGCCGAGTACCTACTCTCGGACGACGCGGCGAACGTGACCGCGACGACGCTGTACGTCGACTCGGGTTACCACGCGATGGGGATGTAGAGACGTCCCTCTGCTAAGCCGTTTGTGGCTTAGCCATGCGCTTTCGGCGGTTGTGCAGGTCCCCTAAGCGCGCCCTGGTGGGGTCCCCGTGATGTCAGAATCTGCTGTCTATACAGACAACATACGCACGAACATATCGGAGCAAGCGGATCGACCCTCCGGCCTGTCACGCCGGAGGTCGCGGGTTCGAGTCCCGTCGCTCCCG
>JBBRYK010000014.1:0-48324 GCA_038237665.1 Gaiellales bacterium | reverse complement strand
GCCGTTCGACTCGAGCGTCTCGGAGACGAGACGGATCGTGTACGGGAACTCCTCCGGCGTCGGAATCACCGGCTCGAGCGCCCGCTGCGCGAGCGCACCGTGGCCGATGTCGCGGCGCTTGGGGCCGCGCATGAAGCCCGTCTCCCCGACCGAGTAGGGCGGGAAGTTGTAGTGGTGCATGTAGCGGCGCTCCTGCTCGAGCGACAGGTCGTCGATCCGCTGGCCTTCCTTGGCGGTGCCGAGCGTCAGGAGCGTCATGATCTGCGTCTGACCGCGCGTGAAGAGCGCGGAGCCGTGCGTCCGCGGCGCGACGCCGACCTCACACTCGATCGGGCGGATCTCGTCGGTCACACGTCCGTCCGGGCGGCGCTTCTCGACCGCGATCTTCTTGCGCACGAGGTCCTTGTAGATCGCCTCGGCCGCCCGCTTCACGAACTGCTTCGTGAGCGTGTCCTTGACCGCGGGGCCTTCTCCTTCGACCGTGGCCGGGCCGACCGGGAACGGCAGCTGGACCGTTTCGATGATGCGGTCGAACAGGAGCTGACGCTTGGCGGACTTGAGCTCCTTCGAGTCCTGCTCCGCCTCGGTCAGGGCGCGCAGCTCGTTCTCGAACTGGGTCCGGACCGGCTCGATCACCGCTGCGAGACGCTCGCGCTCGAGCAGTAGGTTGAGGCTCGACCGCACCTGCACCTGGCGGATGATGTCCTCTTCGCTCGAGTCCATCGTCAGCTCGGGACAGAGCTCGGTGAAGAGCTCCTCGACGGCGGCACCTGCCTCGCGCAGCCCCTCCGGGCGGATCCGATCGCGGATCCGATCAGCGTGGGTCTCGACCTCGGCCGACACCTCGGGATCGAGCCATTTGGCCTTTCCGACCTGGCGGGCGAGGTCTTCCTGCGCGTCGCAGAGCTTGACGATCTCCTCGTGTGCGAGCTCGAAGGCGCGCAGCATCGTCTCTTCGGGGATCTCCTCGGCTCCGGCCTCGATCATCGTCAGGGCGTCCCGTGTGCCGACGACGACGAGGTCGAGCGTCGACTCCTCGGCTTCGGGGAGCGTCGGGTTGACGACGAACTCGCCGTCGAGCATCCCGACGCGGACGGCCCCGACCGGCCCGCTGAACGGCAGAGGCGAGACCATCAGAGCCGCCGAGGCGCCGTTGATGCAGAGGATGTCGTGCGCGGTGACGAGGTCGGCGCTCAACACCGTGCAGATCACCTGCACCTCGTTCTTGAAGCCCTTCGGCCAGAGCGGCCGGATCGGGCGGTCGATCATCCGGGCGGTCAGAATCGCCCGCTCGGTCGGCCGTCCCTCGCGCTTGAAGAAGCCGCCCGGGATCTTGCCCGCCGCGTACATGCGCTCCTCCACGTCGACCGTGAGCGGGAAGAAGTCCGCGCCCTCGCGCGCCTCCATCCGGCCCTGCGCCGTCGCGAGAACCATCGTGTCTCCGGAGCGCACGACGACCGAGCCGTCCGCTTGCTTGGCGAGCTTGCCGGTCTCGAACGTGATCTCGTGACCGCCAACGGTCGCCGAGACCGTAGTCACGCGTTCGGTCGCAATACTCATCTGAGTCCTCCTACTTCCTTGTTGGGAAGGTGGAGGTTTGAGTCAGTCGGCCATCCGGCCCGGGATGACGGACTCGCTCAAACTTCCACCCTCAGTGGCGTCGTTGTACGAGCTAGCGCCTCAGGCCCAGCTCCTTGATCAACGCGCGATAACCCTCCAGATCGCGCTTCTGGAGATACGTCAGGAACCGCCGGCGGCGGCCGACGAGCTTGAGCAGTCCGCGACGCGAGTAGTGGTCCTTCGGGTGCGTCCGGAGGTGCTCGGTGAGCTCGTTGATCCGCTGCGTCAGCATCGCGACCTGCACCTTGGTCGATCCGGTGTCGGCGTCGCTTGCGCCGTGCTTGCGGACGATCTCCAGCTTTGCTTCCTTGGTCAGCGTCAAGTTGCTCCTCTCTTCGAGACACCGCAGTCCCCGCCGTGCGTCGGAAGCTCGTCGCGCGGCCGCGGCTGCGGTCGCCCAGTAGGGTAGCAACGCCGTGTCCTCGGGGGCTTCAACGCTTCTCTGGTCGATCGCGGGGCGGTATTTCGAGTCGTGCAACTGCGATCCGATCTGTCCCTGCCGGATGGTCGGCGGACGCCCGGGGGGCCGCTCGACCAGCGGTATCTGCTTCGGAGTGCTCTCGTGGGCGATCGACGAAGGCGTCGCCGGCCCCGTCCTGCTGGCCGGCCTGAACGTGGCCATGACCCTGATGTACGACGACGACGAGCCCGGCTCGCCCTGGCGCTTCGTCCTCCACCTCGACGCCCGCGCCTCGGAAGAGCAGCAGGAAGCGCTGAGTGCGATCTTCCTGGGTGAGCAGGGCGGCGAGGTGATGCGGCTGCCGTGGCTCCGAAAGCCGAGCGAGCTGCTCGAGACCCGCTCGAGCGCGATCGAGCTCCGGCCCGACGGGGAGGGTTGGGAGCTTCGGGTCGGAAGCGCTGTCGAAGCGCGCGCGGTCACACCGGTCGAGACCGACGAGGTGGTCTCCTGCGTGATCCCCGGTCACGAGCGTCCCGGGACAGAGCTGATCGCGGGCGCGTTCCGGGTCGACGACCCCCCGTATGCCTGGGAGCTGGTCGGCAACTGCGCCTTCGCCGCGTCGTTCGAATACCGGGCGGACTGACGATGGTGGCCCACTTCGGAGCTTTCCTCGGTGTCGCCGTGCTCGTGATCGTCACACCTGGTCCCGATACGGCTCTGACGATTCGGAACTCGCTCTTCGGCGGTCGCAGGGCCGGAGCATTCACCGCGCTCGGAGTCTCCTGCGGCCAGGCGATCTGGGCGCTGGCTGCGAGCGCCGGCCTGGCCGCGGTCCTGCGGGCCTCTGAGCCCGCGTTCACCGCGCTCAGGCTCGTCGGCTCGGCCTATCTCGTCTTCCTCGGCTTGCAGGCGTTCTACGGCGCCGTCGGGGGCCGCCGTCGGGAGGGCCCGGGCCGATCCGCCGCCAGGGGCGGGTCGACCGCAGCGGGCGCGCTCCGCCAGGGGCTGTTCAGCAACCTCGGCAACCCGAAGATGGCCGTCTTCTTCACGAGCCTGCTCCCGCAGTTCGTCTCCTCCGGGCGCAGCTCGTTTCTCGGCCTGCTGCTGCTCGGGCTCGTCTTCTCCATGCTGACGCTCGCCTGGCTCTCCGCCTACGCGGTTGCGGTGGCCAGGGCCGGTGACCTGCTTCTGCGGCCGCGGGTCCGCGGTGCCCTCGACGCGGTCACCGGCGCCGTCCTCGTCGCCCTCGGGCTCAGGCTGGCGACCGAACGGTGCTAGGCGGAAGCTAGGGTCAGCGCGTGCGCGCCGCAGTCGCCGCCGGACATCGAGCGACGGCCGAGGCCGGCGCGGAGATCCTTGCGGAGGGAGGCACCGCCGCAGACGCGGCGGTCGCAGCCTGTCTCGCTTCGTGCGTAGCCGAGACGGTCATGACGGGCTTCCTCGGCGGCGGTCACGCGATCTACTTCGACGCGGCCTCCGGGTCCACTCGCAACCTCGACTGCTTCGTGGCCGTCCCCGGGCTGGGCGCAGGCCCGCGCGAAACCGAGCTCCTCGAGCTGGAGGTCCCCTTCGGAGAGGAGCTCGTCCACTACGCCGTCGGAATCGCCTCCTGCGGCGTCCCGGGTGTGCCCGGGGGCCTCGACGCGCTCTGGCGCTCGCACGGCCGGCTGCAGTGGCCACGGCTGGTCGAGCCGGCTCTTCGGCTGGCGCGTGAGGGCGTCGAGATGCCTCCGGCCCACGTCGCCTGCCTCGCGATGCTGGCCCCGGTGATGACGATGCGCGAGGGCGCGCGGATCTACAGCCCCGGCGGCCGGCTGCTCGAGACCGGCGACCGCCTGCAGCAACCGGGCCTCGTGTCAGCGCTCGAGGTCGTCGCCCAGGAGGGTGCGACCTCGGTGTACGACGGCACGCTCGCCGAGGAGCTCCTCGGGCTCATGGGCGAGCGCGGCGGGCTCGTCACCCGCGACGATCTCGCCGCCTACCGGGCCGAGTGGAACGCGCCCGCCGAGGTCTCGTTCGCGGGTCGCCGCGTCTTGACCCGGCGCGGGCTCTCGCGAGTCGCGGAGACGCTCGAGCGCTTGCCCAGACTGGCGGGGCTCTCGGAGACCGCACGCATCACGACGCTCGTCGAGGCTCTTGCCGGGGAAGACGGCAGGGGCGACACCACGAATCTGGCGGCAGCGGACGGCCGGGGAAACATCTGCGTCCTGACGACCAGCCTCGGGCTCGGCTCGGGCGACTTCCTGCCCCTCCGCGACCTCCACCTGAACAGCATGCTCGGCGAGACGGACCTGCTTCGCGGCCAGATGGAGCCCGGCGGCAGGATGGACAGCATGATGGCGCCGACGATCGCCTTCGACGGCGAAGGCCCGGAGCTGGCGATCGGATCGGCGGGCGGCACGCGCCTCAGGACCGCCTTGGTGACCGTCGCCGCCGGCATCATCGACGAGGGCCTCGAGCCCGAGGTGGCGGTCGACCGCCCCCGGGCCCATCCGGCGGGCACGGTCGTCCACGCCGAACCGGGGGTCGGTGAGGATGCGCTCCAGGGGCTCGAGGCGTCCGGCTACCTCGTTCGCCGCTGGCCCGCCCGCCACCACTACTTCGGAGGCGTCAGCCTGGTTGCGCGGACCGGCGCGGCTGCGGATCGTCGCCGGGACGGCGCAGTTCGAACGCCGCCCTAGAGCCCGGAGGCCCCGAAAACCTGCGCAGCCCTTACGGTTCCTTGGCAACCGGCCGGGTAGCCGCGCGCGTCGCCTCGACGTCACGGGCGATCTGGTCGATCAGCTCCTCCTCACTGGCGAAGGCGCGCTCGTCGCGAAGGCGCTGCCAGAGCTCCACCACGAGGCGCCGGCCGTAGAGATCGCCTTCGTAGTCGAGCAGGTGGGCCTCGATCCGGCGCTCGGCCCCGCCGTAGTGCGGGTTCAGCCCGATCGAGACAGCCGCCGGGTGCCCCTCGGCCGCTCCGGCGTAGATGCCGAAGGCGGGGACGAGCAGGTCCGCCTCCACGGCGAGGTTCGCGGTCGGGAACCCGAGCGTTCCGCCCCGCGCGTCACCGGCGACGACGACGCCGTCCACCTCCACGGGCCGCCCGAGCTGACCAGCGGCCCGATCGACCTCGCCGGCCGCGATCAGGCTGCGGATGGCGGTTGACGAGACGCCCTCCAGAATGGGGATCGGGCGCACGTCGTAGCCCAGTCCACGAAGGACCTCGAGGTCTCCCTCCCGCCGGCGGCCGAAGCGGAAGCCCACGCCGGCGACCACCACCTTCGCTCCGATCGCCTCCAGGACCTGCTCGGCGAACTGCTCGGGCTCGAGAGAGGCGACCTCCGGCGTGAACACGACGACCAGCGTCTCCTCGACTCCCGCCTCGTCGAGCAACTCCAGCCGTCGCTCCAGGGTCGAGATCAGGTCGACCCGGTTCCCGAGGGCGACGCGCGGGTGCGGGTGGAACGTGATCGCCGCGGGCGTGGAGCCCTCGGCCTGCACCGCGGCCTCCAGGACACGCCGGTGCCCGAGATGGACGCCGTCGAAGGTCCCGATTGCAACCGCGCGCCGGCCGGGCCCGAGCTCCGCCGGAGACCTCGCGACCTTCACGGCAGCACGATCCGCCCGACAGCCACCAGCTCGCCCTGGTTCAGGTAGCGGACGCCCTCGTCGCCGCGAAACCGCCCAGAGCGAAGCGCCCGCGAACCCTCATCGTCCACCTCGACCGCCGGCAGGAACGCGAGGGCCTCGGCCGGCGGGATGACCCGCTCGGGGTCGGCCTCCTCGACGAGGAACGGTCCGACCTCGGTCCGGCGGAGCGTCCGGCAATGACCACCGAGCGCATCGGCGATCGACCGGACATAGGTGCCGGACCCGACGCGCAGGTCGAGCGTGGCGACGCCTTCGCGATATGCCGTGAGGTCCAAGGCGTGAACCCGGGATCGGCGAATGGGCATTTCCACCGCAACGCCGCGCCGGTGGAGCCGGTAGGCCCGCTCGCCGCCGATCTTCACCGCCGAGGCGGCCGGGATCGGCAGCTCGACTTCGCCCCTGAGGGCTGCGAGCTGCATTTCGAGCTCGTCCGGCGAGGGCGGGTCGGTTCGCTCGACAACCTCGCCTTCGGGGTCGCCAGTCGCCGTCCGAGCGGTGAGATCGACCTCCGTCAGGTAGCGCTTGTCCAGGGCGACAAACCACGGTGCGAGTCGTGTTGCCGCCCCGGACAACACCAGAAGCAGGCCGGTGGCGAACGGGTCGAGCGTGCCGGCGTGGCCCGTGCGAGCCCCGGTGCGGGCGCGGACGCTCGCGACGATGTCGAACGAAGAGGGGCCGGGAGGCTTGTCGACCAGGAGCAGGCCGCTCGGGCGCAGCGCGCGCGGGGGCACTAGGAGTCGGAATCCAGGGCCGCTGTGAATTCGCGGCGAATGAAGACGATGATCTCCTCGATCGACTTGCTGCTCGAGAAGCCGGCTGCCTGGCGGTGACCTCCCCCGCCGGCTTTCCGGGCGATCGCCGAGACGTCGAGCTCGTCGTGCGAGGCGCGCAGGCTGATCCGGCGCGGTGCATCCGGCGGCTCGGGCGGCTCGCGGATCGTGGCGGCCATGTCGGCGCCGTCCACCGCGCGGAGCCAGTCGATGATCCCTTCCGCGTACTCCTCCCCCACGCCGAGCTCGATGAAGTCCTGCCGCACGAGGAACGTGATCACGAGGCGCCCGCCCTCGAACGGCCGCGCACGCTCGAGCGCGCGGGCAATCAGCTTCAACTTCTTGAAGGAGATCGACTCGTAGATCTCCTGGAAGATCCGGTGGCTGTCGACGCCGGCCTCGAGCAGCTCGGCGGCGAGGCGATGCGCCTTGGGCGTCGTGTTGGGGTACTGGAACCGGCCGGTGTCCGTGACGAGCGCGATGTAGAGCGCCTCGGCGATCTCGGGCGTCAGCTCGACGCCGAGCTCACCGAGCACGTCGCGGACGATCTCGCCTGTGGACGAGGCCTCCGGAACGACGAGGTTGATCTGACCGAACCGGCTGTTGTCGTGGTGATGGTCGACGTCGAGCGAGAGCGGCACGCGCGTGAGGAGCGCGGGATCGAGCCCCATCCGCTTCTCGTTCGCGCAGTCGAGCGCCACGAGGATCCGCTCCTCGGCGTCGGCAGGCAACTCGCGTCGTAGGCCCGACAGGTCGATGAACCCGTACTCGAGCGGCAGGTCGCCGACGCCGCCGATGTACATGACGCTGTCCTTGCCCAGGCTGTCGAGGGCGAGCTTGGCGGCGAGGATCGACCCGAAGGCGTCGCCGTCCGGGTTCTCGTGAGTGACGAGCAGGAAGCGGTCGTGGTCGCGGAGGGCTCCGGCGACCGCCTCGAGGTCAGTCCTCGTCTGGGGCGAGCTCATCGATTAGCTTCGTCATGCGGACCCCACGCTCGACGGATGGATCGTACGCGAAGGTCAGTTGCGGAGTCCGTTTCAGACGGAGCTCCCGGTTCAGGCGGGACTGGAGGACGCCGTGGGCGGCGGCGAGCCCGGCGAGCGTCGCCGCCCGCTTGGCCTCGGATCCGAGGACGCTGACGAAGACCTGTGCCTGCCGCAGGTCCGGCGAGGTCTCGACCCCAGTCACGGTCACGAAGCCGATCCGCGGATCCTTCAGGTCGAGCACGGCCTCCGACAGGACCTGACGGACCGAGGCATTCACGCGGCGCATACGGTCAGTCAAGAGAGGTGCAGCTCCGGGGTGCTGCGGTTTGGCTCAAGACATGCTCGGCCGGCCAAACCAAACGCGGAGCGTGATCACTCACCGGGCTTCACCACCTGACGCTCGGCCTGCACGACCGTCCACTCCTGCGCGTGCAGGTACCGCTCGGCCTGGTCGAGCAGTGTCTCCACCTCACGATGCTCCCGGGCCACGCAAGCCATCGTCAGGCGGCTCCGCTGCCACAGCTCGTGGTGGTCGACCTCGGCCACCGAGGCCCCGAACCGGTTCTGGAGCTGTGCTTTCGCCGATTTCACGAATTTCCGTTTCCCCTTCAGCGAGCCCGCCTCGGGAAAGTGGAGCTCAACGCGCAGGATGCCCACATACCCCTCGTTCATGCAGCTATTCAAGCGATTGCCGCTCGGCTCCGATACCGAAGTGATGCCTGCGCTTCTCATCGCAGTCAGCGTTCTCGGCGCCGGAAGCTCCTTCCTGCTCGCCATGCTCTGGCGAGAGAGGCAGCGGCAGGCCGGCGAGTCGGGAGCGCGGGTTGCCCAGCTCGAGCTGCTCTCGGCGTTGCAGGTGACGACCACCGATTCGGAGGCGGACGCGCTCCTCTGCCGGCTGCTCGAACGCGGGCTGCCGGGCGCAGTCGCCAGCGTCTTGACGGGCATCGAGCAGGTCGAATCGTGCTCGGCAGCTCGGATCGGGCGTGAGCACGAGCGTGCGGAGGGCAGGCAACCGCTGCTCTCGTGCCGGCATTGCAACTCGATCGACGCCGCGTCCATGTGTATCCCGCTCTTTGCCGCCGGCCAGGTCGTGGGGTCGGTGCTCGTCGAGCGCCCGGGCGGTTTCGACTCTCGCGAGCAAGACTGGCTTCGCAGCTCGGTCGCTCTCGCCGCGCCGGCCCTCGCACATCTGCGCGCGCTCGTCGCCGCCGAGACGAGGGCTGCAACCGACGCGCTCACCGGGCTCCCGAACAGCCGTGCGCTCCGGGATGCTCTCAAGCGCATGGTCGCCCATGCCGGCCGATCGGTCTCGCCCGTCTCCGTGGTCCTGCTCGATCTCGACAACTTCAAGCGGCTGAACGAGACCTACGGCCACGACCGCGGGGACGACGCGCTCGCCGCCGTCGGCGAAATGCTGGTTTCCAGCGTCCGTGCGAGCGACGTCGCTGGGCGTTACGGCGGTGAGCAGTTCCTCGTCCTCCTGCCCGACACGGGCCGCGACGGCGCACTGCTGCTGGCCGAGAAGCTTCGACGGGCCGTGCCGCAGATCACCGTGCCCGGGGTCGAGAGGCCGATGTCCGCGAGCTTCGGCGTTGCGAGCCTTCCCGCCGACGGCGGCGACGGAGACGCGCTCGTTCGGCTCGCCGGCCGGGCCCTCCACGCCGCCAAGGCGGCAGGCCGGAACCGGGTCGAGGCCGCCGGGCTCTCTGTCGCTCCGCCCTCGGGCGGCGACCAGTAGGCCAGGCGTCAGTCGCCGGTGACGAAGAACTGCCAGTCGCCGTTGGGGCGGACTCCGACCCGGTAGCCGGCGTAGCCGATTCCGCTCTTCCGCATCTGGTCGATCACCTTCTGCGGATAGAGCGCCACGAGCGCCCGCCAGTCGGCCTCGGTCGGATGCACGCGAAAGGCGGAAGGCCAGACATAGAACCCCTGGCTCCGCGCGAACGGCAGGTTGAGCAGCTTGACCAGGTAGCGCATGACGGGCTCTCCGCGCTGCTCCTGGATGCGCCAGTACCTGGCCGCCGATCGTTCTGCGCCGAAGCTGAACTCGAGTCCCTTCCCATGCAGTTCGGCGAGACGAACGAGAGCGGCGTAGTCGCATCGTGAGGCAGCGCGGTAGATGCTCGCCCGCATCGATGCCACCGGCTTGGGAAGTGCCTGAGGCTTGAGCGGCGCGGTCACGGTGCTCGCCGAGCACGTGGCTGCTCGGGCGCCGCCGGCAGGGCTCGCCGCCCCGAGCGAGGCTGCTGCGAGAGCTGCGATCGCGATCGCCAGCGCCCGAACCACGCCTACGCTCCCGTTTAGATGTCTGATCGGAAATTGGCGCTTCGTCGCCGGTGGTCCTGACCAAGCAGGGCACCGCGGCCGTTCGTCGTTCGTAACGGAGTTACGGGCGAAGAACGGACGTGCTGATCCTGCGCCGCGTCAGGGCCGGCGGCGGCAACCGGGAATTTCCGATCAGGCATTTTAGGCGGCCGGGGCCGAAGGTGGCTCGTCGAGGCCCGTGCGCTCGACCTCGCGGGTCTCGTAGATCTCCAGGATGTCGCCTTCCTTCACGTCGTTGAAGCCCTCGAGCAGGATGCCGCACTCGAAGCCCTCCTGCACCTCCCGCACGTCGTCCTTGAACCTGCGGAGCTGCGCGATCGAGGTCTCGTAGATGACGGTGCCGTCGCGCACGATCCGGACCTGCGAGCTCCGGCGCACCACACCCTGCGTGACGTACGAGCCGGCGATCGTTCCGAGGCGGGAGACCCTGAACAGCTGGCGAACCTCGACCTCGCCGATCGTCTCCTCGGTGGTGACGGGTGCGAGCATCCCGACGAGGGCCTGCTCGATCTCCTCGGTCAGCTGGTAGATGACGCGGTAGGTGCGAATCTCGACGCCTTCGCGCTCGGCGAGCTGCCGGGCCTCGGCGCTCGGTCGGACGTTGAACCCGACGACCATGGCGGTGGAAGCGGCTGCCAGGTTGACGTCGTTTTCGGTGATCCCGCCGACGCCCGAGTGGATGACGTTCACACGCACCTCCGGGTGCTGGATCTTCTGGAGCTCGCCGAGCAACGCCTCGACCGAGCCCTGCACGTCGCCCTTGACGACGAGGTTGAGATCCTGGACTGCGCCCTCCTGCATTTGGGTGAAGATCGTCTCGAGCGAGACCGGCTTCGCGCGCTTCGCCCGCTCCTCGGTGCGCAGGCGCTGGCCGCGCAGCTGGGCGAGGTGGCGGGCCTGCCGTTCGTTCTCGACGACGCGGCACTGCTCGCCCGCGGGCGGCGGCTTGTCGAAGCCGAGGATCTCGACCGGTTCGCCCGGCTTCGCCTCGTTCAGCTTCTCGCCGCGGTAGTTGTAGAGGGCGCGGACCTTGCCCCAGGCGTCGCCCGCGACGACGGCGTCGCCGACGCGCAGCGTCCCGCGGTGAACGAGCATCGTCGCGACCGGGCCGCGGCCGACGTCCAGGCGGGACTCGATGATCGGCCCCGAGGCCTCCGCGTTCGGGTTCGCCTTGAGCTCGAGCGAGGCGTCGGCGACGAGCAACACCTTCTCGAGCAGGTCATCGAGGTTCTCGCCCTGCTTGGCCGAGACCTCGGAGAACTGGGTATCCCCACCCCAGTCCTCGGGCTGCAGGCCCTCGGTGGCGAGCTCGGTCTTGACCCGGTCGATGTTCGCGTCGGGCAGGTCGATCTTGTTGACGGCGACGACGATCGGCACGTCGGCGGCGCGGGCGTGGCTGATCGATTCCTTCGTCTGCGGCATCACCCCGTCGTCCGCGGCCACGACGAGGACCGCGATGTCCGTGACCTTCGCCCCGCGGGCGCGCATCAGGGTGAAGGCCTCGTGCCCGGGAGTGTCGAGGAACGTCAGCTTCCGCCCGTCGTGGTCGGCCTGGTAGGCGCCGATGTGCTGCGTGATGCCGCCGGCCTCGGTCTTGACGACCGAGGTCTTGCGGATCGCGTCGAGCAGCGTCGTCTTGCCGTGGTCGACGTGGCCCATGATCGTCACGACCGGCGGACGGGGAACGAGATCGGCCTCCGCGTCCTCGTATGCCTCCGGCTCGACGTCCTCGTCGGCAGCGTGCTTGATGTTGATCTCGCGCTTGACCTCGGTCGCGATCAGCTCGACCTCCTCGTCGGAGAGCGACTGGGTCGCCGTCCGCATCTGCCCGAGGTTCATCAGGATCTTGATCAGCTCGCCCATCGGCACGCCGAGGGCCTGCGAGATGTCCTTGACGGTGACGCCCGAGGGGACGGTGACGGGCCCCGTCGGCTGGACGGGCTCGCGCCGCTCCTTCGGACGTGCGTCGGTGCGGTCGCGCGCCTGCCGAGAGTCGGGGCGGGGCCGGCTGGCGCCGGGCTCGATGACCACGCGGCGGCGGCGACCCGGGCCGCCGGAGCCGCCACGCGGGCGGATTGGCCTGTTTGGACGATCAGCCATGGCGGGCCTCAGTGTAGAGCCGAGCGAGCTCTGGTTCGACTCGCACGGTCTCCCGTAGCGTGCGGTTGAAGGCCCGGCGCGCCAGCGCGCGCTCGAAGCACGCGAGGCGCCTGCACGTGTAGACGCCGCGGCCGGCCCCGGCCTGGCTCGGCCTCAACACGCCCTTCCGCGCTACGAAGCGCAACAGCTCGTGTTTCGCCGTGCGCCGGCCGCAGCCCGCGCACGTTCTGGTCGGCTCCGAGCTCACGCTGCAGGTGGCGCCTCCTCGGCTTCATCGGCGGCCGGCGCCACCGCCACCGCCTCGCCGGACGCGGGGAGGCTTCCCGGATCCCCGGGAGCGCCCTCCTCCGGCCCGCTCTCGCCGAGGGGCGACTCGGGCTGCGCCTCCGGCGCTTCCTCGACGGCTGCGACGACCTCTTCAACCGCGCTGTCGCTCTCGGGCGCGTCCGGCTCACCGGCCGTTTCCTCTTCGGCATCCAGCACGGGCTCCGCGGTGGCCTGCTGGATCACTGCGCTGCCGAGATCCTCGCCGCGCGCCTCCCTGGCCGCGAGCTCCTGGTGCCCGGGGACGCCGCAGAACCGTGTTCCCGGCAGGGCGGTGTTGGGGCAGCGCTTGCCGTTCGAGAGGATCGCGGCGCAACGGCCGCTGAACTCGGTCTCGTTGCCGCCGCCGTACGCCGCTTCCGCCTCGGCCTGCGCAAACTCCGAATCCGACTGGATGTCGATCTTCCAGCCCGTCAGGCGGGCGGCCAGTCGGGCGTTCAAGCCCTCCTTCCCGATCGCCAGCGCGAGCTGGTCGTCCGGGACGATGACCGTCGCGTCGCGCGTCTCGTCGTCGATGTAGACCTCGCGGACGCGCGCGGGAGACAGAGCCTTGGCGACGAATCGGGCCGGCTCGGGATTCCAGGGGATGATGTCGATCTTCTCGCCCCGGAGCTCGGAGACGACCATGCGCACCCGCGAGCCTCGCGGCCCGACGCAGGCGCCCACGGGATCGACGCCCTGCGCGTGCGATTCCACCGCGATCTTGGAGCGGTAGCCCGGCTCGCGCGCCACGGCGCGAATGTCGACGAGCCCGTCCGCGATCTCCGGCACCTCGAGCTCGAACAGGGTCTTGATCAGCTCGGGATCGCGGCGCGAGAGAATCACCTGCGGCCCCTTCGTCCCGGAGCGCACCTCGGTGATCACGGCCTTGATCCGGCTGCCCTGTTCGTAGCGCTCGCCGTCCACCTGCTCGGACCGCGGCAGGAGTGCCTCGACCTTGCCCAGGTCGACGAGGACGTTGTTGCGGTCGCCCGCCTGCTGGACGATCCCGGTGACGACCTCGCCCTCCCGGTCCTTGTACTCCTCGAACATCATCGCGCGCTCGGCCTCGCGAATGCGCTGGAGGATGACCTGCTTCGCGGTCTGCGCTGCGATCCGTCCGAAGTTGTCCGGGGTGACGTCCTCGCGCTTGATCTGATCCTCGGGTACGCCGGAGAGATCGATGTCGAGGTCGTCGTCGGTGATCAGCGTGTGATTGCGCTCGCCGGTCTCGACCTCGAGCCGCTCGAGCTCGTCGAGCGTACGCTCCCGGGCCTCGTCGATCAGCCGTTCCTCGAGGTCCGCGGGCAGCTCGATCGAGAACACCCTGAAGTCGCCGTTGTCGTCGAGCACGACGTTTGCATGTCGTGTGGCGCCCGGCGTCTTCTTGTAGGCGGCGAGCAAGGCGTCTTCGAGCGCCTGCACGAGCGTTCCCGACTCGATGCCCTTGTCGCGCTCGATCTCGCGGACCGCCTCGATGATCTCCTGGCTCATTCCTGCTTACCCCCGTCGATCAGGTTGCCCCGCACGATTGCCTCGTACGGGATGAGAACAGCCTCGCCGCCTGCGGCGCCGAGGCTGATCGTGCTGTCGGTCGCACCAAGCAGCTCTCCCCGGAATCGCTTGCGGCCGGCGATCTCCTCCGAGGTGCGGACGGCGACCCGCCGGCCGACCGCGCGCTGGAAATGGGAAGGCTTGCGGAGGGGCGGTGCGGTGCCCGGAGAGGACACCTCGATGCCGTACTGGCGCCGGTAACCGTCGAGGAGCAGCGTGACGCGCTCGCAGAGCGAGTGGTCGACGCCCTGCGGGTGGTCGATGAAGACGCACAGCGTTTCCGGACCGGTCAACTCGACGGCCAGCACATCCGTGCCGGGGATACCCCGCTCAACCTTGTCCGCGACCTCTCTGTAGAGGGCCTGCTCCTTCTCGTAAACCGTTGCCAAACGCTCCTCCTAAAGAAAATGGGCGCCGCGCGCCCATTTCGCCAAACCGGTGAAATGTGGTGTTCAGAGGATAGCAACGGAGCATGTCCCCCGGCGGCCGCCCGAGGGGCCGATGCGGGTTAGCCGAGGACGATCGTCACGGGCCCGTCGTTCACGAGCTCGACGTCCATGCGTGCCGCGAACACTCCGCGCTCCACGTGCACCCCGAGCGCCTGCAACTCCGAGCAGAACCGCTCGTAGACCGGCCGTGCCCGCGCCGGCGGAGCTGCGTGCGAGAAGCTCGGGCGATGGCCCTTCGCCGTATCCGCGATCAGCGTGAACTGGCTGACCGCCAGGGCCTCTCCACCCGTGTCCAGGAGGCTCCGATCGAACTTGCCGTTTTCGTTCTCGAAGATTCGTAGCTGCGCGATCTTCGCGGCGAGCTGCGAGGCTGTTTCTTCGTTGTCATCGATGGCAACGCCCACCAACACGCAGAGACCGGCACCGATCTCCCCCACCGTTTCGCCTTCCACGACGACGCGCGCCGACGACACTCGCTGCACCACGGCTCGCACGAGTGAATCCTTGCACCCGGCTCAAGCTGTGCCGGAATTGATCCCGAATCGGCACGGAGGCGTGCGTGCTTCGGCGGTAGCCTCGGCGGCGAGGGCGGAGGGACGCGGCCCCACCCGTTGGGTGGGGGTGCGCTCGATCGGCGGCCGAGAGCGTCCTCAGGCCTCTTCGACGCGCTCGGAGTCGGTCGCTCCCGTCTCACCGGCCGACAGGTCTCGTATCCGGGACGCGTAGCGCCGGCTGTCCGGCCGTAGCGAGCTGGCGAGCTTGTAGTGGCGGTTCGCCTCCACGGTCTTCCCCTGCTTCTCGAGCGACCGGCCGAGCGCGTAGTGCGCGTAGTCGTCGGCGGGCGAGAGCTCGAGCAGCTTGCGAAACTCAGCCTCGGCCTCCTGCCAGCGTCGAAGGCGGAAATAGGCGATTCCGAGCGCCTCGCGGATCGAGGCCTTCTCGGGCTCCGCATTCCTCGCCTTCTCCAGAGGCACGGTCGCCTGCGCGACGAGCCCCTCGGCGAGGCGTCTTCGTCCCTCCTGGAAGTTGGCGTACGTGTCGGTCATGGCCCTCTGAGATAGGGAATGTTCTGCACGACCAAGTCTTCCGGATGCGTCAAGTCACGGGTGGGGCCGATCTCCACCCCGTAAACGGCCTCTCCCGCGTCGATCAGGCGCTGAAACGCCTCCGCGAGCTCGTACGGCGGTCCGCCCAGCTCGGCGAACACGCCCGGGTCGAAGCCCTCCCCGAGCCGCCAGAGCGGGGCTCCGGACAGGGGATTCTCGGGGTCGGTATCGAGCACCCGTGCGACCCTGCCGGCCACGATCCGCAGCGCGTAGCGGTGCGGTGGGCTGGGCGGCGGCTGCCGGCGGGCGGCGATCGCATGTCCCTCCCCTGCGGCAAACCGCGCGATGTCCCCGGTCGTGAACACCGTATCGGCGCCGACGACCAGGGCCGGCAGGTCTGTGAGCCCGCGCCGGACCGCGTCCGCCGACCCGTCGGGACGCGGCTGGCGAACGAAGCGCACGTCGAGCGGAAAGCCGTGGAGCAGTGCTTCGACCTGGTCCGCCAGGTGACCCGTCACCACGGTCACGTGCTCGATTCCGGCCGAGCGCAGCTCGTGCAGGAGGGAGACCACAACCGGCCGACCGTCGATCGGCAGCACCGGCTTCGGCCAGTGCTCCGTGAGCGGCCGCATCCGCCGGCCCTCACCGGCGGCCATGACGACCGCGTGCACTAGCGGAGGAGGGTCGTGACCTCGTCGAGGATCGCTGCGGCGATCGCTCGCTTCGCTGCCTTCGGCAGCCGCCGTTCCCCGCCCGCCGAAACGAGCACGACCTCGTTCTCGTCGGCGTCGAAGCCGATGTCGGTGCGGCCGATGTCGTTGAAGACGACCAGGTCGACGCCCTTGTCGACCAGCATCCGCCGCTTTCGGGCCAGGCCCTCGTCGCCGATGTCGGCGCCGAACGCGACGATCACCTGACCGTTCTCACACTGGCCGGCGAGCGTACTGACGACATCCTCGGTCGGCTCGAGCTCGACCGCCCAGGGCTGATCGTCCTTGGCGCGTTTGCCCGCCTGCGTGTCCGCCGGCCGGTAGTCGGCGACGGCCGCCGCCATCAGGACAGCGTCCACCTCCGCGTGGGCGAGCGTTTCTCGAAGAACGTCTCCCGCCGTCGGCGTCTCGACGACCTCGACGCCGCCCGGCGCCGGGACGGCGAGGTTCGCGGCGAGCAGGGTCACGTCGGCGCCGCGCGCCCGGGCCTCCTCGGCCAGCGCGACCCCCATCCTCCCGGAGGAGCGGTTGCCGAGGAACCGCACCGCGTCGAGTGGCTCGCGCGTCCCGCCGGCGGTGACGAGGATGCGCCGTCCGCGCAGTGAGTCGCGCTTCTCGCGCAGCGAGGCGCAGCGCGCGAAGATCGCCTCCGGCTCGCTCATCCGTCCGAGCCCGACCTCACCCTCGGCGAGCTCTCCAGCCTCGGGGCCGATCACGTCCACACCGCGAGCCCGGAGCGTCCGGAGGTTCGCCTGGGTCGCCGGGTGCTCCCACATGCGTACGTTCATCGCCGGCGCGACGAGGATCGAGCCGTCGAACGCGAGCGCCGTCTGCGTCAGCACGTTGTCCGCCTGACCGTGGGCCAGCTTGGCGAGCGTGTTCGCCGAGAGTGGCGCGATCACGAGCAGATCGGCCTCGACGAGATGGGGGTAGAGCTCGCGGGCCGCCTCGCGGCGGGCAAGCGCCTCGAAGGTGTGTGCGGTGACGAATCGCTCCGCGTCAGCGGTCAGGACCGGGGTCACCTCGTGCCCGGCCTTGACGAGCAACCGGCAGAGCTCGCACGCCTTGTAGGCCGCAATCCCCCCAGTCACACCGAGCAGGATGCGCGCCATCGGGCGGCCGCCCTACGAGCGGTACTCGTACTTGATCTTGCCTTCGCAGATCTCTTCGAGAGCCATCGTCAGATAGTTCTTCGAGCGAGATTCCACGAGCGGCGGCAACTCGTCGAAGGTGCCTTCGCCGAGCTGGTGGTGGTAGTTGTTGATCTGGCGTGCCCGCTTGGCGGCGACGATGACGAGCGCGTAGCGCGAGTCGACGTTGTCGAGCAGCTCATCGATGCGTGGAGAGATCAAGGCCGCGACATGGTACCTGCGGTTCTCAACGTCCGGGACACGAGCTCCACGAGCTCGTCCGCGGCCCGCTCCCGATCGTCGTTCACGACGATATGGTCGAACTCGCCTGCCTGCTCGTGCTGCTTCTCGGCGAGCGCCACGCGCTCGTCGATCTCGCCCGCGCTTTCGGTCGCCCGCGCGACCAGGCGCCGCTTGAGCTCCGCCGGAGGTGCCGTGATGAAGATGGTCAAGCTGTCGGGCACACGATCCCGCACGGCCAGCGCACCGTTCGTCTCCAGCTCGAGCAGCGGCACGCGGCCGGCAGTCTTGATGCGCTCGAGCTCCGACCAGAGCGTCCCCGAGCGCTGGCCCCACGGGAACTCGTAGATCTCCAGAAACTCGTCGGCGTCCAGCCGGCGTTGGAACTCGTCCTCCGAGATGAAGTAGTAGTGGCGACCCTCGACCTCGCCCGGCCGCTGCGGACGGGTCGTCGCGGACACGGCGAGCTCGAGCCCCGGAACGCGCTCGAAGAGCGCTTTGATCAACGTTCCCTTTCCGGCCCCCGACTGGCCGGTGATGACGATGACGGATTTCTCTGCCAAGGCACCCTTTTCGGCCGCGCCGAAAAGGGACTTACTTGTTGAAGAGCCCAATCAGCTCGGCGCGCTGCCGCTCGGAAAGGCCCCCCACCGTCTTCGACTGGCTGATGCGGCACTGGTTCAGGAAGCGCGCCGCCTTCACACGCCCGAACTTCGGCACTGCCATCAGCATGTCGAACACCTTGGCCGTGGAGACGTACTCGGGCGGATCGTCGAGGATCTCTTCGATCTGGGCTCGTCCGATCTTCAAATCCTTCTTCAGCTGCGCTCGCCGGACCCGGATGTCATTCGCCCGCTTCAGCGCTTCCATGCGCTGGTCGAGCGACCGAAGAGGGGCCTGGGCCTGGGTCTTCACTGGCGCCATGGCGCAGGAGTCTAACAACTTGCCCCGGTTGCGCAACCGAGTCGTTTTCGGCCGAATTCCAGGGTTTTTTTAAGACAGTACCCGTGGGCGAGGGTCCGCCCCGGCCGACATACGCGCCCCTTCGCGATGCGCGATGCCCCGCGCCCGCCCCGGGTCGGCGAGGCCTCGGAGCGCAAGCTCGGCATCGAGCTCGGTGCGGATCCGCGCCGGTGCGCCCGGATCGGAGAAGAGGACTGTCCCGAGTGCGACGGCCGATGCACCGGCCGCGATCAAGTCCAGGGCGTCGCCTCCTGTGACAACTCCGCCCATGCCGACGATCGGTAGGCCGGTGGCCTTGTAACAGGCGTAAACGGCGGCCAGGGCGATCGGCCGGAGCGCGGGTCCCGAGAGGCCGCCGGTCGCGCGCGAGAGCGACGGGAGGAGCGTTTGCGGATCGAGCGCTAGGCCGCGGATCGTGTTCACGAGCGACAGTCCGTCCGCGCCTGCCTGCTTGACCGCCTCGGCGACGGTTGCCACGTCCGGAAGCGCCGGCGAGAGCTTCGCGTACAGGGGCAGGTCGGTGACCGAGCGGCAGGCGCCGACGATCTCGGCCGCCGACTCGGGGGCCTCGTCGACGTTCGGGCAGGACAGGTTGAGCTCGACGACCGCGACTCCGTCCGGGTCCAGGAGAGCGCTGGTCTCCGCATACTCGGCGGAGGAGAAGCCGCCGACTGAGACCCAGATGGGAACGCCGAGTCGGGCGAGCCGGGGCATGACGTCGGAGAGAAATCTGTCCCGGCCGGGGTTGGCCAGGCCGATGGTGTTCAGCAGCCCGACGTCCGTCTCGGCGATCCGGACCGGGGCATTTCCCTCGCGCGGGAGGGGCGTGATCGTCTTGGTCACGAAGGCGTCGAACGACCGGGCGACGTCGGGCGCCGTCAGAGCGTCGAGACAGCCGGACGCGTTAAGCAGCTGCACTGAGCACCGGCCCTTCGACGCACAGCCGCTTGAGCTCACCCTCGATCTCCACCGCACAGCCGTAGCAGGCGCCGTAGCCGCAGGCCATGGGCGCCTCCCACGCCAGCTGCGCGGCGGGCGCGAGGCGGCGGACGGCCTCGAGCATCGGCTCCGGCCCACAGGCGAGAACGTCGCGGGCGGTGTCGATCAGCTCGGTGACGAAGGTCGGCTCGACGACGATCTCGGCGTTCGGCACGAGCGCCGCGGCCTCGGCGTGCCAAACGCTTCGGAAGCCCAGGATCGCCGGTGGCCTGCCGAGCGCCTCCGAAAGGTACGGGAAGGGCGCGACCCCGATCCCGCCGCCCACGAGCAGCGGCCGGGCGACATCGAGCCGGAAGCCGTTCCCGAGCGGCCCGAGGACGGCGATGCGGTCGCCCGGCTGACAGGCGCAAAGCGCGCGCGTCCCGGGCCCGACCGGGTCGATCAGGAAGGCCAGCTCGCCGGGCGGCGCGAGGCAGAGGCTCATCGGCCGCGGCAGCAGCCTGCCCGGGGCTTCGAGCATGAAGAACTGGCCGGGTATCCCGGGCTCGAGCCCGCCGCGCTCGACTCTCAGCAGCGCGTAGGGGCCGACGCCGTCAGTTCCGAGAACCGTTACTCGCTCTTGTCTCAGTTCCGATCCGTTCCTGAAGGGAAAGGGCCGTCTCGGTGCGGGCGTTCGCGATCGCGTGGACGGCTGCGGCGGCGCCGGCGATGGTCGTGATGCAGGGAATGCGAGCGACCTGTGCCGCCTCGCGGATCAGGTAGCCGTCACCGCGCTGCAACGAGCCGCCGTAGGGGGTATTGACGACGAGGTTGCAGCGGCCGCGGCGGAGGAGGTCGACCACGGTCGTTCCCGCACCCGTCTCGGTCACCTTTCGCACTTCCTCGACGGGGAGCCCGGCCAGGGCCAGCGTGCGCGCCGTTCCGCTCGTTGCGAGGAGCTCGAAGCCGAGCCCCGAGAGCGCAGCCGCCACGGGGACGACCGCGGGCTTGTCGGCGTCGCGCACCGAGAGGAAGACTGACCCGGATTGCGGCAGCGGCCGGCCGGCGGCGCGCTCGGCCTTGGCGAAGGCGGTCGGCAGGTCGGAGGCAGAGGCCATCACCTCCCCGGTCGAGCGCATCTCGGGCCCCAGGACCGGGTCGGCGCCCGGGAACCGGCCGAACGGAAGCACCGCGGCCTTCACGCTGACCTGCTTGGGCGGCGCCTCCGCCGGGAGGCCGAGGTCGCCCAGCTGCGCGCCGGCCAGCAGCCTGCACGCGGCTGCGACGAGATTGACGCCCGTGGCCTTGCTGGCGAACGGAACGGTGCGCGAAGCGCGTGGATTGACCTCCAGCACGAACACCTCCCCGTCGACGACCGCGAGCTGCACGTTGAGCAGGCCGACGACGCCGAGAGCCGGGCCGAGCTTGCGGACGATGGCCTCGATCTCGCGGGCGACGGCGGGCGTCAGCGAGGGCGCCGGCAGGACGCAGCTCGAGTCGCCCGAGTGCACGCCGGCCTCCTCGACGTGCTCCATCACCGCGCCGATGTAGGTCGACTCGCCGTCGCAGATCGCGTCCACGTCGATCTCGACCGCCTGCTCGAGGAAGCGGTCGACGAGTGTCGGCCCCGAGATTCCGTGGAAAGCGCGGACGACCTCGTTCGGGCGATAGCAGACCCGCATTGCGCGGCCCCCCAGGACGTAGGAGGGCCGGACGAGGACCGGGTAGCCGATGCGGTGCGCGATGTCGTACGCCTCGGTGCCGGAGCTGGCGATCCCCCAGTCCGGGCAGCGAATGCCTTGTTCGGCCAGGAGCGACGCGAACCGTTCCCGGTCCTCAGCGAGGTCGATCGCGTCGAACGGCGTGCCCAGGATCGGAAAGCCGGCACCCTCGATCGCGCGCGCCAGCTTGAGGGGTGTCTGGCCGCCGAACTGGATCACGACCCCGGCCGGCCGCTCCCGCTCGCAGACCGCGAGCACCTCGTCGATGCCGAGCGGCTCGAAGTAGAGCCGGTCGGACGTGTCGTAGTCGGTCGAGACGGTCTCCGGGTTGCAGTTGACCATCACGGCCTCGTAGCCCAGGGCGCGGAAGCTCTGCGCCGCATGGACGCAGCAGTAGTCGAACTCGATCCCCTGGCCGATCCGGTTGGGGCCCGAGCCCAGGATGACCGCGACCGGGCGGTCGGTCCGGTGGTCTCCGCCCTCGTCCGCCTCGCCGATCGTCGAGTAGAAGTAGTTCGACTCCGCCGCCACCTCGCCCGCGCACGAGTCGATCCGGCGAAAGACCCGGTTGCCCTCGGGCGGCCCGTTCACCTTCAGCCGCTCGATCTCCTGCTCGAACCACGGGTGGACACCCTCGGGAACGTCGTCGAGCGTCGCCCATGGCGTGGCCGCGGCCGAGTCGAGCTCCCGGCTCTTCATCGCCTTCCAGAAGGCCTCGGCGAACGTCCGCCCGATCCCCATCGCCTCTCCCACCGACTTCATCTGGGTGCCGAGCGAGGTGTCGGCCCCGGGAAACTTCTCGAACGCGAAGCGCGGGAACTTGACCACGACGTAGTCGAGCGTCGGCTCGAAGCTCGCCGGCGTCGTCTTGGTCAGGTCGTTCGGGATCTCGTCGAGGGTGTAGCCGACCGCAAGCTTCGCTGCGACCTTGGCGATCGGGTAGCCCGTGGCCTTCGAGGCGAGCGCAGAAGAGCGCGAGACCCGCGGGTTCATCTCGATCACGCGCAGCTCACCGGTCGAGCGCTCCCTGGCGAACTGGATGTTCGAGCCGCCCGTCTCGACGCCGACGGCGCGAATAACCGCTGCCGCCGCGTCGCGAAGCTCCTGGTACGCCTCGTCGGACAGGGTCATCTGCGGCGCGACCGTGACCGAGTCGCCGGTGTGGACGCCCATCGGGTCGAGGTTCTCGATCGAGCAGACGATGACGACGTTGTCGCTCCGGTCGCGCATGACCTCGAGCTCGAACTCGTCCCAGCCGCGCACCGACTCCTCGACGAGCACCTGGCCGATCGGGCTCTCCTCCAGGCCTCGCTCCACCTGCCGCCGCAGCTCCATCTCGTCGTAGGCAAAGCCGCCGCCGTGGCCGCCGAGAGTGAACGCGGGCCGGATCACCGCCGGAAGACCGACGCCCGACAGCTGGCCGAGCGAGTTGACGATCCTCGAACGAGGGACCCGCAAGCCGACACCCTGGACGGTGTCGCGGAACAGCTCGCGGTCCTCTGCCCGGCTAATCACGTCGAGCGGCGCGCCGATCAGCTCGATCCCGAGCTCCTCGAGCACGCCGGCCTCGACGAGCTCGCGGGCGAGGTTGAGCGCCGTCTGACCGCCCAGGGTCGGCAGGAGCGCGTCCGGCCGCTCGCGGCGGAGCACGTCGGCGACGCACTCCAGGTCGAGCGGCTCGATGTACGTCCGGTCGGCGAAGCCGGGGTCGGTCATGATCGTGGCGGGGTTCGAGTTGACGACGATCGTTCTGAAGCCGTCCTCGCGCAGGACCTTCAGCGCCTGGCAGCCGGCGTAGTCGAACTCGCAGGCCTGCCCGATCACGATCGGGCCCGAGCCGATCACGCAGATCGACCGGAGGTCCGTCCTACGCGGCACTCTTCACGTCCTCGATCCAGGAGGCGATCAGCGGCCAGGCGTCGTGCGGGCCGGGACCTGCCTCGGGATGGAACTGCGCCGACCGCGCACGCAGCTCGGGGAAGTCGAAGGCCTCGACGGTGCCGTCGTACAGCGAGACGGCGGTCACCTCGCCGCCGTCGCTCGGCTCGACCGCGAAGCCGTGGTTCTGGCTGGTGACGAGAACGCGCCCGCTCGTCTTGTGCAGAACGGGGTGGTTCGCGCCTCGGTGGCCGAACGGAAGCTTGAACGTCTTCAGGCCGGCGGCCAGCCCGAGCAGCTGGTGCCCGAGACAGATCCCGAAGACCGGTGCCCGGCCGAGGAGCTCCTGGACGGTCGCCACCTCGGCGGACAGCGGCTCCGGGTCGCCTGGGCCGTTCGACAGCACCACCCCGTCGAAGCGGGCGAGCTCGTCGGCGTCCACGTCGTGCGGGAAGACCGTCACGGCCGCGCCGGCGTGGGCCAGCCGACCAAGGATCGAGCGCTTGCAGCCGTAGTCCACGACGGCGATCCGGACGTCGCCCTCCTGGGAGTGGACGAAGGGCTCCTTCGTCGACACCTGCGAGACGAGCGCCCGTCCGGCCATCGGCGGCTGGTCCTGAACGATCCGCACCGCCTCCTCGACGGATGAGCCGCCGGCGACGACGGCTGCGCGCAGCGCGCCGCGATCCCGCAGGTGCAGGACTACCGAGCGCGTGTCGACGCCGGTCAAGGCAGGCAATCCGCGCTCCGCCAGCCAGTCGGTCCAGGCCGGGCCCTGTGCCTCGCGCATGATGACCGCGCGGGCGTGCGCGCGAGAAGACTCCGACCGCGAGCCCTCGACGCCGTAGTTGCCGACCATCGGGGCGGTGAAGCAGACGATCTGCTCCTCGTAGCTCGGGTCGGTGACGAGCTCCTGGTAGCCGGTCATGGCCGTCGCGAACACGGCCTCGCCGAGGGCGACGCCTTCGGCGCCGACGGAATCGCCGCGGAAGACCGTTCCGTCCTCGAGCGCGAGGAATCCCGTCACTGCGAGAACGCCACCCGGCCGTCGGCGACCGTGAGGCGCACCTGGCCGATCAGCTCCTGCCTGAGGAGCCATGAGTTCTGCGACCGGGAGCGGAAGCCCGCCTCGGTCACGCGCCATGGAGCCTTGGGGTCGAGCAGGATCAGATTGGCGCGCGCCCCCACCGCGATGCGCGGAGGCTCGAGGCCGTAGATCCGCGCCGGTCCGGCCGACATCCGCTCGATCAGAGTGGCGAGCGGGAGCAGCCCCGGGTTCACGAGGTGCGTGTTCAGCGCGGCGAACGCGGTCTCCAACCCGGTCACCCCGAACGGAGCCGCCTCGAACGGAACGTCCTTCTCGTGCCGGGCGTGCGGCGCGTGGTCGGTGGCCACGGCGCTGATCGCGCCGCGGTTCAAGGCTTCGATCAGGCGCCGCCGGTCCTCATCCGCCCTGAGCGGCGGATTCATCTTCAGGTTGGGATCGAGCGACCGCACTGCAGCGTCGGTCAGGCACAGGTGGTGCGGCGTGACTTCGGCCGTGGCCGCCACCCCGATCGACTGTGCGGCCTCCAGAGCATCGACCGATTCTCGAGCCGACAGGTGAAGGAGATGTATGGGCTGTCCCTCGTACGCCGCGAGCGCGAGGTCGCGCTCGACCATCAGGCTCTCCGCCACCGACGGGTAGCCGGCGAAGCCGAGCTCGGCCGAGACCGCGCCCTCGTGGACCTGCCCGTCGCGAGAGAGCGTCGGCTCCTCGCAGTGCAGGGCGAGCAGCCGGCCGGTGATCGAGCTGTACTGGAGCGCGCGCCGCATCAGGCCGGCCGCCACGACCGGGCGGCCGTCGTCCGAGAACCCGGCGGCGCCGGCGTCGGCGAGCTCAGCCATCTCGGTCAGCTCGGTCCCCAGCTGGCCCTTGGTGATCGCCGCGAGGAACCCGACGGGCACGGTCGCATCGGCCCGGGCGCGCTCGACCAGGGCGCCGAGCACGGCTGCGGAGTCGACGACCGGGTCGGTGTTTGGCATGGCCAGCAACGCGCAGAACCCGCCCGCGGCTGCGGCGGCCGTTCCCGAAGCGATCGTCTCCTCGTCCTCCCGGCCCGGGGTGCGCAGATGGACGTGCGGGTCGACGAAGGCCGGCGCGAGCACGAGCCCCTCACCGTCGACGACCCGGTGCTCGTTCGTCTCGACGCCTTCGCCCAGCGCGGCGACGACGCCGTTGTCGATCCGGACGTCGAGCCGTGCGTCGATCGCCTGCCCCGGATCGAGCACACGCGCGCCGCGGATGACGAGGTTCTCGCGCGGGTCGTCCTTGACGAAGAGCATCACGCGACCCCCGCCTCGACGGCCATCTCGACTCCGACCGGCCCCGTCGTCAGGAGGTCGTAGAGGACCGCCATCCGCACGACCAGCCCTGCTCGGACCTGCGTCTCGATCAGCGCGTCGGCCGCGTCCGCGACCACGGGGTCGATCTCGACGCCGCGGTTCATCGGGCCGGGGTGCATCACCTTCTGTCCCGGCCGGAGCCGCTCCGGCGTGACTCCCCAGCGCGCCGTGTACTCGCGCAGGCTCGGCACGAAGTTGGCGCCCTCCAACATGCGCTCCTGCTGCATGCGCAGGACGTAGACGACGTCGGCAGAGCCGATCGTCTCGATGTCGGTCGACGTCTCGCAGCCCATCGACTCGATGCCGCGCGGAAGGAGGGCAGGCGGGCCGACGAGCGTGACGTGGGCACCCATCAGCGTCAGCGCCTGGATGTTCGAGCGAGCGACTCGCGAATGCAGGACGTCGCCGACGATCGCCACGTGCAGCCCTTCGATCCGGCCGAGCTCTTCCCGGATCGTGTACAGGTCGAGAAGCGCCTGGGTCGGATGCTGGTGCTTGCCGTCGCCGGCGTTAACGACATGGGCGTCGGTGACCCGCGCGACGAGCTGCGGCGCACCGATCTGCGGGTGGCGGATAACGATCACGTCCGGGTCGTAGGCGCCCAGCGTGATCGCCGTGTCCTTGAGCGACTCGCCCTTGTCGACCGAGGAACCGCTCGACTTGATCGACATCGTGTCCGCAGAGAGCCGCTTCGCGGCGAGCTCGAAGCTCGCCGAGGTGCGGGTCGAGGACTCGAAGAACAGGTTGACGACCGTCCGGCCGCGCAGGGTCGGCAGCTTCTTCATCTCGCGCTCGAGCGAGCGCGCGAAGCTGCCGGCGGTGGCGAGCAGCCGCTCGACGTCCTCGCGTTCGAGGTCGCCGATCGAGATCAAGTGGCGGCGCGGCGGACGGTCCGGCGGGACGGTGTCGCCGCGCATGATGCGGAGCTCCGGGGTCATGACTCCTCCTCGGGGACGGAGACGAGCAGGACGCGATCGACCTCGTCGATCTCGAGCAGCTGCACCTGGACGCGCTCCTCGCGGGCGGTCGGAAGGTTCTTGCCGACGTAGTCGGGGCGGATCGGAAGCTCACGGTGGCCGCGGTCGGCGAGCACTGCAAGCTGGACGCGGGCGGGTCGGCCGTAGTCGAAGAGCGCATCGATCGCGGCGCGGATCGTGCGACCCGTGTAGAGGACGTCGTCGACGAGAACGCAGGTCCTGCCCTCGAGCGGGAAATCGAGCCGTGTCGCGCGGACGACCGGCTGGGCATGCAGCGGCGCCTCGCCGCCCCGCACCTGGACGTCGTCGCGATAGAAGGTGATGTCGACCGTTCCGAGCGCGACCTCCTCCCCCGTGCGCTCGGCGACCAGCCGGCGCAGGCGCTGCGCGAGTGGTACCCCGCGCGTGTGGATGCCGACGAGCGCGACGCGATCGAGCTCCGGGTTCCCTTCGATGATCTCGTGAGCGATCCGCGTGAGCGTGCGCTCGAGCGCATCCGAGTCCAGCAGGACTCGCGCGGCCGCTGTAGCGGCAGATTCCATCCAGCTCCTTTCCGGCCTCACTGGACCGAGTTAAAGGTCGCGGCAGTCTATCGGGCCGATCTGACGTCTAAAACAGCGTGCGCCGGACCGGCCTTGCGCTCGCACTCGTCCTCGCCCTGATCGGCTCGGCCTGCGGGGGATCGAGCAGCTCCGGCCCCCGGGTCCGGTTCGAGGGCCCGATCGCGTCGGGCGCCAACCGCTACTGGCTCTACCGCCCGACGGGAGAAATTCGGGCGGTCGTCGTCTACCTCCACGGCCTCGACGAGAGCGAGCTCACCCCCGCCAATCACCGGGCGTGGCTGTGGCATCTCGCGCTCCAGGGCGACGCGGTCGTCTATCCGACCTACGAGGCCGTGCCGGGCGCGTACGGCGCGAACCGCCACATCGAGCTCGCAGTTGCCGACGCGCTCAAGCGCCTGAAGGCTCCGAAGGCGCCCATCGTCGCCATCGGCTACTCCCGGGGCGGACGCCTGGCCGTCGAATGGGCCGCGGTAGCCCGCCTCTTCGGGCGCAGTCCGAGAGCGGTGATGAGCATTTTCCCGGGGTCGGTCAACCCGAAGCTCGAGGAGGCGATCGACCTGCGGAGCCTCGATCCGAAGACGAGGGTCGCGATCCTTGTCGGAGAGGCCGATCAGCGGACGGGCGCACAGGAGCTCGTCCATCGCCTGGCGGAGGCGAACTTCCCGCCGGAGCGGATCCAGGCGGTCCTCGTCCGTTCGAGCAAGGGCTTCGTCGCCGACCACTTCTCGGTCTTCCAGACCTCGGCCGCGGCGCGCAAGGCCTTCTGGGCCCGAGCCGACCGGCTCGTCGGCGGCGCCGTGGCCGGCTAGATCTGCCAGGCGCCGGCGCGCAGGACGGGCACCCTCCGGCCGTCCCTCGTCAGCCCCGTGACGTTCACGTCGTTCGAGCCGATCATGAAGTCGGTGTGGATCGCGCTCGCGTTTCTCCGGGTGCGGTCCTGCTCGTCGAGCACGAAGTCGAACCCGTTGCCGACGGCGAGATGGCTGGCGGCGTTCTCGTCCAGGAGCGTGTCGTAGAAGACCGTGCCGACCTGGCCGATCCGACCCTCCCGGTCGACCAAAGCGACCTCGCCGAGCCGGCTCGCACCGTCGTCGCTGGCACAGCGGGTGCGCATCACGTCCGCGCCCTCGTCCGCGTCGATCTCGACGGCTCGCCCGCCCTCGAAGCGCATGCGCAGACCGCGGATGATCGTTCCGTCGGTCATCACCAGCGGCTTCGTCGAGCGGACGGTGCCTTCCGCGCGGGCCGGGTCGGGGCAGGTGAAGACCTCCTCGGTGGGGAGGTTCGCGATGTGCGGGATTCCGTCGGCCGTCTCGAATCTGGCCGTCATCCAGCCTGAGCTCGGGAAGAGGCCGACGGTCAGATCGGTTCCCGCGCCTTCGAAATGCAGGGCGTCGAAGCGGTGCTCGGTCAGGCGCTCGGCAGCCGCTGCGAGCGCATCCATGCGCTCACGCCAGGCCACGACCGGATCGTCGGCGTCGAACCGGCAGACGTGCGCGATCTCCTCGGACAGCTTCGCCAGGGCGTCCTCCTCGCCCAGCTCGGGATGGACGAGGGTCGCCCACCCGGCCGTTGGGCACGGGATGATCGTCCAGTTCGTCGACGCATCGTTGATCAGGGTCAGTACCTCGGGCAGCCACGGCAGCTGGTCCCGGCCGGAACGCGCCTGATCGAGGTCTGCGAGAACTCCCGGCGAAACGGGCCCGGCGAGATGTGCCCGCGCTGCGCGTTCCTCCCCGAGCGCAAGCATCCTCGCCCCGTACCAGGGCGGCACGTAGCCGAGTGTCTCCTCGGCGGCCAACTCGATGCGGGCCCGCTTCACGCGGACGTCGAAGTAGACGGCGTCCACGAACTTCGCCCCCGCCCGGTACGCCTCGCGCGCCACCGCCTCGGTCAGGCCTTCCTTGCCGATCTCGGACGAGATCGAGACGATCTGGCCCGGCTGGACGTTCATGCCCACGTGCACCGCGAGCCGGGCGAGCTCGTTCGCCAGTGCCGGGTCGACGACCGGCGTCACGTCGCGTATCCGGTCTCGCGCAAGAAGGCACGCAGCGTACGGATGTAGGCGGGCCCGACGGGCCACAGCCGGTCGAGTGAGCCGGGGCCGAGCTCCCCGCGTCTCAGCACCACGGCGAGCTTGCGCCAGCCGTCCTCCTCCCGGCCGAGCAGGTACTGGTCGGCCATGAACGCGGCGAGGATCCCCCTGACCTCGGGGTACTCGTCGTCGCGCACGAAGCGGTAGTCGCTCCAGAGGAGGCGTGCATGCTGCTCGATCAGGCCGGGGAACCTCCGGGTGATGTCGACGAGCCGGCGGTGGTCGTAGTGCCAGATCCGCGGCGGGAAGGCCGAGAAGGCATAGGCGGTGAACACGTACGCGAACCGGTCGTCGGCAGTCGAGAGCTCGGGGCGCCCGTCGTGATCGAGGTCGGCGAGCCGGTAGCCCGCGTTGCCCCACCAGCCGACGACGCGGCGGTAGTCGCGGAACTTCGGGCGATGGCCGCGAGTTTCTGCTCGGGTGTATACGGGCTGTCGAGGAACGGAGCCGAGCCCTGCGCGATTGGCGTGCCGAACTCGTCGTCGAAGACGGTCAGCTGGCCGTCGCAGCCCGGTCCCTTCCCGTAGTTGGCGCCGGTGCCGCCGCGCTTGGCCGAGAGCAGCACCGCCTGGCCGGACGGGCTGACGAGTTCGAGGGTCAGCTGACCGGCCTGCGGATGATCGATGCGCAACGACACGGACACGTGCGAGACGGGCCCCTTGTCACGAACCCTCAGGCCTTGTTCGACCACGCCGCCGTCGGGGATCGCCTGGTGGATCGGCCCGGTCGAGTAGGTCTTGGTCGCCGCGCTCGCCGGAGCCGGCGCCGCCGCAGCCGCGAGTACGACGCAGGCGCAGGCCAGCCGCCTGCGGAAAGAGCTCACTCGGCGATGATCTGGTCCGGGTCGGTCATCGCCTCGATCGCGTGCTGCGCGGCCTCCAGCGACGACTCGGGAACGAGAATCTTCTGCGGCGTGTCCTCCGTCGCCCGGGGATGGTGCTCGACGGCGCTCTCGAGCTCCGAGTCGATGCCCGCCGTCCGGAGGATCGTCTGGATCTCCTCGGCCTCGGTCACGTCCTGGGCGAGCACGACCTGAACCATCCGCGTCATCACCTGGCCTCGCCTCTCCTCCGTCTCGCGATCGGTAGCACTCGCCGCCCGGCGGTGAAGCGCCCCTCCCTTGACAAGGACGGGTCCCCCCCGTTCCTGGAAGCGGACGTCGATGATATCGAAGTCCCTCGGGACCACCGTCTGCGGGAAGATCGCGCGCGCCTCACGCGCGACCTCCGGCCCGAAGTACCTGTTCGAGAGGTGGGTGAGCGCCAGCATCCGGACGCCGGCATCCCGGGCGAGCGCTGCGGCGCCGGCGGCCGTCGAGTGCTCGGTCTCGCGTGCACGCTCGGCCTCGTCCTCGCAGAACGTGGCCTCGTGGACGAGGACGTCGGCGTTCAGCGCGGCCTCCAGCACCGTCCGTGCCGGTGCCGTGTCGCCGGCCAGGACGACCTTCCGCCCGGGCCTCTCCGTCCCGAGCACCTGTTGCGGCGTCACCGTGCGCCCGTCGGCGAGGGTAACCGCCTTGCCCGCCTGAAGCGCCCCGCGCTGTGGGCCGACCGGCACGCCGAGCGCCTCGGCCGCGGCGACGTCGAAGCGACCCGGTCGCGCCTCTTCCACGAGCGCGTAGCCGATCGCCGAGACGCCGTGCTTGACCGAGAAAGCCTCCAGCCGGTAGTCGCCGCGCTCCAGGCGGTCGCCGGGGGTGAGCTCGACCAGCGTGTAGCGGTACGTGAGCTTGCCGAAGATGCGGCGGAGCGCCGTGAACAGCTCGCCCAGGCCTGGCGGGCCGTAGATGGTGATCGGCATTTCCCGCCCGCGGAGCGCGAAGGTCTTCAGCATCCCGGGCAGCCCCAGGTAATGGTCGGCGTGGTAGTGCGTGAGAAACAGGTCCCCCAGCTCGACGAGCCCGACGGACGAGCGCAAGAGCTGGCGTTGGGTCCCCTCGGCGCAGTCGAAGAGCAGCCGCTCTCCGCCACGCCGGACCAGCGTGGCCGTCGGGGCGCGCTGCGACGTCGGCATCGAGCCGGACGTCCCGAGGAAGACCACGTCGAGATCCACGCAGCGATTCTAGAAGCGCTCCGTCAAGCTCTCCCAGCCACGAGCCGATAGTCCAGGGTGCTCGTCCCGCAGACGGACTGCAAGCCCCTACGGCAGGAGGAGCGGCTCGCCCGGATAGATCTCGGGCCCGGAGAGGTGGTTCTGTTTCTCGATCTTCCAGATTCCCTCGCGTGGATCGCCTCCGTAGTGCGACGCGGCGATCGACCAGAGCGTGTCGGTCGGCCGAACGACGTAGTGCTGCGGGTGCGCGTGCCCGCTCGACGTCCGGGCGACCACGGCCACCGTGACGGCGAAGAGCAGGAGAACGATCAGGAACCGAGCGAACATGTGTTCGCTATGCTAGAGCGAACACGCGTTCGTGTCAAGGGCGGGTCCGCTACGCGTCCTCGACGACCCCCGGCAGGAACGCCCCGTCGCGGTAGACGAGCTCGCCGTCCGCGTGGACCTCGCTGCCGCCGCGCAGGTCGCAGATCAGGTCCCAGTGCAGCGCGGAGCGGTTCACACCGCCCGTCTCGGGGTACGACTCGCCGAGCGCGAGGTGCACCGTGCCGCCGATCTTCTCGTCGAAGAGGATGTTCTTGGTGAACGTCTCGACCGCTGCGTTGAGGCCGAACGCGAACTCGCCGACGCGGCGTGAGCCCTGGTCGAGGCCGATCATCTCGCGCAGGAAATCCTGACCCCTGGCCGCGGTCGCCTCGACGACCTCCCCGCCCTCGAAGCGCAGGCGAACGTCGTGGACCTCGCGGCGCTGAAAGACCCCGGGGTAGGTGAAGTGGATCGTCCCCTCGACGCTCGTCTCGATCGGCGCGGTGAAGACCTCCCCGTCGGGGAAGTTCTCGTGGCCGCTCGACGCCTCCCAGATCCGGCCCTCGACCCCCAGGCGGAGATCCGTTCCGTCGGCCACGATGCGCAGCTCCTTGCAGCCGCCGAGGAACCCGGCGACCCGGCGGAGGTCGTCTGCGAACGACTCCCACCGCTGCACGGGATCGCTGTGGTCGAGAAAGGCCGCCCGGTAGACGAAGTCCTCGTATTCGGCGAGCGCCATCTCGGCGTCCTGCGCGGCGGCGTTCGTCGGGTACGCGGTCAGCACCCAGCGGAGCTCACCGGCCGCGGCCCGCGCCAGGTAGCGGCGACGCATGCCCTCGCCGGCCTTGCTGACGCTGGCCATCTTGGTCGTGTCCGCGCCGCTCAGGCTGCGGGTGTTCGACTCCGCGAGGATGACGATGTAGACGTCGATCGTCTCCATCTCGGTCATCCGCAGCGGGTTCACCCACTCGAGCTGCTTGGTCGAGCCGAGCTCGAGCAGGCTCTCGCTGATGCCGTCGACCCCGATGCGGGTGACCGGATACCCGCCCGCGGCGAGCACGCGCCCGTACACTTCGCGGACCAGCTCGGCAGCGTGCGGCGTCGCTGCGATCAGGACGAGGTCGTCCTTCTTCACGCGCGCCGAGTAGCCGACCAGGATGTCGGCCAGCCGGGCGATGCGCACGTCCGCCACGGTTCTACCGGGCCACCGCGGGCTCGGATGCCCGGGCCGCGGGATCACCCAGGAACTGACCGGCCCGCCAGATCAGCTCACCGTCGGCGTAGACCTCTCCGTCGGCGCGAAGGTCGCAGATCAGGTCCCAGTGCAGACCGGACCGGTTCCGGCCGCCGAGCTCGGCGAAGCCGGCGCCGAGCGCCGTATGGATGGTTCCGCCGATCTTCTCGTCGAAGAGGATGTTCCGCGTGAAGCGGTCGATCTCGTAGTTCAGGCCGAACGCGAACTCGCCGAGGAACCGGGCGCCCTCGTCCATCTCGAGGAGCGCCTTCAGGTACTCCTCCCCACGCGCGGCTTCGGCGTGCACCACTCGCCCGCCCTCGAAGCGCAGCCTGACGTCCTCGGCCTCACGATTGTTGTAGATCGCGGGCACGGTGAACCGGATCTCGCCCTCGGTTCCGTCCTCGACCGGACTGGTGAAGACCTCGCCGTCGGGCATGTTGCGACGCCCTTCCGCGGCCCGCCACTGCCGTCCCTCGACGACGATGCGCAGGTCGGTGTCGGGACCGACGATGCGGACCTCGCGAACGCCCCCCAGTTCGGCCGCGCGAGCGCCGAGCGACTCCGCAACGCCCCGCCAGTGCTCGACGGGATCCTCGTCCCCGAGTACGTGACATGCGCCGTACACGAAGCGCTCGTAGTCGAACAGGGACATCTCCGCGTCCTGCGCGTGGGCTGCGTTCGGAAACTGGGTGCCGCACCAGGACGCCTCGCCGGCCGTGATCCGGTCCCAGAAGCGGTTCAACAGCTCGCGCCGGGCGCCGAGGTAGCGCTGGTGACGATCCGGTTCGGCGTGGCTGAAGGAGCGCGTGTTCGCCTCGCCCCAGACGGTCACGATCGCGTCGACCGTGTCGATCTCCTGGTGCTGCGCCGGCGAGCTGTAGGCGATCTGCTCCTCGGTCCCGGCGCGGACCAGGAGCTCCGCCAGCCCGTCGAGCGCCACGTTCGTGTAGGGCAGCGCTCCCCTGGCAAGAGCGGCCCGGTAAAGCGCCACGATGAGCGGCGCCGAGCCGGCTCCGCCGTCGATCCGGAGGATCTGACCTTCACGCAGCTCGAGCGAGTAGCCGACGACCAGCTCGGCAAGCCTGGCGACCCGAAGATCCTCCATAGAGATACCGATACTAGCCGGTGAGGCCGACGGCAATCGGGTCGCCGACAGCCAGAAACGTCCGCTGAGGGTTCATCAGCGCGCGAAGCACCACGGCCTGGACGTACGTTCCGGGAGCGAGGCCTTCGAGCGAGAGCCCGAGCTGCCGGTCGTGGTAGGCGCGCACGAGCCGGGGGCCCGAGGCTCTCGAGGCCCTGCGGCCCGAGAGCGCGTCGAGGATCTGCTGGCCGCTCAGGCTCGCGCGCACGAGCCCCGTCGACGCGGTCACGTCCTCGACTGCGCGCACGTTCAGACCGTCGTCCTGGAAGGTGACGTCGGCGCCGATCACGCTGGTCGTGTGGCGCCAGATCCGAATCCCTCCCCCACACCGGCCGTTGGTGTCGGCGAGCGTCTGCTTGACCGCCGCGTACGACGGCCGTTTCGTCCAGTCGGCGCGAAGAAGCCCGCTCTGGAAGCGGTCGAGGTCCCGCTCGTCGAGCAGGTGGAAGAAGTAGAAGCCCGTCACCACCGGGTCGCACTCGATGCGGCGGACGACCCAGGAGTAGATGGCCGCCTGCCGGGCCTCCGACACCGGCCGGACGTTTTCCCTGCCCGAGTACTCCGAGGCGACGCTCGAGATGACCGTGGCCTGCCGGCCGTACTCGTCGAGGACGAGCCCGAGGCTCGGGCCGGCCTCCTCGGGCAGGCCGAAGCGGGGCGGCTCGGCGAACACCGGCTGGGTCGTGCCGTGGAAGCCGTCCCAGATCGCCTGCTTGATCCGGTCGAGGTCCGGGATCCCTGCGTTGGGCCAGCTGTACCCGCGCGAGACCGGATCGTCGTTCGAGTTCGGATACGGGTGGAAGCCGAGCGCGTCCATCAGCGGGCGATCGCGGCCGCTGGCGCGATACGCGGCGGCGAGATCGTTGAGGAACCGGACGGGCGAGCGCGAGATGTTGTTCTTCGCTTTCGGGTCGTCGTTGCCCCGCGGCGAGAGGCCCAGGCCGACGACGGTGATCCTCGGGTTGACGGCCTTGAGCGCGTCGTAGCCTGCCGCCAACACTTGCTCGTAGAGGGCCCCCGCAGCCGCGCGGTAACCCGTGCGGGCCCGGACGAACTGGGGTTGGTGGAAACGGGGCTGGTTCGGCTCGTTGCCGACGATGAACGTGGTTACCGTCGGATACGTCCGGGCCAGAAGGCTCAAGTACTGGGCGAAGAGGTCGATCCGCGTGTTCGTGTCGACCGCGAACGCCTTCGCCCGCAGCGGGTAGACGTCCAGGACGACTTCGATGCCCCGCAGCGCGGCAACCGGGACCGTGCGGTCGAGGAAGCCGCGCTCGCGGATCGTCAGGCCGCGATTTCCGTCCGTCGGATCCCAGGTCACCGTGATCCGGTTGGATGCCATGCCGAGGTCGGCGAGAAGGAGAAAGAAGTTCGAGCCGCCGTCGTCGGCGTACTTCCCCTCGTCGTCCGCCACTCCGAAGACAGGCCCGGTGCCCGCGGTCGCGTGCGCGAGCGCGGGAGCTGCGACCGCAAGGGCGGCCAGGAGCGCGCTGATGGTCAACAGTCGCCGCATGACTGACAAACGCCCGGCTGAAAGCCGGGCGATACGCGAATTCTAACCCGGAACGACGGCGAGCACGGCATCCAGCAGCGGCCCCGGGCCGAGACGGACCGGATCGGTCGCCAGCAGTCCGGTCTCCGCCGCAGCCGCGTCGATCGCCTCGCGCGCGGCCTCGTCGCTCAGGCCTGCCGTGTTCAGCGCGAGCGCCGCCACGCGGGCTGGACGCGCGGTGAGCGCGATCCGCTCGTGCAGCTCGACGAGATCGGCGAGGCTCGGCAGAGCATGACCGGGGTAGCCCTCGATCTCGGTCGAGCCGGCCTGGTGGCACAGCACGAACGCGTGCGGTGCGCTGCCGTGGATCAACCCGAGGGTCACGCCTGAGTACGCAGGGTGGGTCAGCGACCCCTGGCCCTCGACGATCAGCAGCTCGCCGCCGCGGCGATGGCCCTCAACGACGAGCTGCTCCGTCGCGCCGGCGACGAAGTCGGAGACGACCGCGTCGACCGACATCCCCCAGCCGGCGATCGCGATCCCGGTTTGCCCCGTCGGCACGAAGACGGAGGCGATTCCCCTTCTCCTCGCCTCGGCGTCGAGCTCGAGCGCGACGGTCATCTTCCCGATCGCGCAGTCCGAGCCGACGGTGAGCACGATCCGCGCGGGAAGCTCGAGATTCGCTCCGGTCGGGACGTTCAGGTCGTCCGGTGGCTTGCGCAGGTCTTTCAGCTCGACCCCGTAGCGTCCGGCGAGACCGGCGAGCTCGGCGTCGTCGGAGATGAACTCGTGGAGGCCGTTCTCGACGTCGAGGCCCTTGGCGATGCAGCTCTTCAACAGGTCGCGCCAGGCCGGCGGGAAGCGGCCCCCCTGCGTGGCGACGCCGACGAGCGCGGTCGTCGGGTTGAAGCAGAGCGCGTCGTTCACCGTGCCGACGATGGGTAGTCCTTCCATCGTCTCGCCGGCCCGCTCGGAGTCGAGGATCGCGACGACGTCCTCGCGGCGGTAGCGAAGCACGCCGCGCGCCGTCTTCCCGTAGTGCGGGTCGGCGGACTTGCCCTCAGCGAGGATCAGGAGACGCTGCTCGGACACCGAGGCCTGGTTGGTCGGAGAGGGTCTGGACACCGTCGACGAGCTCGACTCCGGGCCAGGGGTCGTGTCTGATCAGCAGGTTCCCGTCGAGGTCGACGTGGTCGCAGAGGGTCGAGACGAGGCAGCCGGCGGCGATCCCGAGGCCCGACTCGATCATGCAGCCGACCATCACGCCGAGCCCTCGCTCGCGGGCCGCCTGCACCATCCGCAGGGCTTCCGTGACGCCGCCCGACTTCGCCAGCTTGATGTTGATCCCGTGCGCGAACTCCGCGCATTTCTCGACGTCGGCGAGCGTGTGGCAGTCCTCGTCGACATAGATCGGAAGCGGTGAGCGGCGGCGGAGCTCCGGACCGCCCGGGTCGCCCTCCGGGAGCGGCTGCTCGCAGTATTCGACCCCGAGGTCGGCGAGTTGGGGCAGGGCCTCAAGCGCCTCGTCGAGCGTCCAGTACTCGTTCACGTCGACCTGAAGCGGGAGGTCGGTGACCTGGCGGACCGCGCGCACGCGTTCGACGTCCAGGCCGTCGCGGGCGCCGAGCTTCAGCTTCAGGCGCCGGAATCGCCCGTCGCCCGCGGTCGCCTCGGCACGCCGCGCCATGTCATCCGGGTCACCGAGCCAGATCGTCCACGAGGTCGGCGGCCCGCTCCGCGGGAGGTCGAGGGCCTGCCAGGCCGGCCGCCCCGACCCCTTCGCTCGGAGATCGTGCAGCGCCGCGTCGAGCGCCGACTTCGCGGCCTGTTCACCGGCGACCTCACCGATCTCGTGGAGAGGATCTCCGTCCGGGTCGGCTCCGATCAGGCCCGCGTGATCCTCGATGAAGGCGAGCGCGGACTCCGCCGTCTCCTCGTAGCGGTCGATCGGTGCCCCTTCTCCGAAGCCGGTCAGGTCGGCGTGCCGGAGCTCGACCTGGACGACGTCCGCCGTGTCCTGCGACTCCCGCGAGATGACGAACGTCTGCGCGAGCTCGAGCCTGACGATCCGGGCGGTGACCTCCACGGCCCTAGCCTAAAGCGGCCGCGGCCTCCCGGGACACGTCAGGGGCCAGACCCCGGCCGTGGCCCCACGGGACGTGCCCTCGGGCCGCAAACGCCCTCGCAGAGTCAAGCGTCTCCGAGGACGGTCTCGGAGACGATCTCAGAGACGGAGACGGCTCCGGTTACACTGGTCGTCCCGAGCGCCCGTAGCTCAGGGGATAGAGCGCGCGCCTCCGGAGCGCGAGGTCGCAGGTTCGATTCCTGCCGGGCGCATGGACGCCGACGAACTTCGGTTTCCTCTCCGAGAAACCTCTCGAGTCGCGCAGTCCTAGGCGAATGCGTCGTGCGGGAATCCGTTCCCCCGGCCCATCGTTAGGGTTGGATCGTGAGCCCGGCCGACCCCTAGAACGCCTTCGGCAGGGCGGCGATCAGCGCGGCGACGTCCTCGTCCGTGTTGTAGCCCTGGACGGAGATGCGGACGAACGGCATTCCGTTCCACTCCCAGACGGGCACCTCGATCCGATGCTCGGCGAAGAGGCGCCGCTGCACCTCGTCGACCTCGCAGGGAGGGAGCGGGATGCTCGCCATCTGCAGAAGGTGGCTCGAGAGCGGCTCGAGGCCGCCCCAGCCGGCTACCGCCGTCCGTGCCCGATCGACGAGCTCATAGGAGCGCCTTCGCACCTCGTCCCAGCCGTGCTCGCGCTGGAAGTCGATCGCGGCCGGAACGGACAGATACGCCGAGGGATCTCGGGTGCCCTGCCAGTGGCGCCGCTCGGCGAAGCGCTGGCCGGGCTCGTAGCCCCACGTGACGATCCCCGGCTCCATCCACTCCTGTTGCTCGGGCCGAGTCCAGAGGAAGCCGGCGCCCTTCGGCGCGCACAGCCACTTGTGGCAGTTTCCGGCGTAGAAGTCCGCCCCGACCGCCTCCACGTCCAGTGGAATCTGCGCGACGGCGTGCGCTCCGTCGACGATCGACAGGATCCCGGCCTCGCGCGCACGCCGGCAGAGCGCCTCGACCGGAAAGCGAAGCGCCGTCCTCGACGTGATGTGACTCAGCGAGAGCACGCGTGTCCGGGGGCCCGCCCCGGCCCACACGGCGTCGACGACCTCCTCGGCCGAGCCGAGCGGAACGGGCACGGGCTGCCGGATGTACCGCGCACCCGTCTTCGCGGCCACGAACTGCCAGGTCAGGTCGACGGCTCCGTACTCGTGGTCGGTGCTGAGGATCTCGTCGCCCGGCTCGAGCGGCAAGGAGCGGGCGACTGCGTTGACCGCGGCCGTGGCGTTCGGGAAGAAGAGGAGGTCGCCGGGCTTCCCACCGACGAGCCCCGAGAGCTCGAGCCTTGCCGCGTCCAGCAGCCCTTCGAAGCGTCTGCCGAGGAATTCGACCGGGCTTCGCTCGAGATCACGCTGCCAGGCCTGATAGGCCTCGAACACGGGCCGGGGACAGGCCCCGAAGGAGCCGTGGTTCAGAAAGACCAGCTCGGGATCGAGCAGGAAAAGCTTCGTCAGGGATTGCGGATGACGGTCGACGGCGTGACGCTACCGGCCGCAGCGAACGCGTCGACGTCGAAGCCGAGAATCTGGTCCGAGTACTGCGTGGTCCACAGGCGACCGGCGGGATCGAAGCTGATCGTGTGGGGGTTCGCGAACGAGGCGCTCGTGTAGGTCGTCGCCGGGCCCGCGGGTTGAAAGGCGAGGAGCTCCGAGGCGTCGGCCAGCGTCACCCAGATTCGCCCGTCGGGCCCGGGCGTGACGCCGAGCGGACCCTTTCCGGGCGTCGAGACCAGCCGGAACCGCGGGCCGCCGGGACGCACGAAGGCCAGCACGCGCTCATGGCCGTACTGGACCTCGCGGGCGCGTTCGCGCTCGTCGCCGCGGATGCGCAGCGTGTGGCGGCCTCGAAGGCGGCCGGCCACGGCGCCGCAGCCCCGGCCGCGCTGACGACGCTCCTCGCCTTTCCCGGCATCTCGATCGACCGGCTGCGCAGGGCTGTCGGCCTCACGCACTCCAGCGGGGTGCGGCTGGTCGACCGCCTGGAAGCGGACGGGCTCGTGCGTCGCACCCAGGCCGCGGACGGCCGGGTCGCCGCGATCGAGCTCACAGCCGTTGGTCGGCGGCACGCACGGCTCACCTTCGACCGGCGTGAGACGGTTCTCCGGGACCTGCTCGCCCCGCTGACCGAGGCCGAGCGAACCTCGCTCACCGGCCTGCTCGAGCGGCTCCTCGAGCCGCTTCCCGCCGACTTCGAGGACCTTCAGCACATTTGCCGGCTCTGTGACTACTGGACGTGTGACGGCTCGACGCTGGCCTGCCCGGTCGGCCGCGGAGCCCGCGCCCGAAGAGACGGGGGCCAAAGCTAGGCTCAGGCGGCGTGTCCGTCGGCGCGTATGTGAGGAGTCTCAACCCCGGCCTGCCGCGTTCGGTGCAGACGCTGCAGCTCGGCGGGCTTCTCAACGCCTTCGGCAACGGGCTCGCCTACCCGTTCCTCTTCATCTACCTGCACAACGTCCGCGGGATCCCGCTCGGCCTGACGGGGTTGATCGTGGCCACGAACAGCACGGTCGGGCTGCTTGCCGGTCCCATCGCCGGGCCTCTGGTCGACCGAATCGGAGGGCGGCGCGTGCTCGGGCTTGCGCTCGCGCTGATGACGCTCGGCTACGGGTCCTACCCCTGGGTCCACCATCCGTGGCAGGGCTTCCTGGCCAGTGCTGTTGCCGGTATCGGCAACGCAACGTTCTGGCCCGCCCAGTCGTCGCTGATCGCGGGGCTCGCGCCGGCCGAACGCCGCCATTCGGCGTTTGCGATGCAGCGGATCATGATGAACCTGGGAATCGGCCTGGGCGCGATGAGCGGAGGCTTCATCGCGGTCACGACCCGCCCGCACACGTTCACGATCCTCTTCCTCGCCGACGCGCTCACCTTCGTGCTGTACGCCGGCGTCCTGCTCTTCGTCCCGGATCCGCCGCGGCTCGAGGCGGGCGACGGCGAGCGGCCGGGCGGCTACAGGTCGATCCTGCGGAATCGGGTCTTCATGGGAGTGCTCGCGCTCAACTTCGTCCTGATCGCCGCCGGAATGAGCCTGATCGAGGTGTTTCCGGCCTACGCCAAGAACCAGGCCGGCGTCACCGAGCACGGGATCGGCTGGATCTTCCTCGTCAACACGCTGCTGATCGTCCTCGTGCAACTGCCCGTGGCGAAGTGGAACGAAGGGCGCCGCCGCATGCGGACGATGGCCGGAGTGGGCCTCGTCTGGGCCGTCTCGTGGTTGGTCGTTCCCGTGATCGGCACGTCACTCACCGGCTCGAGCGCCACGATCGCGTTCGCAGCCATGTTCGCCTTGTTCGGGCTGGGCGAGTGCCTGCACGGCGCCGTCCAGGCTCCACTCGTCACCGACCTCGCCGACCACCGTCTGATCGGCCGCTACATGGCCGCGTCGGCCTTCTCCTGGCAGGTCGCGTTCTCGGCCGGCCCTGCGGCGGCGGGCTACCTCCTCGCGTTTTCCCCGACGGCGCTCTGGCTGATCGCCGCGGGTGTGCTCGTTCTCGCCTCCATTGCGGCTCTCGGGCTCGAGCGCGCCCTCCCGGCAACGGCCCGTCGCACCCCGGGCGGAGCAGGCGTGAGGGCTAGAATGGCGAACTCGGCGATGCGACTCGACGACCCTCTCAGTACCGATGCCAAGCCTGCCACGCATCAAGCGCACGCGGACACGCGGCCAGCGGGCCGAGGTCGCCGTGCGCGCCGAGCCGCGCGTCGCTGAGCTAACCGCCAACGGCCTCACCTGGGTTCAGCTCAACTCGCCGACTGCGAGCGAGGCTGCCGCGCTCGCCGAACACTTCGGCTGGCACCCCCTCGACCTCGAGGACGTGCTCTCGAAGCGTCAGCGCCCCAAGATCGACGACTACCCCGAGTACCTCTTCGTCGTCCTGCACTTCCCGTTCTACGACAAGGCGGTGCAGCGGCTGAACGCGGCCGAGCTGGATGTCTTCCTCGGCCCCGACTTCCTGATCACGCTGCCGAACGTCGAGCTGCTGCCCGTCACCCGCCTCTTCCGCCGCTGCGAGGACGACGAGGCGCTGCGGGAGAGCCTCTTCGGCAAAGGATCGGGGTACCTCCTCTACCACGTCCTCGACGACCTGTTCGACTACTGCTTCCCGATCCTCGACAAGATCGGTCACAAGCTCGACACGATCGAGGACGAGATGTTCGAGGGACGATCGGAGGAGGTCGTCCGCGACATCTCCAACGTCAAGCAGGAGATCATCTCGTTCCGCAAGATCATCAAGCCCGAGCGCTCCACGCTGCGCCTGCTCGAGCGGCACGTCGAACGGTTCCTGCCCGAGGAACTGGAGCTCTACTTCGACGACATCGTCGATGCGGCCGAGCGGATCTGGGACCTGCTCGACAACTACAAGGAGGTCGTGGAGGCGCTCGAGGACACGAACGAGTCGGTGATCTCGCACAAGCAGAACGACGTCCTGCGCGTCCTCACCGTCGTCAGCGTGATCCTCCTGCCCCTGACCCTGATCTCCGGCATCTTCGGCATGAACGTCGACTTTCCGGGGTTCGGGACGGCGGAGGCCTTCTGGGTGATCATCGGGATGATGGTGGTCACGATCGCCGGCCTGATCGCGTTTTTCCGCTTCAAGCGCTGGCTCTGAGCCTGGTCGCACTCGGTTGCTGCCCTGACCGGGTGACACGGCTTGCCTCGAACGAGGGTCACGCACGGCCGAGCGGAACCCGTTTACTCCGCTCGGGCAGTGCATTCATCCCGAAGGGAGACCACGTTGTTCAAGAAACTCCACCAGCGCATCGAGGGCGAGAAGGGCTTCACGCTCATCGAAATGCTGATCGTGATCATCATCCTCGGGATTCTCCTTGCGATCGCGGTTCCGGCCTACCTATTGCATCAAGTCCGTCGCGGGAAACCAGACCTATTACAAGAACGGCCCCGCCAGCGACAGCTCCACGGTCGCCTGCACCTAAAACGCCTATTCATCGGCCTTAAAGGACACCCCCTGATCGGGGGGTGTCCTTTTTTCGTGCAGCCGTCGATCCCTTGAGCAGTAATCGCATCCCCTCGGAAAAGGAGTACCAGCGTGATTACGAAGTTGAGGAAGCGCATCGAGAGCGAAAAGGGTTTCACGCTCATCGAAATGCTGATCGTTATCATCATCCTCGGGATTCTCCTGGCGATCGCCGTGCCCGCCTATCTGAAGTTCAAGGATCGGGCGAACAACTCGGCGGCCCAGGCGAACATCCGCGCGATGGTGCCTGCTGTTGAGGCGTACAACGCCGACAACAACGGCTACACGGGCATGACCATCGGTGGCTCGGGAGCAACGAGCCTCCAGGCCACCTACGACACGGCCCTCAAGGGCTGGACGGGTAGCGCGGGCGTGACGATTCTGTCCAAGTCCGCGTCCGCGTACTGCGTCAAGTCGGTCGTCGGTAACGCGACCTACTACAAGGCCGGCCCGGCGAGTGATACCTCGACGACGGTCTGCACGTAAGCCCTCGCTGTAGAGGTGCTGCACGGAGGGCGCGGGAGACCGCGCCCTCCGTGTTTTTTCCGGTCTAAATTGCTCGCCGCGCGGTGCCGATAGCTGCGAGATGCACGTCTCTGATCGCCGACCCGGCGACGCTCTCGTCGATCGGCCGCTTCACGATCTGGAACCGCGCCGATTCGGCCGTGCCGGTCTGGACGTTTCGTCACGTTCTTCGGTCTGGAGGGCGCGCGGCTCGTCGTGGCAGCGCCGGGTGCCCGCGGCGCAGAACGGTTGACGCTCGCCGTCGCCGCAGCAGCCGCGATCGTCCTCCTGCCAAAACGCCGCCGTCTGGTAGAAGCCCCATCGTGACGGAGCGACTGTGGGCGCCCTGGCGCCTGGAGTACATCCAGTCGGCGGACGAGGCCGAGGGCTGCTTCCTCTGCGCCGCACTCGACGCGAGTGACGACGAGGCTCTCGTCGTCCACCGCGGCGAGCGGGCGTTCGTGGTCCTGAACAGGTTCCCGTATGCGTCGGGCCATCTGCTCGTCGCGCCGAATCGCCATGAGGGTGAGTTCACCGAGCTCGGCGACGACGAGGTGCTCGAGGTGCACCGGCTGGCCTCACAAGGGATCGGCGCGCTCGCCCAGACGTATGCACCCCAGGGCTACAACCTGGGCTGGAACCTGGGCAGGATCGCCGGTGCCGGACTGCCCGGGCACGTGCATCTGCACGTCGTTCCGCGCTGGGCCGGCGACACGAGCTTCATGCCGGTACTCGCCGACGTGAAGGTGCTGCCCGAGCATCTCGACGAGACCAGGAGGCGCCTGGCCGAGGCATGGCCAAGTCCTCCTAGACCGTCAGCCTGAACACGATCACCTCGCGTCGGGGCTTCGAGGAGGTCGCGGTGACGGTGACCGAGCCGCGGACGTTGTCGTACAGGCCGGTCCCTCCGATCACGGCCAGCTCGTAGAGCTGGTGGAAATAGATCGGCCCGCCGACGACGATCTTCCCCTTGGGGAGAAAGAACGTGCCCTGGCAGCTACGCGACGTCTTGATCGTGTACGTGCAGACGAGTTCGGCATGGCCGATCGCCTTGGGCGTGATCCGGGTGTTGAAGAGCCGCTCCCGGATGATGTCCAGATCGCCTGCCGAGAGCCCTTTGTTGCCGACGTCGACGCGGGTGTTCGCCACCTCGCGGCTCGTGATCCGGATCGTGCCCGGGCCGCTGAGCCCCCGCGCCGCGGCGGCCGTCCCAGCGACTACGACAGCGCCCGTCAGGGCGCAGATCAGCGTTCGTCTCATCATCCCCCCCTCATTTCTTCACCAGGAGCCTCGCCGTCGCCCACGGGGAGCTCGAACCAGAACGTCGAGCCTTTCCCGGGCGTGCTGACGAAGTCGATTCGCCCTCCGTGCGCTTCCACCACGTCCCGCGTGATCGCGAGACCCAGACCTGTCCCCGAGATGCCTGTCGCGCCGGCATCGCCGCGGTGAAACTTCGTGAAGATCTTCGGCCGGTGCGACTCGGGTATGCCGATCCCCTGATCGCGCACGTGGACGCGCACGAACCCGTCGTGCCGCGCGGCGTCGATCTCGACGTCGCCGCCGTCAGGTGAGTACTTGACCGCATTCGAGAGCAGGTTCCCGACGACCTGGGAGAGCCGCTCCGGATCGCCCACGACCTCGAGCGGCTCGTCCTCCAGGCGGACGCGCAGCCGGTGGCGCTCGCTCGGGCCGACGTACAGGAGGCCCTGCTCACGCAGGATCACCGCGAGATCAACGGGCTCCGACGCGAGCTCGAGTCGCCCCTCTTCGATCCGCTGGAGGTCGAGAAAGCGGTCGACGAGAGCACTGAGCCGGCGCGTTTGCGAGTCGACGATCTCCAGGTACTGGCGGCGGCTCGCCTCGTCCACGTCGTCGCGGTGCACCAGCATGGACGTGAAGCCGAGCACGCTCGTCAGCGGAGTGCGGAGCTCGTGCGAGACGATGCTGACTAGCTCCGACTTCAGCCGCTCGCTCTCGCGCAGCTTCTTGTTCTGCGCCTCCAGCTCGCTGCGGTTTCTCTGCAGGCCCTCGGCCATGACGTTGAAGCTTCTGGTCAGCGCACCGATCTCGCCGGGCCCCTCCTCGTCGAGGCGCAGCGAGAGATCGCCTGCAGCGATCCTCCCGGCGCCCTGGGCCACTTCTTCCAGCGGGCGGCGGATCGAGCGAGCGAGGTAGAGCCCGAAGCCGACGATCAGCCCCGCCGAGAGGACGAGCCCGCCGATACCGAGGCCGATCGCGTGCTGCGCGCGGCGGTTCGCGGCGTTTGCGCTCGCTGTCGCCTCCGTGTCCTCGGCCTTCAGGAAGTCCGTGAACCGCCCGCGGATCAGGTCGAGGCGGCGCTTACCCTCGACGAAGGCGAGCGGAGCCCGGGCCGCAGGCGGGTTTTCGCGCGCGATCTGGATCAGCGGCGCAGCGTAGTCGCTGATGTAGGCGTTGATCTCGTCCTCGAGCGCACGCGCGCGCTGCGCCTGCCCCGGGCTCGACGCAGCCAGCCGGCGGAGGGTGGCGAGCTGGGCCGGGAGGTTCCGGCGCGCCTGGCGGTACGACTCGAGGAAGCGCTCGTTGTCGGTGAGCACGAAGCCGCGAACGCCGGTCTCGATATCGAGGACGAGCTTCTCGAGCCCGAGCGTCTCGACCGTGACGTCCTTTGCCCTCGCCTCGCGCTTCGTCGCAGCGCGTAGGTTCGACGAGGCGAGGACGAGCACGGCAAACACGGCCGCGACGATCGCGGCCAGCACGAGACTCGCAGCAAACGCACGCGTCGCAAGCGAGAGCGAGGCGATCCGATTGCGAAACGAGCCTTCGGGCGCTGCCGTCCTGGCGGCCAGCACCCCGGGAGTATGCCCGCCCCGGCTGCGCCCGGCTGCAGCCGGGCGCAGCCTGCGCCGCAGTTCCCGAACTGGACAGGCCCGCCGACAGGCCCGCCGCGCGGCGCTCGACGCAGAAATCGCTTACGCAGGGCATTTCCGGCAGCCGGACACGTTCGCAACGGCCACGTCAGGGGACAGACCCAAGACGTGGCCGCAATGGCTCGTTTCGCGGCTCGAAACGGCGGCCGCGGAATCGGCCGGCCGAACGGGCTCAGGGCTAGAATGCGCCGCGCGCGGACGTAGCTCAGCTGGTAGAGCGTCGGCTTCCCAAGCCGAAGGTCGCGGGTTCGACCCCCGTCGTCCGCTTGCGTCGCTCCTCCGCCCGCCATGTTTGGCTGCGTCGAAACCGGGAATCAGCGCGACATGCTCACCATAGCACTGGGAGCGGTAATCGTCGGGGTCGTCTTTCTCTTCATCATCCCGTGGGTGGGTGTCCCCGTCGGGGTTGCCGGCCTACTCCTGCTTGCGATCTGGCTGATCGCGTTTGCGCGCAAGAGTCCGCGGGCTGCTGCTGAAGAGTCACGCTCCCGTTAGACAGGGCCCGCAGAAGCAGGTCTTCCGCGGCGGCTATCGCTCGGCCGTGGGTCCACGCACGCTGGCCGGGTGCGCTCACGCCTCCTGCGAACCGTCTTCGGCTTGGCGCTCGTCTCCTCGATCCTCGCAGCCGGCTGTTCCCTAAGGCGCTCTACCGGCCCGCCTCCGTCGCCCTACTGCCGGCTCGGCGATCCCCTGGTCGGCGTCTATCATCCCAGTCGCCTCGAGCTGAGAGGCAGCTGCCGGGTGGCGGCAGGCATCGTGGAACGCGTCACGTTCGAGCGCTTCGATGGAGACGTCCATCTCAACCTGCGGCTCGACGAGGAGGATGCGAGCCTCCTCTCGGGCGGGAATGACCGGGTTGACGGCGACCTCGTCGTCGAGATCATCCCGCAGGATCGGAGCCTCGTCGCCGTGCCGGATGTGGGCGCTCACGTCATCGTCGTCGGGCCCTGGGTCAACGACACGGCGCACGGGTGGCGGGAGATCCATCCGGCCTGGTTCGTCAGCGAAGGCCGGATCGTCCCCGCCTCACCGGAGGAGCTCCGCCGCGTGCGCGAGCTCCTCGCGGGCGCCGCCTCCGATCCTGACGCCTAGGGTCAAGGCGTCGAATCTGTCAAAACGGCGATAATCCTTTGCAACGAAACAGAGCGCGTAGGAGGCATCGATGACACAAGACCTGGAAGCGATCGCGCGGGCGCTCGTCGCGCCCGACAAGGGAATCCTCGCGGCCGACGAGAGCGACGGGACGATCAAGAAGCGATTCGAGTCGATCGGAGTCGAGTCGACAGAGGAGAACAGACGCGCCTACCGCGATCTTCTGTTCACGGCGAAGGACGCGGCCGCCTACATCAGCGGCGTGATCCTGTACGACGAGACGATCCGGCAAAGCTCCGCGGATGGCACGCCGTTCCCGAGGCTCCTCGAGCAGCAGGGGATCATCCCCGGCATCAAGGTCGACAAGGGCGCGAAGCCCCTGACCAATGCGCCCGGTGAAACGATCACCGAGGGCCTCGACGGCCTCCGCGAGCGCCTTGCCGTGTACTACGACCTCGGGGCACGCTTCACGAAGTGGCGCGCCGTGATCACCATCGGCCCGGGAATCCCGAGCGAGTACTGCCTCTGGACGAACGCGCACGCACTCGCGCGCTTCGCCGGGCTTTCACAGGAGGCCGGCCTCGTTCCGATCGTCGAGCCGGAGGCCCTCATGGACGGCGACCACTCGATCGAGCGCAGCTACGACGTCACCTCGCGGATGCTGAACGCCGTCTTCACCGAGCTCCACGACCAGCGGGTGGAGCTCGAGGGGATGCTCCTGAAGACGAACATGGTCCTCTCCGGTTACGAGGCCGCCGAGCGTGCAGGCGTAGATGAAGTCGCGCAGCTGACCGTGCGCTGCCTTCGCCGGCGCGTCCCCGCGGCGGTGCCCGGGATCGTGTTCCTCTCGGGTGGCCAGTCGGACGAGGACGCGACGGCGCACCTGAATGCGATGAATGCTCTCGGCGACCATCCCTGGGAGCTTTCGTTCTCATACGGGCGGGCGCTGCAGGCGCCTGCGCTGAAGGCGTGGGCCGGCGAACCGGCGAACGTCCCCGCCGCCCAGGAGGCCTACCTTCACCGGGCGAAGCTGAACAGCCTGGCGCGCTCCGGGGACTACTCGCCCGATCTCGAACGGGAGCTGACGCCCGCGTAGCGCTCGGCCGGTCTCCGCGGATGCCACTCCAGCGCCACTCGTCCGGGTGGTCGCAGAGCCCTGCGCGGACGGGGTTGTCGAGCACGTAGGCGATCGTGTTCGCAAGTTGCTCCTCGCCTTCGATCAGGGTCGAGTGGAAACGGTCGCCGAAGAGGTGCCCCTTGCGCCCGTGCTTCTCGTTGAACGCCTGCGCATAGCGGCCGTTCAGCAGCTGCATCCCGGCGGAAAGCTCCGTCCGGTTGCACTCGACGACGAGGTGGTAATGGTTGCCCATCAGGCAAAAGCAGTGCACCCGCCACCGGTAGCGGCGCACTGCGATTCCGAGCAGAGCGAGGAAGTACAACCGGTCGAGATCGTCCCGGTAGATCCAGCAGCCGTCCACTCCGCGCGTGCACACGTGGTAGATGCCGTCAGGAAGTAGGAAGCGGGGAACCCGGGCCACCCGACCGACGCTAGCGTCGAAAAAGCCGCCAAACAGCCTGTGGAACGAACGTCACACTTTCTTGACGCAGAGCCGTGGGCAGACCAGCCACCCCGGGGGGGTGGGCCCCGACGGCGGGGGGGAAAAACCAGGAGGAGCAACCCCCCGCCCCCACCACCACCCCCCCCCCCCCGAGCGCGCAGAGGGG